>CAMAVQ010000072.1 GCA_945861755.1 Gemmatimonas phototrophica
CCCATGGCCGTGGGCATCTCCGAACACTGGATGGAATTTCAGGGCACCCTCAGCCTCAAGCCCGAGACCTTCTTCGCCCAGGCCTTCGACATCTGCGAGAGCCTCAAGCGCCACGGCATCGAACGCGTCCTGATCATCAACGGCCATGCCGGCAACGGCCCCCTGGGCCAGCAGATGGCCGACTTCCGCCAGCGCCTTGGCATCGACGTGCGCTTCCACTCCTACTGGGAGGCCTACCCCAAGGAGTTCGTCGAAGAGCACATGGAGTCCAAAGATTGCCCGGCCCACGCCGCCGAATTCGAAACCTCCTTCGCCCACGCCCTCTTCCCCGAAAACGTGCATTGGGAAGGAGTGGATTACGAGAAGGCCAATATCAAGATCACCAAGAACCTCAACTACGCCCCCCGCGACCCCATCTACTACAACGCCGCCAAGGATTTTGCCACCGCCAAGAAAGGCCGGATCATGGCCGACTACGCCATCGACTGGGTAGTCAAGCAGGTCGAGGATATGCTGAGCAAATAAACGCAAAGAGGGCCGCGCCTCTGACAGGTGCGGCCCTCCCAATTCCCGTCCGAACCGGATTTACTCCACCGGCACCTTCTCGATAAAGTCCCTCAAATACCGCACCACCCCCTCCACGGCCAGCGCCGCGAACTGGGCCCCCTTCTCGGCGCTGGCCAGCTTGTAATTCTCCGCCGCCACATCGCACAAGAGCCGCTGCCGCAACCCCCGCTGCTTGAAGGTGGTGCTGGCCAAAAACTGATGCCCAGGCAGCACCTGCGGCCCTGGCCCGAAGAGACCGTATTTGTCTTCGATCTCGTGCAGCCGGTCCATGCGGGTGTGCTCCGGGCAGATGTGCAGGATCATCGAGGTCTCGAACTCGTCGGCATGCCCCGGATAGTGCCGGCCCTCGTTGATCTTGCCAATGGCCTCCCGATCGATGGCCTCCCAATAGGCAAAGGACGCCACCCTCACCCCCAACTCCTCGGTGATCTGCCGGGCCGCCTGGGCATTGACCGCCATGTTGTTGCCGTGGCCGTTGACCAGCGCGAAGCGCCTGATCCCATACCCCATAAGCGAAGAGCAGTAGTCCATCAGCACCCGCACCTGGGTCTCCCAGCGCAGGGTCATGCTGCCGGGGAACTCCAGATGCTGGGGCGAGTGCCCCACCGCCAGACAGGGTGCCACCAATATCTGCGGATAGAGCGCCTCGGCCGCCTTGCAGGCCACATAGGTGGCGGTGGCCGCATCCACCTTGAGCGGCAGATGAGGACCGTGTCCCTCATTGCTGCCGGTGGGAATGATGGCCAGTTGCACCTGGCCGAGCATATCCTCCACCTCGGCGAAACTCATCTCGGGTAAAAAGACTTTCATGGCCTAGCCTCCTGATTTGAGTTCCTTGAGCACCTGCGCCTCCTCCCGCTCCTTGTAGAAGGGATCGAGCGGGAAACACCCCGAGACCAGCCCCTTGCGCGGGGCCGTGGTGCAGTCGCTGAAGGTGCGGCAGATGCGCCGGCGATCCACCGTGCCCTGCCCCAGCACCTGGGCGGGCAGATCGGGATAGGAGAGCACCATACGCCCCAGTCCGACAAAATCCACCATCCCCTGGCGGACATAGTGCTGACCCACCTGAGGCAGGTACTCTTGTAAATAAGTGTACCCGGTGCCGACGACCACACGGTCCGGGAAACGCGCCTTGATCGCGGCCACCATGTTCAACTGACGGGCCACACCCACCAGTGGGTCTTCGGGCGGTTGATACCCGTCGGAGGGCGGAAAGAGGGCCGGCCGCTGGATATGGGGGTTGTAGTAGGGACTGCCGCAGGAGAGGTTGAGGAATTTCACCCCCCACTGCCCCAGCAATTCGATGAACTGGCAGGTCTCCTCCAGGTCGAGGCTGAGCGGGTCGTCGGGGTGCAGCCCGAAACCCCACTCATAGGGCAGCGGGTGCGACTCTGGAATGCCCGGACCCAGTTTCTTGCCCTCACTTTGCGCTGGGTCGGGAAAAAAGGGCACCAGGTCAAAGGCGCTCAGCCGCACCCCCAGGAGCAGGCCGGGCCGGCGGGCGCGGATGCCCTCGACAATCTCGCGGCAGAAACGGGTGCGGTTCTCCAGGGCCCCCCCGAACTTCCCCGGCCGGGTGCGGGCGCTGAGGAATTCGTGGCCCAGGTACCCGTGGCAGTGTTTGATATCGGCAAAGTGATACCCGGCGTCGGCGACAACACAGGCCACCTCGATGTACTTGCCGATCAACTCCTCGATGTACCCGTCCTCCAGCAGTGGATAGTCTGGCCCCAGCCCGAACTTGCGGTCCAGCACCGGATGGTGATAGAGGATGGCCGGGGCCATGCCCTTGCCCTTGGTGGGCCGGCAGAAACGCCCCGAGTGGGTCAGTTGGATGCCCAGCAGCAGATCCCTCGTGTCGCCACATTCGCTGGCGTGGCTCTCCAACAGCACCTGGCGCAACTCGGCCATACTATCAGACTTGGCCAGCAACTGATTGGGATTGGCCCGGCCCTCAGGGCAGACGGCAAAAGCCTCCCCCCCCCAGATCAGTTTGGCCCCACTGCGGCCAAAGTTCCGCCAGCGCCGCCGGGTCAGCTCACTGGGTTCTCCCTCCTCGGTCCCGTCCCAACCTTCCATCGGGTGGATGGCGAAGCGGTTGCCCACCCGTCGGCCCTCCACTTCTAGAGGCCAGGACAGGGGGGATTCGGGTGCCGTGAGCACCTGATCCTCGCACGCCAGATCGATGCCCAGGCCCTGCACATGCCGGCGGAAATCCCCCGCCTGTTTGAAGCTGGATACCCGCGGATAACGCGCCTGTTCGCTCACGCCGCCCTCGCTCGCAGCCGATAGGCAAGGGCGATACCGCCGGCGATCATCGCCATGCTGATCAACTGGGCCGCACTCAGCCCCCACAACACATGGGGATTGAGGCGGATGATCTCCACGCCAAAACGCGCCGACCCGGCCAGCACCAGGTACAGGCAGAAGAGCGTGCCGGGGGTCGTGAAGCGTTGGCGCAGCCGCCACAGCACCGCGAAGATCGCCAGGCCCAGCAGGGTCTCGTACACCGGTGCCGGGTGGACCAACTCCAGGGTCGGCACCACCCCGTCGGGATAGGCCATCGCCCAGGGCAGGTCCGTGGGCACGCCGTAGTCCCCGTCCCCGGCCAACTGGCAGCCGATGCGCCCAATGGCATAGCCGATGGCCAGGGCCATCCCGCAGGCATCGGCCACCGGCAGGAAGGGCACGCCTCTTTTCTGCAGCATCGCATAGATGGCGATGGCCGCCACCACAAACCCGCCGTACCAGGTCAACCCGCTCCCCGAGAAGAGCGCGGCGAAGGTTTCCCCCCACGTTGCACCTGGCATCTCAAAGAGCACAAAGTACAGCTTGGCACCCACCAGACCGCCGATCATGCCGGCGGTGATGATCGAGGAACCCAACTCCTCGTCAAACCCCCTGCGGGGTAATTCCCGCTGCAGCACCCACAGCGCCGCCAGAAAACCCAAGGCCACCATCAAGCCAAAGGTGGGCAGGCGGAAGGAACCTATCTCAAAGAGAAATGGATACATGTGACCTCGCTTTTAGGTGCCGGCCCCCAGAGCCTCGATGCGGCGGTGCAGAGCTTCGGCGATTTCCCGGTACACCTCGTAGCTGTTTAACTGCGGCCGGCGCGCCGCATAGGGGGCCACCTCGAGCGCCGCGCCGAAGCGCAGGTGTACCGGCTGGCGCTGGGGCCGCGTATTGCCCTTGGGCAGGGCCTCGTACGTCCCCCGGATATGGGCCGGCACCACCGGCACCCCCAATTCCAGGGCCAGCAGCCCCACCCCGGGTTTGAAGGGCTGTAACTTCCCGCCGGCAGAACGACTGCCCTCTGGGAAGATCAGCAGGGGCCGGCGCGGACCCAGGGCCTGCCGCAGCCGGATCAGACTGGCCGGGAATCCCTCGCGCCGGTCCACCGGCACCGCGTTGAGCAGGGCGTGGACCAGTCGGTTCTTCAGACCCGGCTGCTGGGCATACCCTCGGGGCACCGCCAGGCTCAAGCCCGCAGCCTGCCCCTTGAGAGCCAGGAGCAGACAGGGGGCGTCCAGATGGCTGAGGTGGTTGGCAGCGATCAGGTAGGGTCGGTCCTGGGGCAGGTGCTCCTGCCCTTCGCATTCCAGGGAGAGATAACTGCCCAGCAAGGGGCCGCCGCTCCTCCAGAAGATCCCCTGGAGCAGGCCGGCCTGTGGCCCTCGCCCGGTTCCGGCCGCACCGACCACGCTGGACCAATAGTGTTCTTCGGGGGCACCGGCCCATTCCTGGCCCTCCAGGGCCGGCTGGAGCAGTTCCAGCATCTCCCTGAGGGTGCGGTGGTGGCGGACTACCCCTTCCAAGGGCTTGCCCGCCCATTGTTCCAGCAGGGCGACGAGTTCCACCGCCATCAGCGAATCGAGCAAGGTGTCCACCGGGATCTCACTGTGGGCCATCACCTCGCCGGTGGTCAGACCCGTGAGGCGGGAAAGCAGTTGATATACTTGTCGCTCCCAGGGCACCACGTCGATGCGTTCGCTGACCAAGTGCCGCTCTCCCTGCAACTGCGCGGCCAGGGCCTGGCGGTCCAGTTCGCCGTCCTCGCGCCGGGGCAGGGGCCGCTGCCACAGGTGAAGGCGTTGGATGCGCTGGTAGGTGGGCAGGGTGCTGGATATCTGGTAGGCCCGCTGTTTGAGCGCTTCCTCCCCGGCTTCGGCGCTGGCTCTTTCGAGCACCACCACCCCGTGTACCTCTTCGCTGAGGGTGCGAGCCGAACGCACTCCCACCACCCCCAGCTCGGCGACGTGGGGCAGTTCCCGGTACAGCGCCTCCACTTCCTCGGGGTAGACGTTTTTGCCGGCACCGGTGACAATGAGATCCTTGCTGCGGCCGCTGACAAACAGATACCCCTCGGCATCCAGGTAGCCCAGGTCCCCGGTGTACAACCAACCCTCGCGCAGCACCTCGGCGCTCAGCTCGGGTTGGTCCAAGTAACCGGCCATCAGATTGGGACCCCGGACCAGGATCTCCCCGATCCCAGCGGCGTCGGGGTCACCGATACGCACCTCCACCCCGGGCAACACCTGGCCCACCGAACCCCGGCGGGCCTTGCCCGGCGGGTTGACGCTGACAATGGGACCCGCTTCGGTCAACCCGTAGCCCTCGTGCGGGGTGATGCCCAGGCGCTGCTGGTACAGATCGAAGAGTTCGGGGTCTAGCGGTGCCCCGCCGGAGACGATCAATCTCAGGGCGCGCAGGCTGGCCGGGGGAGTGCCCGTGCCACCCTCCAGCCGCAGGATGCGGTCGGCCAGGATCTTGAGCAGCCGGGGCACGGCCAAGAGCGCCGTGGTGCCGGTGGCGCGGATGGTGGTGAGGATCTCGCGGCTGTTGAGGGTCTCCAGATAGGTAGTCGTGGCCCCGGCCCACAGGGACATCAGCAGCCCCCCCGTGAACTCCAACCCGTGGTGCAGTGGGAGCAGAGAGAGCATCTGATCGGTCTCGTAGAGTCGCTGCACTTCGGCCAGGGCCAGCAGGTCGGCCAGCAGGCTGCGGTGGCTGAGCAGCGCCCCGCGCGGGGCCACCGCCGTGCCGGTGGTGAAGAGAATCGAGGCGGTCATGCCGGCGTCAAGCTGCGGCGCCTGCCATGGGCCGGTCGGCACGGGCAGGTTGTCGTCGGCCAAACCAAAGAGCAGACCACCCCGCATGATATCGAACCCCTCGATCCCTGCAGGCCGGGTGTCCGCCGCTCCCCGCCAGATCGCCTCCACGGTCAACAGCGCCTGGGCGTTGGCAAACTGGGCCAGCCCCCACAGCTCTCCTGGGCGGGTCTGCGGATCGAGGGGCACCACGCTCAGTCCCAGGGTGGAAGCCGCCAGATAAGCCACCACCCATTCGGGACTGTTGGCGGCGCAGAGCAGCACCCGCTGCCCCGGTACCAGGCCGCGCTCCTGCCAAAGGCGGGCCACCGCCTCCACCCTTATCAACAGCTCCCGGTAGCTGAGGCGCTCCCATCTCCCCTCCCGCCGGATCTGCAGCGCCACCCGGCCGGCGTAGCGGACCCCGGCCCAGCGCAACAGATCGGGGATGGTCTGGATCTGGCTCTCGGCCTGCCAGCGCTCCTCCTCGGCCCCGGCTTCCTCAGGGGCCTCGCGGAAGAACACGTCGTCCCCAGGCTCGTCCCGCAACACATGTTTGCGCAGCCCGGGCAAATGGATGCGCTGGAGATACTCCTCCCAGTCGATGCGCCGGCTGTCCATGCCGAAGAGTTGCTGCTCCTCGGGCGGCAGTGACTCGAAGAGCTGGCGGGTGTGCAAGGCCTCGAAGGAGCAACCCAGGTTGGTGTAGGGATGGTAGATATCGGTGTAGTAGAGCAGGCGCTTGAGCCGCACCTTGAGGTTGGCGGTGAGCCGCTTCTGCGCCTGGGGCACCCAGGCCGAAGGCAGGTGATCCAGGCTCCACTCCTTGGCTCGCACCGGCCAAAGGTACTTGAGTTTGAAGAGCAGGTGAAAGCGGCGCATGCTCGGATAGGTCCACTGCGGCAACTGGGGTTCCTTTCCCTCCCGGTCTCGCAGCGGATGGCGCAGGAAGTAGCCATGCACGTAGTTGACCAGGGTGGAGAGGCGGATCGGGTTGTCCGCACTCGATGCCACCTGGAAGATGCGCACCTCTGCCGCACAGGCCTGAGTGGGGGCCGCCAGGGTGGCGTTGACCACCAGGTCCACCGGGATCATGTCGATGACCATTTCCGGCCGGGCCGGAAAATCGGGTAGCAGGCCCCGCCCGTACGCGGCGATGAGCGGGTCGGCCACCTTCAGACCCGTGATCCACCCCGGCTCCGGATCTTGCAGGCTACTCTCGATAATGCTGGGGCGCACGATGACCATCGGCACCTGCCCCCGCCGGCGCACCAGCAAACGCTCCCCCAGCGCCTTGGTAAAGGTGTACACGTCGTTCCACCCGTACGCCTTGCCCCGGCGCATGCCCTCCTCCACCAACTGCCTTTCGCGCCAGCGGCGGCTGCGGTCCTCGATCAGCTGCTCCAGACGTTTTTCCGACAGGCTGCGGCTGCGGCGCTGGCCCAGGATCTCGCGCCTCCAGGCCTGGCGGCGCTGCGGGCTGGCCGCCTCGGTGTCGATGCCCCGGCAGTAGCGCTGGCAATCGGCCACCTCAGCCTCGGCATCGAAATCCGCGCCCTTGGTCTGGCCTTCCATCAACTGACGGATGGTGCGATTTTCGGGAAGTAATTCCTCGGCGATGCGGCCAGGGAGTTGGCCGTTGACATAGGCGGTGGAGACATGGGCAAAGATCACCGGCTGCCGGCATTGGCTGGCAAAGTCGAGCAGACTCAGGGGTCCCAAGGTATTGAGCCGCAGCGACAGATCGAGCGGCTCGTCGAAAACCACGGTGGCGGCGCTGTTGAAGATCAGGTCCACCTCGCCCAGCATCCGCTCGCAGATTTGGGGATCCATCCCGAGGCCGGGCAGGGTGACATCCCCGCTCACCGCCACCACCTTGAGGCACTGGGCGGCAAAGCCGCGGGGGTCGGCGGATCTGAACCCCGCCAGGACGCTGGAAGCCAGCAATTCCTCTTCCAGACGCTCAGCGGCTGAGATCACCCGGCCTTCGGGCTGACTGCGGGGCCGGATCAACAGGTAGATCCGGCGCACCTGCGGCAAATCGCGGAGCACCTTGGCCACCAGCGCCTGGCCCAGAAAGCCGGTGCCGCCGGTGACGAACAAGGTGCGATCTTGGTAAAATTTTCTGATCATCGATCCGTCTGGCCCGAACCTAGTTTTCCGCCAAGCCTTGGTGGCTTAAACGAGGAAAATACCAGGGGTTATATGCCGACCGGGAGCGCTATAATATAGTCGGCCACGGCGATTCCAGACAAGCGCTCAGGCAGAGGGCGGGGCTGGGGGGGGATTGGCGGGCGGCGGCGGGGGCGACGGGGGCTCGGGACCTTTGAGTTGCTGCCCGGTGATGTAGGGGTGGCGCACCTGTTTCTTGAGGGCGGCCCGGCGTTGGCGCCCTTGCTCCACCTGGCGCGGATCGCGGGCTGCCATTCTAACTGACCGGCAGATCCAACTGCAACTGCCAGGCCGCGCGGTGCGAGGTCTCCACCAACTGCTCCACCCGGAGGCCGACCTCCGGATTGGCGATGGCCTCCTTGCCGAAATCATCACTCACCGCGTACACATAGCGCGGCACGATCCAGGAGCGGAAGTCTAACATCAAACTCTGGCCCACGGAAAATACGCTCATATAACTCGAGCGCCCCCCGGCGGCGGTCATCAGCCCCACCACCTTGTCCTCGAAGCAGGGGCCGCAGTGCTCGATGAGGGCCTTGAGCGAGGCGCTCATATTGTAGTTGTACAGGGGAAAAGCCAGGATGATGGCCCCGGCTACCCCCAGCAGGGCTTCGATCTGATCCAAGCCTTCGCTGCCCTCATAACCATAGGGCAGGACGCGGTGATCCTTGAGATCGATGAGATCCGCTTCGATCTTCCGGCTCAGCGCGTGGGCATGGGCATGCCGGCAGAGCATGCGGGTGTTGCTGTCGGAAGACAGGGCCGAATTGACAATGACCAGCCTGGGCGACGACAGGGTTGCCATATCTGACTCAACTCTCTCCGAAAAGGGCCTGGATGTCTTTTTGGACCTTGGCCTTGCGTTCTTCCTCCCCCAACTCCTCCAGGCAGCCGAGTTCGCGGTAGAACTTGGGGCCGTACTCTCGGGTCTTGATCACCACCGGCATCGGCACCGCGTGCCCGATGACCAGGGCCTGCTGCTTTGAGTCTAGGCTGGCCAGCACGCTGCGCAAGCCCTCGGTGCCGCTCACCCCGGTGAGCACCGCCTGGATATCCTTTTCGTCGTTGAGCAAGGCGGTGATCCGGGTGCCGATCTGCGAAAGCACTTCGTCGTCGATGCCAGAGGGCCGCTGGTCGACAATTAGCAGGGATACATAGTACTTGCGCATCTCGCGGGCAATGGTGCCGAAGATGGTCTGTTTGGCCGCCACCGGGTTGAGGAACTTATGGGCCTCCTCGATGGTGATCATCAATTGGCGCGGCTGGTCCTCGACCCGCTGGGTGGCATAGAAACGCTCGCTTTTCTTCACATACATTTCATGGACACGCCGGGCGATGATGTTGGCCACCAGCAAATAGCAGAGCATACTGGTCTGCTGGCCAAACTCCAGCACCACATTGATGCCTCGGTCCAGGTATTCCATGATGCGGTCCACCGCATCGACATCGTGTAGCTTGGCGACCATGAAAGGGAAATTTTCCAGTCGTTTGAGCTTGCGGTGCAGGGCCACCAGCGAGCCGGGGTGGGCGCCGATTTCCTCGGCGAAATTTTCCACCTCCGGGCCGTCCAAGCTGATCAGGGTGCGCAGCCACTTTTCCTTGTAAATGGCGTAGACCAGGTACGCCGACTCGACCGCCGTGGGGTTGAGCTTCAGTTCGTCCTGCAGCGGGGCGATGTCCTCGACCGCGATCTGGTCGTAAGAAATGTAGACCTCGAAATCCGGCTGGATGCCCCGGGCCCGGGTGGACTTGGGGTCCAGGGAAAAGATCGCCACCTTGTCGCCGAAAAGCTGTTTGAGCCCCTTGACGAAGGAAGTGCCCCTGCCCCCGGTCTCCTTCATGGCCCGGAACCCGTACTCGTTGTGCATGTCGAAGATCAGGTTCACTGCCCGCTCAAAGTGGATCAGCCCGCACAGGGCCAGGCGGGTGAGGAAGGACTTGCCGGTGCCGGTCTTGCCGAAGATGCCGTTGCTGCGCTCAGCGAAACGCACCATGTCGATACACACCGGGGTCTCCATGTCCAGCGGGGTGCCCAGGCTGAAGTACCGGCCCTCGGGATCCCCTTCCTTGCCAAAGATGCGCGACACATCCTCCTCCTCAGCTTCCTGGACCAGGGAGAAATGGCTGGGGATGGCCTTGACCGGTCGCGGCCCCTCCTCATCCCCCGCGTCCTTGGCCATCATCAGCATGGGGCGCAGCGAGACGATGTTGTAGGTGCCGGTGCCGCTGAGCACCTGGCGCAGCAGTTCGTCCTCCTGGGCCGGCGGATGGAGCAAGATTTCCTGATTGGTGGCCTCCAGGCGCATGTCGGTGACCATCGAGAAGAAATCGTTCTTTTCCCCCTCGATCACCGCGAACTTGCCGGCCTTCATGTCCTCGATATTCTGAGCGGGGTCTAGCTTCATCTCCAGGCCCTCGACCAGCGAACCCTTGGTGATCACCCCCAGGCGTCGGCTGCGCCGTGCCTTTTTTCCGCCGGTGCCAATACGCTCCATGGTACTCCTAACGGGCGATGCGCCTGAGTAAGGAACTCAGGCGGTCATAGTCGTCGCGCAGCAACCGCGATAATTCCTTGCCCATCTCCACCAGGTAGGCAGCGGCGCCCCCCCGGGCCCGCAGCGCGTGGCGCAGGGTGGCCACCAGCAACTCGTCGGTGGGCACCTTGGCGGCCCCCAGGATACTGCGCAGGTACTCGTCGCTGCGGGTAAACTCGGCCACCTCCTCGTCCTCGCACAAATAGACGAAGCTGTGAATGCGGGCCGGCTGCGGCGGCAGGATGGGCACGGGGCCGGTCTCATCTCGGTACCCCACCACCAGGGCCTGAAACTCGGTGCGCAGCAGTTCAAAAATCTGCGGCTGCTCGAGGCGCAATTCGGCCTCGGTCTTGCCGTAGGCCGTGGGCCGGCGGTTGGGCTCAATGGAGCGGGTGAAGACATTGAAGACAATGGCGATGATCGGCGACTCGGACTCGACCCGCACAAAACGCCCAAAGGAGGGCGCCCCGTGCAACTGGCAGGCCTCGGCGATCAACTCAGTGGTGCTGCTCTCGATCACCTCGCCGGCATGGGAAGGCCGCGCCACTGGCATGCCCTGGACGGCCGATTGCTCGTCGGCCAGAAAGCGGCTCAGCGGGCGCCGGGGAGGCGTTTCCTGGGTTTTGCTCACGTTGCCGTCCTCGGCTGCTGATAGTCCGTACTCTCAGATGCCGGCATAGCGCTTCTTCATACTCTTGGTGGAGATGCCGGCCCGGATATCGTTCTTGACGAAGGTCTGCTCCAGAAAGCGGTAAAAGGCGTCGCGGTCGGCGTTGCGCACCACCGCCCGTTCGTGGGCCTCAGTAAGGCTCACCGGATAACCCTGGCCTTTCTCGGCCTGGTCAAAGGCGCAGGCGTGGACCAGGTCGAGCAGTTCCGGGTCTTCGGCCACCCAGGCGGGAATCTCGATGCGGGCGATCTCGGGCCCGGCGTGCAGGTAAAAAAAGCAGACGTGATGGGGCCCGTATTCGTCGAGGATCTTCGATGAACTGCGGAACACCGGACTGCGCTCCCCCGGCTCCAGCACCTGGCGCAACAACACCGCGTCGGTCACCCCCTCGATCCCACCGCAGGGCAGCCCGTCCCCCGACCACAGGCTGCGCTCCGGCCTGGGCAAGCTGTCCGGTTTCCAGGGGCAGCGGTCGCAGTCAGCGGCGGCCAGCGGGCAGAGCCCCAGTTTGAGCGCGTTGACCAGTTCCTGGCTGCCGGGCCGGCTGATGTACCCGGCCACCGGAATGCGGGCCTGGCGCAGGCGCTCGAAAGCCCCCAGCACCGCCGCCAGGTAGTCCTGCTTGAAGTCGAGTGGTTTGCCCTCCAGGCTCCAAAAGATGAGTGTCCCATCGGAGAGGGCCACCACCCGGTGCCCCTCCTCCTGGGCCGCCAGGGAAAGGTCGGCCAGCTCGGTGAACTCCATCAGGCTGCGCTTAAAGCCCACCAACTCCCGGTTGACCAAGATGCGGCGGCCACCCCACTGTTCGTACACCTCCTCCTCGCGGAAGAAGAGACTGGGCTTGCTGCTCATCACCGGCCGTTGACCGGTGCCGTAGGGCAGCAGGATGTAGCCGATATTGATCAGGAAGCAGCCGGCGATCTCATGGCGGTCGGGATAGATCTGCGAACCATCGGTGGCCGCCACACTCAAGGTCGAGGGTCGGGGGGGCAGCGGATAGCAGCGATCCATGGGTTCGTTCAAACCGGCGGGCAAGAGCCACGAGGTGCGGCTGCGGGCGATCTTGGCGCTCAACTCCTCCCATCCACTCGCCCAGCGCTCCTGCTGAGCCAGGGCCAGGGCCAGCTTCTGCTTAAAATCCAGCTGCCCGGCCCGTTGCTGGACCACCATTGCGTCGATCTGGTTCTTGACCGCGCCCAGATCGAGCATGGCCTTAGCCCTCGGCCCGCAGTGCGGCCGGCGCCTTCTTATTCGCATGGTCAATCTGATCCACGTTGCGCTCGCCCTCAGAGTATGGAGACATAAGAATAGCGCCTGCCCCCGGCAGTCCCGTCCGGCAGCCGGCAAGCCAGGCCCTGGCGCTGCAGGGCATTGAGGCGGTTGCAGACGATATTGGTGTTTTTGCCCAGGGCAGCGGCCAGTTGAGTGGAGGTCAGCGCCTTGTGCTGGAGGAGCACCTCCAGCGCTTCGCGGCTGGGCCGGCCCAACTCCCCCAGCACCCTTATTTCCTCCCCCACTTTGGCCAGCACCGACAGATCCCGCAGGCGCAGCACCGTCTCGATGGTCTCGGCCACCGAAGGGTTTGCTCCCTGCAAAAAGAGATAACGGCCCCCAAGTTCGCCGCTGCGCAGCCGCAGCAGCAGCTTGTTCAACAACTCGTCGGCGCAGGACACATCGATGAAAGAAACGCCGGAAAAGTCGAGAGGGGTGGCCGAAGGATCGGGTGCTCCCGGCAGATGCACCATCACCGCTGCCAGCAGCTCGGCCCCTCGCGGGCGACCACTGAGGATGGCCTCGCCACCGGCGATGCAAAAGGGCGGCGCCGGAGTCAGGGAGTGAGGCACCGTCGCGGCGATGATTGTTGAAACTTCCTCCACAGGTATCGGCCTTGTAGGCGCTTAATTGAATTCAATTAAGCCAATTATAAGATCCTCTCCATTGGACTGTCAAGCCTTTTATACCAGATGAGCCCCCTGGAAACCCCTGATACCCCAAGATGTTGATTGCTCATTGATTCCCCTGATCGACCACATAGATAATGCCGAAATAGGAAAGGGTTAGCACCAGTGCGATCACCAGTGCGATGAGCATCATGACCCATTGCTCGCGACTGGGCGGTTTCGGGGTGTTTTGCTGGGTGCCGAACAAGGATTCCTCCGTCGCGGTGCCGACTAGGGTAAGCGCTGGCAAAGGGAGATGCTCAGCAGGGTGCCGGGAAAAAAAGCAGAACGGTGTTCAAAATGGCGGCGTCCGCGGATATACACCCGGGTGTCACCGGACTTTATTTGCAGATTTCCGCCGTAGCGCCGGCAGATCTGCTCGACGATGTAGAGCCCTAAGCCTCTGGTCGGGTCGCGCGAGCAGTTCTTCTTGAGGGCGTTGAGGATGGCCTGAGCGTGCGTCCACTCCTCCACCTCATAGCGGTGGGCCAGGCTCTTCTTGATGCCTATTCCTAGGTCGCCTACCCCGATAACCGCGTATTTGGTGCGGGTCCGGGGATCCTGGTAGCGCTGGACCGCCACATAGCCCCAGGTCGTGCTGTGGTCGAGGATATTGTGGCACAGTTCGGCGACCACATTCTTGAAGCGGTTGATCTCGACGGGGGTGTACTGCAATTCGGCGGCCAGGATCACTTCGACCCGATCGGCAATGCGTCCGAGCACCCGCTCCACATCGACCCGCTCTTCGATGCGCGTCAGTTCCAGCAGGGCCTCGCTGTCGGGCATTGCCCGGTCCTGGTCGGTAGTCAGGGGGGGGCCGATCAGCTGGGCAAACCCAGCCACTGCCTCGTCGAAACGCATACGCGCCAGGTAACGGCGCAGGTGCGGCGAGCGCGGCAGCCGATACTGCACCTGCGGGCAGAGGGTGCGGGCATAACGCCCCATCAGGCAGAGGACGACCAACCCGAAGGGGGGGATAAACACCACCTCCCCTAGATCCACCTCCAGGGCCATCCCCGGTGGTACCTGGTGCAGGTGGCGGAGGAAATCGGGCAACAGGTCATCGGCAGCCCGGGGCGTTAGGTAGGGCTCAGCGAGGGTAAAGCTCAAGCAGCGCGCTTTCTGCGGTGAAGAGAGAGATGGCCTGTTCCGCGAATTGACAAAAACGACTTATTTATATATGATCCCTAACTTAAACTATCGGTAGTTGATAGGACCTCCTGCCAGTGGTCGGCAGAGGCCCATCAACAGCTCCCGAGCCCGGTTTTCATGTCCGATACTACTGCCGAAATAGTCGCCTTGTCCATGGACCCCAAAACCTTGGCGCAGTTGATTATCGGCCTCGAGGAAGACGAGGAGCACCGCGTCGAGGACCCCGGCATGGCCGGCGAACTGGCTGCCCAGGTCAAGGATGATATCGACCAGCTGGTCGAGCTCAAACATAACCAGGAGGCCGATGGGGAGGAAGACCATTTCGGCGAACTCTCCGAGGCCGCCGAAGGCACCGAACTCTTTGGTGACGACAACACCGACCTGGAAGACAGTGCCGCCCAGGAAGAACGCAAGGCCAAGGCGCAGAGTCGGCAATCTGCCCCTAGTCCCCTGCCTGCCGAACCTCCAGACCTGCGCACTCAGCCACCTCAGGACCAGGCCCATTGGATTTTCATGGAGCGTTTCTTCTCCCTGCAGCAGCACGAGGAAGCCCTGGGTTATTCCTTCAGCGCCGAGAACCTCGCCCTCCATCAGGAGGCATTGGGCACCTTTGTCGAGCAGCTGCTGAGAACGCCGCGGGCCGCCGAGGCCTATGAGCGCAACGAGTTGCCCTCGCTGCAGAAACTTTTCGCCTCCCATGTTTTGCTCTTCCGCAACCCCTGTATCGGCGATACCTCGGGCAAACCCATCCCCTGCTCTATCGACTCGCTGCGCGAACGCTTTCCGTCCTACTTCTACCGCAAATCCAATAACAAGCCCAACTGGTACCAGAAGTATCCCTTCTATTCCGAGCCGGTGAACAGCCCCCGCTGGGTCCTGTGCGAAAGCCAGCATCTCAATTGCACCTTCCGCACGCCCGAGCGCAAACTGGCCTCCTACGCCAAATCCTGGGATCTGCCTCCGGAATGGGTGCAGGGCAAAACCATCCTCGAAGACATTTACGACCGCATCCTCTGCGGCGAACTTCTCGGCGAGGACCTGTTTGCCGGCAACTATAGCAACTGCACGCTGACCACCTACGTACCCAAGAAAAAAACTGGCCTCAAAAAGATGGCGTACACCGTGCAGAAGGTCCACAAGATCTCCGTACACGGCAAGGACGGGGTGCCCCACTGGCGGGCTTCCCGCCGTCTCTGGCCCGGTGTCCTACCCACCGTGCTCTTCCCCTGAAAGGATCGGCCCAGCCTGTGAGTTCCCTGGTCAGACAAACACGGCAACTGGAGCGGGTCATCCGCCGCAAGGAAAAGATCTTCCTCATGGAGCAGTATGCCGCCTCCATGCTCCAGCAGCTCGAACCCATTGCTGAGGAGGGCCAGGACGACGAGCTGGTGATCGAAGCCCTGCGCATCGCCTACCGGTACGTCAACCCCGAACTGGGCGCCCGGCTCTCTGCCCTGCTCCTGGCCTATGGATATTCGGGAGACCTGGAAGCCGAACGGGAAGCCGCCGAAGAGGCAGAGAACGAATCCTTTTCCGAGGAGGAGGCCGACGACGAGGCGCCCCCATCCAAGGCCAAGAAGGGCAAGACCCGCGGCCCAGGGGCCGGCCCTGTGGCAGAGGGTGAAGAGGACGAGGAAGCCGGAGCCCTCTTCGAACGCGACATCTACACCGGACGCAAGAGCCCCGATAAGAGCCGAAAAGCTGCGGGCACCGACGAGGACGAGGATGCTTCCGACCTCTTCGCCGACGAAGACAGCGCCGACGACCTTTTCGCCGATGGGGACGACAGCGCCGATGCCGAGGCGGATGATCCCAAAACCGCCAAACGCAAAAAGAGCAAAACCAACAAATCCGCCGGCACCGGCACCGACGACGACGAGGACGCTGCCGATCTCTCCGCCGACGAGGACAGCGCCGACGACCTTTTTGCCGATGAGGACGACAGCGACGACGCGGAGGCGGATGACCCCAAAACCGCCAAAAACAAAAAGAGCAAAACCAAAAAATCCGCCGGCACCGGCACCGACGACGACGAAGACGCTGCCGACCTTTTCGGCGACGAGGACAGCGCCGACGACCTTTTCGCCGAAGAGGACGAAAGCGGCGATGGCGAGGCGGATGATCCCAAAACCGCCAAAAGCAAAAAGAGCAAAACCAAAAAATCCGCCGGCACCGGCACCGACGACGACGAAGACGCTGCCGACCTCTTCGCCGACGGGGACAGCGACGACGACCTTTTCGCCGAAGAGGACGACAGCGACGATGCCGAGGCGGAGGATCCCAAAACCGCCAAAAGCAAAAAGAGCAAAACCAAAAAATCCGCCGACACCGACGACGAGGCCGAGGACGCTGCCGACCTCTTCGGCGATGGGGAAAACGAGGATGCCGGCGCGCTCTTGGAGCAAGACATCTATACGTCGGGGAAAAAGAAGAAGAAAAAACGCCGCAATGTACAGGAAGCCGATGGGGAAGCCGAAGACCAGGCCGAAGATGCCGGCGAGGAGGACAAGACCCGCCGCTTCAAGCCGACCCAAGGGCACGCGCACAAGGAAACCCCGGGTTTCGCTGCTCCCGAGGGTGCGGTAGAAAGAGACGAGAAGAGCCGGCGCGGGCGCGACCTCTACGCCCCCGAAGAGGAAACCGGACCGGCGACGGATGCCAAAGCCAAAGTCCGCAAAAAGCCGCGGAGTCTCGACGCCGAGGAAGAAGCAGAGGAAGAGGAAGAGGAGGCCAAGGAGGCCAGACCCAGGAAAGCCCCCCGGGCCGCCGGCGAAGAGGAGAAGGAAGAGAAGAACAAGAAGGAGGGGAAGGATGCCCTGGCCGCCGACGCCAAGGGCGACGAGAAAACACTGAACCTCGACGCCCTGACCTACCAGGTTGCCGTCGATGACTTGCGCACCCAAATGGGGCTCACCCTGGTGCGGGAGGACGCCGTCAAACTCATGCGGCGCTGGGAGCAGAAGTCGCGGACAACAGCATCCGCCTGCTGCTCGAAGATCCCAAAGCCACCCAGCACCCCTACGCCCTGATCCCCAGGGTCAACCGTTTTATCAAGGACGGGAAGATGGTGCAGGTGAATGTGCTCAACCTGGTGCGCCACTTCTTTCAGCTTTTCGAAAACGTCCCCCAGGTGGTCCAGCTCAAAAATGAACCCTTCTTCATCACCGAGACTCCGACCCTGGAATGGGCCATCGTCTCCTGCGAGGCCCTGCCCGATACGCTCAACAAAACCGTGCTCGAGCAGCGCTCCATCTTCAACACTTACATCCAGAAATTCATGAGCAACGAGCGCCGGGTGCGGCGGCGGGTGCTGGTCGAAGCCCTGTACGACATCATCGTCCTCAACCTAGTCGCCAAGGAACCCATCCTGCGCCGGACGGTTGACGTTACCGAGACCCGACGGGGACGGCAGCAGCAACTCTGCGTCAATTTTGGCACCAAAGGCATTCGTATCAGCAGCATCACCCGCGACCAGCGCCACCCGCAGATGGGCATGTGCCCGAGTTGGTGAGCGCGGCGCACCCAACCGGTTTCACCTGGCGTTCAGTGCTGGCAGGCAGCCTGCTGGCCTGCGCCATCAGCGCCGGCGATCCGTACGGCAACATGGTTTTGCGCGGCTCGTACCTCAGCCTCGATTTCAGCACCGCCGCTGCCATCTTCCTCTTCTTCCTTTTCACCCTCTTCGTCAACCCCGGCCTGGGCCTGATCCATCCCCGTCTGCGCCTAATTCCCCAGGAATTGATGGTGGTCTACCTGATGGCCACCATCGCCTGTTCCATCGCCACCATGGGGCTCACCGAATATCTGTTGCCCATCCTCAGCGGGGCCGGCTATTACGCCTCGCCCGAAAACGAATGGGTCCAACTCATCCACCCCTACATTCCCTCCTGGATGGTGCCCCAGGACCCCGAGGCGGTGAAATATTTTTACGAGGGGGCCCCGCGCGGCTACGGCATTCCCTGGGCGGTGTGGCTGCCCCCCCTGCTAGCCTGGTTGCCCCTGTTACTGGCGGTGTATTTCGCCATGATCTGCCTGATGGTAATGCTGCGCCGCCAATGGGTCGTGCGCGAGCGCCTGCCCTTCCCGCTGGTGCAGGCCCCCCTGGCGATGATCGGTGGCCCCGACCAGGGATTTTTCAACCCCTTCTTCCGCTCGCCGCTGATGTGGGCCGGCTTCGCCATCCCCTTTGCCCTGGGATCCCTGCGCGCCCTGCACAACTACTACAACTTCATTCCCACCGTGCAACTGGATACCAGTATCCCGCTCTTCCGCAACACCACCTTTCTCCAGATCGCCCTCAGCTTTCCCATGCTGGGTTTCTCCTATTTCGTCAATCTCGACATCGCCTTTGCCATCTGGTTCTTCAATATCGTCGCCCGCCTGCAGGAAGGGCTCTTGGGGGTCCTGGGCATCTCCAGCAACGAACAACTCTACTACGCGGGCAACTTTCCCATTGTCGCCCACCAGGGCATGGGTGCCCTAATCGTGCTGGTGGTCTTGGGCCTCTGGGTGGCCCGCAGCCATCTGGCCGGAGTGTGGCGAAAGGCCTGGACCGGCGACCCCAGCATCGACGACAGCGACGAGGTGCTCTCCTACCGGACCGCGGTCTTCGGCTTCCTCGGCAGCAGCCTACTCATCGGCGGCTGGCTGTGGCTGGCCGGCATGGCCCTCTGGGTGGTGCCCCTGTACCTGGGGGCCATGTTCCTGCTCTTTCTGGCCATCACCCGGATCGTGGCCGAAGGCGGCATCGCCGCCGCCCGCGCACCCCTGATCGCCTCCGACTTTGTCTCCTCCGGATTGGGGTCCTCGGTGCTGGGTCCCCACACCCTGACCGCCCTCGGCTTCACCTATGTGTGGGCCGCCGATATCCGCACCTACGTCATGGCCTCGTGTGCCAACGGCCTCAAGCTGGCCGAGGAACTGATCCCCGGACGCCGGCGCTCCCTGTTCTGGGCGATGGGGCTGGCCGTCCTCCTGAGCATCGGCTCTTCGGTCTGGGCGGTACTGCACATGAGCTACGAGTACGGGGGCATCAACCTCAACGGCTGGTTCTTCGGCTCCGACGGAGGTCCGGTGTACCCTTTCAACTACATCAGTGGCGAACTGAACAATCCCGACGGACCGGACTGGGCCGGCTGGTTGGCCACCTTCTCGGGGGGCGGGGTGATGGCCCTGCTGATGGCGGCCAGGCAGCGTTTTCTGTGGTGGCCGCTGCACCCGCTGGGTTTTGCCGTCAGCACCATCTCGATGACCAACTACATCTCCTTCAGCGTCTTCCTGGCCTGGACCATCAAGTCGCTCATCCTCAAGTACGGGGGCCCTTCCCTGTTCATGCGGGCCCGGCCCTTTTTCCTGGGATTGATCGTAGGTCAGTTCACCTGCGCCGGCATCTGGCTGGTCATCGACCATTTCACCGGCATGACCGACAACAGTATCTATTGGGTGTAAGCGCTTGACATGGGTTTACCCCTGGATTAAGCATTATAGTATCCTTCAACCCTTATGCCCCCCGAGCGCATGCTTCCAGCCAGAGATCTGGGTCTCTTCCTCTGCGCCGCACTGACCCTGGCCCCTTCGCCCGGCCAGCACCTTCAGCGCAACAGTGCCCTCGACATCTCCCGGGTCAAAGCCGCCCAGTGCGAGTACCGGGGCATCACCGCTTCCTTTGAGGAGTTGACCCGCGCCTATGCCATCGAGGTCTATCGGGAACCCGCGCTGGTGCGCTGGCAGACCCGCCCCAGCGCCCACGACCCCGAGCACGAAGCCCTGGTGACCGGGATCTTCACCGCCGCAGGGCTCAAGAGACCACTCGCTGAGCATACTCCCTTCCGCGAGATCCGCGACCAGGCCTTGCCCGCCTTTGGGGTGACCTGGAGGCTGAGCGACCTAGGGAAGGTGCGCATCGCCGCCCACGACGAATACGCCCAGGACGCCCTAGCTACCTTTAGGCAGACCGTAGACTCGCTGCTGGCCCGCATGGTCTATTCCCTGAGCCCCGTCCAGTTGCGCGCTGCCCCCGCCCCCGATCAAGAGATTCTCGCCACCCTCGAACCAGGCACCGCCCTGACCCAGGAGGAAGAACGCCCCGGCTGGGTCAGGGTGCGTATTCCCGCCACCACCACCACCGGCTGGGTGCCCCAGGACCAGCTGCGAACCCTGAGCCATGAGTGAGACCGGTACCCCCCTGATCCGGGTGCGCAGCCTGGACAAGACCTACGTCATGGGACCCACCCAGGTCCTCGCCCTGCGCGGGGTGAACCTGGACATCCACCGCAACAACTACGTGGCGATCATGGGGCCCTCCGGCTCGGGCAAATCCACGCTGATGAATATCCTGGGCTGCCTCGACGTGCCTTCTGCCGGCTCCTACGAACTCAATGGCCACCAGGTAGCCCGTATGGACGACGACGAACTGGCCCGCATCCGCAACCAGGAGATCGGGTTTGTCTTCCAGACCTTCAACCTGCTGGCCCGCACCGATGCCCTGGGCAACGTGGCCCTGCCCCTAGTCTACGGCAACACTCCTGGCGCCGAACGCCGCGCCCGGGCCGAACAGGCGCTGGAGGCGGTGGGCCTCAAGGAGCGCATGCACCACCGCCCCAACGAACTGTCCGGCGGCCAGCGCCAGCGGGTGGCCATTGCCCGGGCCCTGGTCAACCAGCCCTCAATCTTGTTAGCCGACGAGCCCACCGGCGCCCTGGACAGCCGCACTGGGGCAGAAATCATGGAACTCTTCGCCCGTTTGCATCAGGAGGGCAATACCATCGTGCTGGTCACCCACGAAGAAGACATCGCCGCCCACAGCCACCGCATTGTCCGCTTCCGCGATGGCCTGGTCGAAAGCGACGAAGCGCGGAGCCACGCCCCTTGAGCCGGCTCCGCGACAAGAGAGTCTGGGCCGGGGTCGGGGTGCTGCTGGCCGGCGTATTGGTGTTCCTCAATACCCTGACCGGAGAGGA
>CAMAVQ010000073.1 GCA_945861755.1 Gemmatimonas phototrophica
ACAGGCCGAGGGACAGGTAATCCAGCCCCACTTGTTCACTCGGGAGCCCCACTATGCCGCTCAGGGTGCGGCCAAAAAACTCCTCCACCTTTTCCAGACTCTTCTCGATTCCTCCGTCCAACTGCACACTGGCCCAACCGAATTGCGCGGGGTCCACGCCCAGTTTTTCCAGGTGGGTGCGGAAATAGTCGTTGTGGGTCTTCTCACAGCCGTGCTCTAGCAGAAGGGCCACCTTTACCAGGGGGTGGGTGAGGTAGCCGATGAGGGTGCGGTCGTAGAGATGTTCGGCTTGGTTGCCCGAAACACCGCAGCCCTCGGTGTGGACCAGGGCGGCAAAGCGGGAGATGCCCTGTTGGCGGCCCAGGCCCTTGGCATTGAGCCGCTCGGCAGCTAGACGGGCGACCTGGCCGGCGCACAGGCTGGTGGGCAGGATCAGGCCCACCTGGTCGGTGGCGTGGCTAGTGCCGGTGTGTAAGGCCGAGAAGGCGGCTTGGGGCATCTGCGCTTCCCGCTGGATGGTGAGGGGCCGGCCATCGGGTTCTTCGGCAGCCAGCAGATTTTCGAGCTGGCTGGAATCTTGTTGTTGCCAGTTGCGCCAGATGGAGACCTGGGAATGGCCCGCCCGTTCGCCGGCCGAGCGGGTCCCGGAGATCACTTCGAGGGTTCGGTCGAAGAGTTGGCGCCCCAGGTCCTCCATGGGCGTGCCTTCTAGGTACGCGCCGGCATTAAAGTCCATGTCCCTGGAGAGCAGCTCAAAGCGTCTAGTGGTGGTCACTACCTTGATGGTGGGTACAAAGGGGAAGTTGGTGATCGAGCCGTTGCCGGTGGTGAAGAAGATCAAATTGCAGCCCGAAGCCACCTGGCCGGCGATGCCCTCCAGGTCGTTGCCCGGGCTGTCCATAAAGCAGTAGCCCGGCTCGGTCATGGGCATCGCGTAGTCGATGGCGTAGTCGAGGCGCACCCGGGGATCGCGTTTGCGGGCCGCGCCGATGGACTTAAGCACGATATTGTAGAGCCCGCGGTACTTGTTCCCCCCCGAGGGATTGCCCTCCGCCGAGGTGCCGTGCCAGGCAGCCCGTTCCTTGAACCGCTCCACCATGTGCAGAAATTGGCGGGCCGTCTCCAGGTCGCGGACGTTTTCGAGCACATAGCTCTCGGCACCGATCAATTCGTCGGTTTCGGCCAGGTTGGCCATGCCCCCGTGACGGACCACCTCGCCGGCCACCCAGCCGATCAGCGGGTTGGCCGAGACTCCGGAAAAGGCGTCCGAGCCGCCGCACTGCAGGGCGATTTTCAGGCCGGAGAGCGGTTGCAGGGTGCGCCGGGCGCGGCTCACGGGTTCCAGCCACTCGCCGACGATCCGCTCGCCCTCGGCGAGATGGGCCTGCAAGTTGCCGCTGAGGGAGAGGAAGTGATGCGGCACCTGATCGACGGGGTAGCCGTGGGTGGCCAGGTAGTCCTGGAGCATGCGGTTGGTCACCGCCTCGGTGCCGTAGTCGACCGCCAACACTGCCCCCACATTGGGATGCACCATCCAGCCGGCCAAGGTGCGCAGCAGCAGTTCCTGGTTGTTGGGTGCCGCAGTGCCACCGCCCTCGGTGTGGCCTAGGGCCACTACCCCGTCGAAGGTGTCGCCGCTCCTCCCGCGGAAACGCTCGGCCAGCAGGCGGACAAAACTGGCGGTGTGCGAGGAGGTGCCGATGAGGGCGATGTGGTTGCGGGTGCCGGTTCCCCGCCCCCCGCGGTCATAGCCCATGAAAGTGCCGGGTTGCGCGTACAGGGGCACTTGTTGGCCGGGGCGGAAACTGGATTCGTCGAGTTGATAGCGTTGGATCTGGTCGGCGAAATTGGGCTGCGCGGGCAGGGCAAAGTCGAGTTGCCGGATACGCAGGGCCTCGAGGGCGCCGTGGTTGCATACATAGGCGCCGGGGGCAATGGGGGCCAGGGCCACACCAAAAGGCAGCTCCCAGGAGAGCAGGGGTTGATCTTGGGCGATGGTCTGCACGGCAAAACGATGCCCTTCGAGCACGGTGTGGTCGAGGGTGAAGGAGGTGTTCCCCCATTGGATGAGGGTGCCCGCTTCCAGGCGGCGGATGGCGATGGCCACATTGTCCCCAGGCATAGGGAGGCGGCCGATTTCGTCGAAGGTGATGGGCTGCGGCATACGTTGTCCTAGAATAGGTTGAAGTTTTGCGGGTCCACGCGTCCGGCCTGGTGCATCAGCACCGCGTTCATCAATTCGATGGCCAGGCGGGATTCGAGGGTGATGCCGGCACGCACGCCCACGCAGGGATCGTGGCGGCCTTTTTGCAGCTGGAAGTCGATTTCTTCGAGGTCCTTGCGCACCGACTGCTGGGGCAGGGCGATAGTGGAGGTGGGTTTGAAGCCCACCCTGAACACCAGGGGCATACCAGTGGTGATGCCGCCCAGCAGGCCGCCGTGGTGGTTGCCCTGGTAACCCTGGTGGCGGATGGGGTCGTTGTGTTCGCTGCCCCGGCGTTCCACCGCTTCGCGGCCCGAGCCCATTTCGCAGGACTGCACGGCGTGTAAGCCACCCAGGCTGCCCATCAGGCGCAACTTGAGGCTCTGGTACAGGGGTTCACCGGCCAGCGCCGGCACCTGCACAGCTACTACCTCTATGGCAGCGCCCAGCGAGTCGTCCTGCTGGCGGGTGGTCTTGATCAGTTCGCCGGCGGCGCGGGCGAAGACCGGGTCCAGCGAGTGGATTTCGGCGGCTTCCAGCTGCGCTGCCAGTTGGCGCAGCGCTTCGGGGGCGATGCGGCCCTCGCTGGTCTGGAGGGCAGCGAGGTGATCGGCCAGCCGCGCCTGGGTCTGCAAGGGACCTACCTGATAGATGGAGGAGAAGATGGCAGTGCCAAAATGCTCGTGCAGAAAGAGGCGGGCGATGGAACCGCCGATCACGTCGGAAATGGTAGAGCGATAGCTGGAGCGCCCGCCGCCGCGCGGATCGGTAAAGCCGCCGGACTTGTAGTGTTTGACCAGGTCGGCGTGTCCGGGGCGCACCGCACCTTGGGGGCCGGCGAATTGAAGATAATCGGCAGAGCGTTTGGCCGCCGAAAGCACCACTGCCGCGATGGGTTCGCCGGTGGTATGGCCTTCTTCGTAGGTGCGGGTCTCCAAAGCCCCGCCCTCGGCGGCGACGGTGATCGCGGGGCCGGCGAGCAGGCGGTCGTGGTCCTCGGTGTAGAGACCCGAAAGCAGCATCAGTTGGTCGGCCTCGTGGCGGGGGGTGCCGTGTTTGTTGGCTCCGGGCCGGCGCCGGTCCAGAAAGCTCTGAAGCCGGGCGCGTTCCAGCCTGAGTCCTGGCGGACAGCCAAAAACGATGGTGGTGATGGCGGGTCCGTGGGATTCGCCCGCACCCGCCACCGCATAGAGTGGTCCGCCGAGTATTTCCATAAGAGAAAACCTGTCCTCTGAAAACAGCTACAATGTACTGTATTGGCTCACCCTGGGCAATCTGACGCCTCCCGCGATAATATCAATTGGAAAACGAATAGCTTTTTTTTATATTGAACCCCTATTGTGTGATTTCCCTCACAGCGCCGCAGCCATTTCCTCGCTTTTTTAAGAATAGCGTCGTACTGACCGTGTTGGTTAGTTGGTGAATTTCCTCCGCACTGCCCGGAGTGCTCGCCGGAACTGGCTGACTTGGTGCCGGACGGCAATGATGGTGTGCCCCACCCCGAATAGCGGCAGCAGGGGATAATTTTTGTCGGGTGTGATTTTCCTCACAGATAGTTGACAAAAAGATGCTATTTTCTCCAGTGTAGTTGTTTTGCCGGTGAACACCTTCACAGGAAAAGCGACTAGGTTCCACCTTTAACCTAAAGGAGTAGTGCTATGCAACTGAGAATGGGTATTGTCGCTGGGATCCTCTTGGCCAGCGCCGCAGCAGTCGTGGCCCAAGATCCACCCATGCCACCCATGCCGCCCATGTCCCCGGGCATGGGTCCCCATATGATGATCATGCCTCCACCTGGGACTCCGCCGCCCGAGGGAATGCAGATGCCCGAGGATCCCATGCAGGCCCAGGACATGGTCTTCGACACCATGTTCATGATGATGGACACGGACCACAATGGAGAACTGTCCCGGATGGAGTTGCGCGCCTGGGTGGCCGGGATCATGGTGCCGCCGATGCTTCCTTCGGGCATGATGCCTCCTCCGGGGGAGATGCCTCCTCCGCCCCCTCCGGGTGATGCGCCTCCTTCGGGCATGATGCCTCCTCCGGGCCCGATGTCTCCGGGTATGATGCCTCCTTCGGGCATGATGCCTCCGCCTCCTTCGGGTATGATGCCTCCTCCGGGCCCGATGTCTCCGGGTATGATGCCTCCTCCGGGCGAGATGCCCCCTCCGGGTCCGCCTGACTGTTCGGCCGAGTTGGTCAACAGCGAATTGCTGCCCCAGGCGGAGAATGTGACCTGCGGTTCCACCACCGGCAATCTGCTTTTCCGCACGGTGTGCAATATGCCCGGCTTCGACAGCCAGGCCGTCAGCCTGCCCGACGGCCGCGATGCCGACTGTTTTGGCATCGAATCGCAGACCTCCGGGGTGGTGGTGTTCACCATCTATCCCGAGAGTGATCCGAGCAACCTCATCTTCGACTCTACCCGCGACGGGCTGCACAATATCGGCGCGGTGCATCTGGGCGATACCGGGGTCTATCGGATCGACCTGGACGAGGCGGCCTCTGATCCTAATGCCAAGGTTACCGTGAGATTCGTCGATCACGCCGAATAGTGAGCCAGTAACACCCTCGGTGGACCGCAAGGGGCCGACCGCTGCAAAGCGGCCGGCCCCTTTTTTTGTGCAGGGTTAGCACTGGACAGCACTTGTCGATGGTGAGGCCTGGCCCCCGATGGTGGATGGGCTTCTGGTTTCCCTCTCCATTCTGGACAGGATTCGGCAAAAAGCGCAGATTTTGACGGTATGGATGCACAGTCGCCCCACTCCGCCGACGAAATCTCCCGCTGGCTGCACCACTGGCAAGACGAAGCAGACGCGGCTTTTCTCTACCGTCATCTAGCCCAGATTGAGGCCGATCCGCGCCGCCAGCAACTCTACCAGCGGTTGGCTGGGGTGGAGGAACGCCACACCGAACTGTGGAAGAAGCTCCTGAGCGAAGGCGGCCAGGAGTGCGAGCCGCCTTCTCCTTCGGCACGGGCGCGTCTGCTCTTGTGGCTGGCACGGCGTTTCGGCCCCTCCTTCCTCCTGCCCCTGCTCTTCCGCGAGGAGGGGCACGAGTCCCGCAACTACCTGGCCCTCTACCGCCGCAGCGACGCCGATCACACCCGCGAGACCGCTTACATCCTGGCCAAGGAATCGGCCCAGCACGCCCGGACTCTGGGAGAGCTGGTGGGTGCGCCGGGGGAACCCTGGCACCATCTCGAATCCGGCGGCATCCTGCGCAATGTGGTCTACGGTTTCAACGACGGGCTGACGGCCAATTTCGGCCTAGTCGCCGGGGTCATCGGTGCGGCGGTGGATATCCACCTCATCCTGATCACAGGCCTGGCCGGCATGCTGGCCGACGCGCTTTCCATGGGGTCTTCTGGGTACCTGGCGGCCAAGAGCGAGCAGGAAGTCTATACCCACGAAATTGCCATCGAGCGAGAAGAACTGCGGCTGATGCCCGAACTGGAGGAGGAGGAACTCTCCCTCATCTATGTGGCCAAGGGTATGGAGGAGGCCGAGGCCAAGGATCTGGCGCACCGGGTCATGGCCGACCCGCAGCGCGCCTTGCAGGAGCTCATCACCAACGAACTGCAGATCAGTCCTCCCCGTTCCTCCCCCATGAAAGAAGGATGGATCACCGGCATCGCCACCGCCGTGGGCGCGCTGATCCCGGTCGCCCCTTTTTTCTTTTTTCAGGGCGAGGCAGCCATCTGGCTGTCCTTTGCCAGCGCCATGCTGGCCCACTTTGCCGTGGGGGCGGCGCGCAGCGTTTTCACCGGCCTGTCCCTGCTGCGCAGCGGCCTAGAGATGCTGGGAGTGGGTATGGGTGTGGCCGCCCTGGGGTATTTGGTGGGCGACGCGCTGGTGCGCTGGCTGTGAGCGGAAGGAGAGGATCCCTTGTTCGAGACCGCTGAGTTAGGGCGCAAGATTTCGCGCCAGGAATTCAAAGCGCAGGTACCGCAGTTGCGCACCGAGCTTTTGGAGTTGCAGCAGCAGCTGCGCACCGCCGACTTTTCGGTGATCGTGGTTTTTGCCGGGGTGGACGGGGCCGGCAAGAGCGAGACGGTGGATGTCCTCAACGAATGGATGGATCCCCGCGGCCTGCTGACCCGTGCCTTCGATCCTCCTTCCCCCGAAGAACAGGAGCGCCCCGAGTTCTGGCGCTACTGGCTGGCCCTGCCGCCTAAGGGCCGCATCGGCATGTACCTGAGTTCCTGGTACTCGCAGCCCCTGATGGATCTGGTTTATGGCGAGATCGACCAGGCGAGCTTCGACCAGAGCTTGAATCGCATCACCACCTTTGAGAAAGAACTGGCCGACGATGGCACGCTGATCCTCAAGTTCTGGATGCATCTGGGGAAAAAAGCCCAGAAGAAACGGCTCGATGCCCTCGAAAAAGATCCCCTGACCCGCTGGCGGGTCACCAAGAGTGAAAAACAGCATTGGAAGATGTACGAGGCCTTTGAGGCGGTTGCCGACCGCTTGCTCCACAAGACCAATATGGGTGAGGCCCCCTGGTACATCGTTGAGGGTGCCGACCACAACTACCGCACCTTGAGTGTAGCCACGCTCTTGCGCGACGCCATCCACCGGCACCTGGAACGGCGGGCTGCGGTCGGGGAAAAAGTTTCTGCCAAAAAGACCGCCAGGGTAGAAACCAAGCAGCCCCACACCGTGCTCAGCCGGCTCGACATGACCCAGAAGGTGCCGCGGGCCGAGTATGAGCTGTTCTTGGAAAAATACCAGGGCAAGCTCCACCGACTCACCCGCGAGGCCAAGGCACGCCAGCTTTCGACCATCCTGGTTTTCGAGGGGGTGGATGCGGCCGGCAAGGGCGGGGCCATCCACCGGCTTACTGCGGCCATGGATGCCCGTCTCTACCAGGTCATCCCCATTGCTGCGCCCACCGACGAGGAGCGAGCCCAGCACTATCTTTGGCGTTTCTGGCGCCACCTGCCGCGTGCCGGCCGGGTGACCATCTTCGACCGCAGCTGGTACGGGCGGGTGCTGGTGGAACGGGTCGAGGGTTTTGCCGATGATGCTGCCTGGCGGCGGGCCTACGCCGAGATCAATGACTTCGAAGAGCAGCTGGTGGAACACGGCACGGTGCTGGTCAAATACTGGGAACACATCACTGAGGAAGAGCAGTTGCGGCGTTTCGAGTCGCGCCAGCAGACCCCGTACAAGAGTTACAAACTCACCCCGGAGGACTGGCGCAACCGGGACAAGTGGGATGTGTACGAGCAGGCAGTCAACGACATGGTCGCCTATACCAGCACCAATTTTGCCCCCTGGACCCTGGTCGAGGGCAATGATAAGTATTTCGCCCGTCTCAAGGTGTTGCGGATGCTGTGCGAACGCCTTGGTGCGGCCCTGAGCCGCCATTAGCCTGCCGCCCCGGCAACCAGATCCTGCTCTAGACCAACAATCGGAGAACGATACGATGTCCACAGCCATACCTGCCGTGCCCGCAGCACCTAAAGGCCGTGTCCTGGTGGTAGACGATGAGCGGCTCAATCGCACGTTGTTGCGCTCCCTGCTGCAGGCAGCCGGCTATCAGGTGACCGAAGCTGAGGACGGCGAGCAGGCGCTGCAGCAGGTTGGGATTGAGGGTCCCGATGTGATTTTATTGGATGTGATGATGCCGGGGCTGGACGGTTATACCGTGTGCCGCCGCATCAAGGAGAACCAGGCCACGGCCCATCTGCCCATCCTGATCGTCACCGCGCTCAACGACCGCGAAGCGCGACTGGAGGGCATCGGTGCGGGGGCGAGTGATTTCCTTACCAAGCCCATCGACCGCCAGGAAGTGCTTCTGCGGGTGCACAATGCGGTGTACGCCAAACACCTCTTCGACGAGAATCTTTCCTATCAACGCGACCTTGAAAAGAAGGTGGCCGCCCAGACCCAGGAACTGCGCCAGGCGTACGGCCGCCTGGAAGAACAGGTCAGGGAGCTGGAGGGGCGCGACCGCTTGGTCTATCTCCAGAGCTCGGGCGCTGATCTGCCGAGCACCTATGCCGAGATTCTGAGGATATTTGCCGGGGTGCTGGTTGCCCGGCAGGTGCTTATCTACCGGCCCGTTGGCGACGAACTCAGAGCTGCCGCTGCCCTGGGGATCTCGGCCCCCGGCTGCCTGGAAAACCAGGCCCAAGTCGGGGCCCTGCCCGCCCTGCCTCAGGAGGGAGGGGAAGCCCTGGTTAGCCAGGTATTCACCACCGGGCAGCCCGCCCGCAACACCCAGGGACAGGCGGCTGCCCCACTGCTCTACCGCGAAGAGATTCTGGGAGTGGTTTGCCTGGAAGGTGGGGCCGCAGCGGGAGAGGAGGAGGAGGCGCTCAACGCTTTCTGGCGCCTGAGCCGCGAAGCCGCCCTGGTGCTGCACGCCGTCCAGATCGCCGAGGAACTCTCTGCAACCGATGACCTGAAGGCGCTAATCGATTTAGAAGGGAACGAATAGGTGGAGGCGATCTCCATCGCGATCGGCAGCGGTCTCGCGGCAGGCACGACCCCCCCGGAGGTCCTGTCCGATGAGCGCCAGTTGCGCCACGGGCTGGCCCGCGGTCTGGGGCTGTGGGCAGAAGACCTCGAGCCCCTCGGCGGCGACCAGCAGTCGAGCGAGGAACGGCCGTTGTTCTATGCCGCGGAGGTAGCCGGGGTCAGGCTGGCCCTCAGTCGGGATGGCCTGGGCGCCTACCTGGTGGCTCCGCCCGCCGACGAACCGGCGCTGGGTGAGGCCCTGGCCGTGTTGCGCGCGCGCGGATTGCAGGTCTCACCCGACCTCGATCAGGACCTGGTGGCTGCCCAGCGGGGATGGCGCAAGATTGCCGCCGGCGCGGCGCCGGGTCCTGCGCCGCCCTCTCGGCCCGATTGGCTCTATGCCGACCGGACCCGGGAGCGGGTGTCGGCGGCAGCACTGGGCCAGCGCGCCGCCGCCCTGCTGAACTTGTTCCAACGCGTGGCCTTCTTCTCCGGGGCAGGGGATTCGTCTGGGCCGGTATTGATGGTGCATCCCGGTCAAGTGGTGGCCCAGGTTTATCCAGAAGATCAGGGGGTGCCGGGGCGGGATATTTTCGGCCGGCCGCTGCCGGCGCCGCTGGCCACCTTGGGTGGCCCTCTGGTTATGGGACCTTTTATTCGTATTGACGACACCGGGCAACTCCGGGCCGAACGTTTCGGGTACCTGTGTTTGCACGAGGGGGTGCTTTCGGTGATCTCGCCCCTCCACCTCTCCGCTGAGGGGCTCTACCTGTACTGGGTGGTGCTGGGCCGTCCCGATCCGCCGGTCGGGCAGGAGATGATCCTGCCCTGGCTGGAAGATCTGGGGCTGGAACGGGAAGTGGCGCCGGGCAGCATGGAGGCGCTGCTCCCCCAGGTGGCGCAGTGGCAGACCCCCTGCCGTTATCTCTTGGCCCAGGGCCAGCCGCCGGTGCCGGGCAAGGACAGCTGCCTGCAGATCATGGTCGAGGTCCTGCCCTCTTTCATCGAAGGGCAGCAGATCCGCTTTGCCCCCAAGGTGAAGGCCGGAGAGGCGGTGGCCCGCCGCAGTCTGCCCAGTCCGGGCACGGCCGGCCAGGACCTGAGGGGTCGCCCCCTATCGGTGCCGGCTGACCCGTACCGTCCCTTGAGGGAAGGGACGGGGGTGATGTCGGAACTGGCAGGGGATGTCGAGCTGTTCTTTGCCACCGAGGAAGGCGCCCTCAAGATAACCGAGACCAGCCTGAGTGTGGAGCCGACCCTCATCCTCGAAAAGGACGTCAGCTTCTCCACGGGTAGCCTGAACTTTGAGGGCAATGTCTACGTCAAGGGTTCGGTGAAGCGCGGCTTCTCGATGAAGGCTGCCGGCGACATCCTCATCGAAGGGGGGATCGAGGATGGCGGCGAAGTGAGCGCCGACCAGGGAAGCATCCTGATCGGGGGCGGGGTGGTGGGACGGCGCGCCAAGCTGACGGCCCAGCGGGATATCCAGGTGCATTTCGTCCAGGAGGCCACGCTCTCCGCCGATCAGGACATCCTGATCGGCGAGGCGAGCAGTGCGATGCTGCGCGCCGGCAACCGGGTGGTGTGCGCCCGCCGGGCGGACGGTGTCGGCGGCACTATTGCCGGGGGACAAGTATGGGCCCTCCGACGCATCGAGGCCTGGCAACTGGGTGCTCCCAGCGGGTTGGCGACCGTCCTGGTGGTGGGGGTCAACCGCAAGGAGGCGGTGCGTCTGGACCACCTGAAGCGCTGTATGGAGGAGAGCCGGAAACGCATCGTCCAGTTGCTCGCCAGATTGGGGGTGTCGCGCATCGATGCCCGCCAGATCAAGTCCCTCATCGATGCGGCTGCCGATCCGCGCCGCAAGGTGCTTATGAATTACGCCAAGCAATTGAATCAGCTGGTTCGGCTGTACCAGCGATTCCTGGGTGAATACCAGGCCTTGGATGGGCAGATAAAAGGAGTGGGGGACTTGGCGGTGGAAGTGGGCGACCGGATCTTCCCCGGGGTCAGTCTCCGCCTGGGCAAGACCAACCGCAGCTCTTCCTCGGTCCGCCCCGGCGGCAAGTTTTGCAGCAGTGGGGAGGATACCCCGGACCTCCCCTAGGGGCGGCTGCTTTTGCCCCTGCCGACCTCGGCCCACAGTTCGCGGAGGGTTTTTTCTAGGGTTTTCATGGCGAAGGGCTTGGTGAGATAGGCGTCGGCACCGGCCGCCAGGGCCTGCTGCTTGTTGTCCTCAGAACTGTGACCGGTGATCACCAGCACCCCGATGCGGCGGGTTTCGGGGGTGGCTTTGATCCGTTGGCAAAGTTCAAAACCGTCCACCCGCGGCATCATCAGGTCGAGGATGATGAGGTTGGGCTGAAATTTGGCGATTTGCAGGCCGGCTTCAAAGCCGTCGGCTGCCGAGGCCAGCTCATAATCGCCGGTGCGGCTCAGGTTGCGCAGGATGCCCTTGAGCACCCGCTGGTCGTCATCGACGACCAGCACCCGGGGTTTGGGTGCCGGCAGTTCGGCGAAAGGCGGCCAGTTGTGCTGCTGGAGAAAATCTCTGAAACCTTCCAGGGGGATGCGGTGGTGCCTGCCTGGGGTGACATAGGCTACGAGTTTGCCGCTCTTGATCCAGTTGTTGACCGTCTCGTAGGAGACGCGGCAATGAGCGGCTATTTCTCCGGTGGTGAGCAGGCGCTCGCTCTTCATGAGTCATCGGTGGGTGGGTAGGTGGAAGCCATAAAACTTTGAATTTTTGAAGATAATCGATGAACATTGCCGTGTCAAACATCCTGTCAATGATCACCACCTGCAACTCGGCGCTGTGCGAGGGCCTTTTTTCTTGGTGCTGAGGGGAGTGATTATTCCGGCTCTTTTTTCTCCAGGGAGGGCCCAAAAAGGCAATTGGTGGAGTCGTTGAGGTACACGTGGCCGTCCTTGAGGAGGAGCTTGCACTTCTGGGTCTGGGTCAGTTCGAGTTCCTTGGTCTGGGTGATCCAGTCTTCGCCGCCCACGTAGGTATAGGTCAGGTTCATGCGGTCCTTGTCGCTGCCTAGCTGGCAGGCCAGGTTGCAGTCGGCGACCTTCTCGGGGATGATCTTGCTGCCGGTGACGTGGAATTTCCAGCGCGGATACTCAATCTGAAAGAAAGGGGCCAGCTGGCCTTCGACGCTGAGGATCATCGGCGCTTCGCATAGGCGGTCCACCACCAACTGGGTGAACTGCTCGGTGATCCGGAACCAGGCCTGGATCAGCTTGGGGAACAGATAGTCGTACAGTGCGTCCACCGCCAGTTGGTACGCCTCTTCACCGCGCTGCTTTCTGAGTGCCGCGCCTATACCCCCGGTATTGGCTTGATGCAGGCTGTCGCGCAGGGTTTCGCGCAGGATTTCCTTGAAGCGGCTGACCTGCTCGCCTTTGGGGATTCCCTCCTCCTGGCCGATCTTGAGGATGAGATAGCGGAGCAGGGTTTTGAGGTCCAGCTCGACCTCGCGGCCCCGGCGGGTGGGGTACAGGGAGAAAACGATGGTCGGCTGCCTGCCCACCAGGGCATAGACCCGGATGTTGTACGGGACCTCTTTGAGGGCGCGCAATAAGAGCTGGCGGGCGGTGTCCTCGCGCTGGGATTGTTGGCTGCCCTCCAGTTCGCGCAGCTTTTCCAGCCCATGTTGGGCCTGCGAGAAAAACCCCGGGTCGCTGGTGGCCTCAAAGACGATCCACGAATCGACGTTGGAATCGCCTTTGCTGCCTAGGTTGTGGGCGATCTCCACATGGCGGGCGCCTTCGAGGCGGCCACTTAACAGATTCCCGGCCTTGACCCGGTAGGCCCCGAACACCTGGCCGCTCAGCGAACCTAACACCGTGACCGGGCGCGGATGGGCCAGGCGCAGCCGCGATCCTTCCTCGATGCTGTGCAGTACCAGCACCGGTCCCAGGCGCGGCGTTCCCTTCTGGTCCACATCGTTGAGCTCGACCGTGCCCTCGACGCGCTCGAGCACCGTGCCATTTTGCATCAGGATGCGGGCCTTCAGCTGCTCCAGCGCGCTTTTTCCCTTGTCGGTCACTGCTTGACCAGCATGCGGTCGACTTTTTCTTTGGTAGTTTTCATTAACCTCTAAACCCTTGTTATAGAATAACAGCCCGCTCGGCCAGGTGTCAAACCAGGCGGCGGCGGGGGTCAGAGGTCTGTCCCCAGGTATAAGGGCCCATTCGCGCGAAAAGCCGGTGTTTTCAGCCCTCTTCCCGGAGCGATACCAGTGTGGCTGCCAGGCGGTCGCGCCTGAGCGGTTGCCCGGTCGCAGAATCTGCCTGGCCGAATTCGAGCACGCCGGTGGGACAGGCCGCCACGCAGGCGCTGCAGCGAACACACTGAGGGTCGGCCATGGGCAGCCCCTTATTGGCGAAATTCATGACGTCGATGCCCTGGTGGCAGACCGAGGTGCACACGTTGCAGGAGATGCATTTCTTTTTATCGGCAAAGATGCGGAAGCGACTGAAGCGGGCGTAGATGTTCATCAGGGCGGCCAGGGGGCAGGCAAAGCGGCACCACATCCGGCCGCTGAAGTGCCAGTAGAGCCCCACCCCGAGGACACCGGCCAGCATCAGATCTACCGACCAGACGTAGTTCAAGAAGGTGAAAGGAAATCCCAGTGGGCTCCAGTCGGTTCCCTTGCCCATCAGCAGCCCCATATACAGGGCGTTGACCCAATGGTCATAGGGTAGCAGCCAGCCGACCAGCCGCAGGACCAGCAGCAGCAAGGTCAGCGCCAGAATCACCTGGCCGAGCATGTTCAGGCGGTTCCAGCCGGGCCCGTGTGGCATCTGGTGTCGGTGTGCATCACCCATGGTCTCGGCCAGCGCGCCGCAGGAGCAGATCCAGCCGCAGTAGGCCCCCTTGCCCCAGTAGTAGACGATGAGGGGGATGATCACAAAGGTCTGTACCAGGCTGATGATCAGCCAGGCGCCCAGGGGTTGCGCGGTGAACACGTTCCAAAAGAAGAGCGGCCAGGCCAAGACTAGCCCCAGGGAGCGCCAGTACTCGCGCCCGTGTTCGGCCCAGGGCGACTCGGGGAACAGGGCGTCGGCCAAGGGCTTGAGCGCGCTGCCCTCCGCGAACCATCCGTGATGACCTGCCCAGGGCAGGAGCACATAGGGCAGGAGGAAGAGGGGGAGGCACTGGATGAGCACTAGCGTCAGGGTCTGAGCCCGGACATAGGGGGTAGCCCGGCGTTTGACGCGGCGGTAGCCAAAAAAAGCCACGCAGCAGCAGTAGAGCAGGGAATAGTAGAACCCAGGTTGGCCCATGGAGAGGGCGAGGGTGCCCCACAGCGAGGCGGGGTCGGCGGGTTTGGCGATGTTGAAAGGGAAAAGCCCGGCCTCCTGGAACCAGTGTTTGACCGGAATGCCGGCGTCGGTCTTCCAGTGATAGACAAAGAGGGCCGCTAGCAGGATCAGGCCCAGGGATACCCAGTGTTTCAGGCACCACTCGCCGCGGATCGCCACCCCGGATCGGCGCAGAAAATCCAGCGGTGCCTCGCGGCCGATCATGGTGAATACGGCCTCGTTGGGCAGACGGCATTCCTTACCTGCGCGGTCTTTGAGTACTACCGCCTCGGTCTCGATGCGCTGCAGCGTGCTGCCCAGCATCAGCCCCAGTGTGCCTTCGGGGGTGATTTGTACTAGATCTCTGCCGGGGGGATTTGAGGCCGTGGTGTGCAAGGGCCTCCCTGCCACCTGGTGCAGGCGGTCGATATGCTCGGGTTTCGGGCGGGCCAGTTCCATCCCCCGGTACGAGAGGGTGACCCGGCTGCCGGCTTGGGCCAGGGCCAGGGCCGTCTCCAGGGCACTGTCCCCGCCCCCGACCACCAAGACCTCCCGGCCGGCGAAATCCCCGGGGTCGTGCAGCCGGTTGTAGACCTTGTCCAGTTCCTCGCCCGATACGCCCAGTTTGCGGAAATTCCCCGAACGGCCGATGGCCACAATTACCCTTCGGGCCCGCAGCGGCTCCTGTTCTGGGATGGCCAATTCGAAGAGCTCGCCCCGCCTCTCTATGCGTTCTACCCGGGCAAGGTGCGGCGCTATCCCCAGCCCGGTGGTCTGCGCCCGTAACTCCTCGAGCAGATCCTCCTTGAGGGTGGCAGTGAACCGCAGGTCACCCGCCGGCACCATTGCGGCGGGGTAGGTGTAGATCGGCTTGGCCCGGGGAAAGTTGACCAGGGTGGAAAAGGGCTCCGTCGCCTCCAACAGGAGGTAGCTAAGACCGGCTTTCCGGGCGGCCAGCGCCGCCGCCATGCCCGCCACCCCGCCGCCGACGATGACCACGTCGAGGGTGCCAGGATCAGTGTGATCCTGCCGGAGTTGCTGGAAATGGGGGTCGACACTGAGGTGGTGGATGGCCCGGGTGCCCGAATCAGCGGCGAATTTGAGCAGGGGAATGCCCCTCAGATCCCCGACAATCACCAGGCCGGGAACATTGGTCTGCCCATCCTCGTCCACCTGAGGCAGATGTTCCACCGTGCCGGCAGGCCAACCGGTGTGCAGCCAGCGAGTATAGCGCAGAACCCAGTTAATCATGGAAACCTCAGTGTCCTCCAGGGAGTTGTCTCTTTTGGTTCTCCTCGTTATAATTATAGAGCCTTGCCTCGAGGTCGGGGGAATTTATTTGCCAAGGTATTCATCGGTGCCTATTTTGGGGATATTGAGATCTGTGACAGCGATCACAGCAGACTTGCAGAAAAACAGCTAATTTGGTAATATCTCAACTAGCTACATTAGACGGTGGTTGAGCATTCAATACCTTGGACTGAGTTGATAGTTATAACCTTGATGCCAGGCAAAAAGTGCTTGACACTGCTTAGGGCTTTTGATATTATTACACCCTACTTGGGGTAGGGTTTGTTGTGTTTGGATACGTTCGTCATTTGTGCAATCCAAGAGTTTCTTCGAGCATCCGCGCTTACACCACAGCATTTTTTCGTGTAGAAAGGAGGGATGAGGCGTCGAGACGAACCGAAGTTCTTCTCGTCGTAGCCGAGCCCGAGCAAAAAGTGCAACGCAGACGAGATCAGATGCAGAGATTGACGAGTTGGATATCAATGAGTTTTCAAGACGGGGAGGACACTCCTTGAGGAGGAAAGCAATAATGAAGAAGTGCTTTGTGCTTCTGGCCGCCCTTCTGGTTGGCGTTATCGGAAGCAGAGTGGATGCAGCTTCAATCAACTCTGTTGCCCTTACTACGCCTTCAGACAGCGGAGCTATCCGGGGTATCGATTCTTCTTTCGTGGTTACCACGAAGGTGATCGATTTTACTCCGGTCGATAGTTTGGAAGTAATCATGTACCTGGCCGTCAATGATTCGACGGTTGTCGGGGATGCTGAATCGACTATTGGAGCAGCTCCAACGAAGTTCGGGGCTTTATTCCAATCGTCGGTGATTCTGATTGGTCAAAGCAAGCCCATATGGGGTACCCGTCATCTGCGCGATGGCGAGACCACCGCCAGTATTTCTAACGCTAATTCCAGGCCATCCGGCTTGGTTGCCGTGCAGCAGAAGCGTGGCCGCGGTCTGGTTGCTACTACCGGAAAAGCCAATATCCGGGGCAAGGGCGACTCCGTGGTGGTCACCACCAACGGCGATACCACTATTTTTAAGTGGTATGGCAAGGTAAACGCCAACAACCGAACCATCAGTTTGGTGCGTGCCGCTGCGATGGTTGTCGATGACAACAACTCAGATGCCGATTTTGTCGATTCAGGTGACACTACGCGCGTAACCTTGTCTGCCGCTAACAAGCTGTTCAAGGTAGACGGTGATCGTCCGGCCAATCCCGACGCTTTCCTCGACAAAGGCACGTCCGGGGCGGTCACCGGTGTTACCGGGTTTCTCCGCGGTAACAGCAGCATCCTGGGTATTGGCGATTCCATCAAGATCGACATCAAGTTGGGCACTCAGGCCAATGCCGTGCTGCTGGGTGATTCGCTCTCGGTGGTTGCCGATTACTTTGGCAAGCTCTTTACCATTAGCAAGTCGGCACGTTCCGCCGACACCCTGCAGCAGCGTTTGGCGCTAACCGAAGGCATGTTCGGCGATCTGCTCGAAGCGGGCCTGATGGCTGATAATGCCGGTGGTGTAACCGACACGCTTCAGGTATTCGTCGTCGACACCGCCGGCAACCGCAGCGGTGCCAGTGCTGATGTGGCCGCTACGGGTGTGACTGCGGGAGCTACTTATTTTGTCGATACCAAGAAGCCTGCTCTCGACGCTCAGGTCGTCGCTGGCGATACCATCCTGCCGGTGTCTGGTGATACCATCGCCGACGGCACGCTGCACGATGATATCTCGCGGGGTTCGCCGGCAATTACCTTGGCCTACCCAGATGACGGCATGGGACCGCGCGCCGATAAGGTTCTCAGTTGGAACTTGCCGGAAGCGCTGGATTCACTGATGATCGTCTTCGACGGTGTCACCGCCGATGCGACCATCTCCCTGGCCAGCGGTCGGGCGTATAACGATGGTCAGCTTGGTACTGGGGCAGTGGGTAGTGGTGGTACCACCAAGCGGCTTGACTTCACCAACTTGGGCAATAGGGGCACCAGTGATACGCTTAAAGTTGCTAAGGCCGCTGATGGCACCACTGACTCTGTCTTTAGCCCAAGTGGCAGTGGTCACCAGAAGGTGCGCGTTACCCGGAATAGCGATTCGTTGCGCACCGGGCTTCACACCATTAACTACACGGCTACTGACTTGGCAGGCAATATTGGTGCCGCACTGTCTCGCACCAATGTCTATGTCGATGTAGACGACATTCTCCTCAGCCGTCTATTCCCGACCGATGCCTCTGGTCTCGACACGATTGAGGAAACCACCGCCCAGGTGGTCTTCAGGCTGAGTGAGCCTGCGGACAGCGTGGTGATCAATTATGCAGGTATCTCGGGCCCGGATGATCAGAAAGTCCGGACCCGTCGCCTGAGCGGAACTTCGCTGACCAACACCAGCACTGAGCAGACCCTGCCGGTGGATTCGCTGAAGACCGGCACGAAGTATGTGCTCTCGGTTCTGGCGCGCGACTTGGCGGGTAATTTCACTCGCACGACTGCGGATACCTTCATCTACGACACCTCTTTCGTGGTGCCGGTGATTGCGAAGTTCACTATCGCTGTTAATACTGCCAAAAAAGGGTACGGATTCCCGATTCTGGCTGGCGACACGCTGACAGTCAATCTCAATGCCCTGACCGCCAAGAGCTTGGCGGCGGTCACTTATAAGGGCAGTGCCATCCTCAAAATCAAAGGCAAGCGCGCCACGAATGGGGTCAAGCTGGTCAGCGGTAGCGGGGCTACCGATGCGGGCAACGGTCGCATCACCCTGAATACCGACGACTGGGTTACGGGCTCCAGAAGCATTATCATCAGGGACACCAGCACCGTCGATACGCTGACCATGAGCCTCGTCGACAGCACCAACACCGCGAGCATCTACTCCGGTAGCCTCGACACGGTGGTGGTGGTCAATCCAGGTACCTACACCAAGATCTGGGTCAGTGCTGCGGATACGGTTACCGAGGGTACCCCTTTCTGGGTGTCCCTCAAGTTGGTCGATACGTACGGCAATACCCGCGTGAATGACAATCGGTATGTAACCGTCGCTGCCAACAAACTGGGGGTCGATGCACCCTTTGAGGCGGCCGGCATCTATATCGAGAAGGGCGTTGGCGGCTTCTGGGCTACCAGCGAGTCCTTCACCGGCAATGACTTGGTCATCCGGGTTCGCGACGTAATCGCCAAGAACGGCAGTGTCGCTCCTGGTTTAGGTGGGACCACGGATGTGGGTAACAACTATATCCACGGCAAGTCCGACAGTATCCTGGTACTCGCTTCCGGTGATTCGGGCGGCTCTCTAGATTCTCCGAATGCGCTGGTCGCGCAGGACTACATGGGCGCTGACGGTGTCGGCGATCAGGGTGGCTTTATCATCCTGAACTTTGATCCTTCGGAAGATCATGAGTCCCTAACGTCTTATCGTATCTGGCGCGAACAGGTAGTCGACTACGATCTCGATAGTACCGGCGCGCTGGTCGTGCTGGACTTGCCCATCACCAAGTTCATCCCCTGGGCTAAGGTTGATGCAGTTCCGGGTATCGACGGTGCTATGCACGTGGTCGTCGCCACCTTGGACGCGGTTGAGTCTCGCTGGGGAGTTTCCGCCGAGCGTGGTCGTGAAACCACTGCGCCTGGAACCGCTTCAGCTAAGCAGTCTTTCATCGCCTCCGCTCAGCGCACCATGCAGAGCCGGCAGTCTGCCAAGGTGGGTCTGAAGGCTCCGGTCTTCGCTACCCTCACCCCGGAGGCACTGGCCTTCATCCAGAAGGGCATCGCCCCTCGTATGAAGGACACCCTGCCCCTGGTGGTCCAGTCTGCTAAGGTCTACACCAAGGAAGCTGTGCGGGCCGTCGACAACATTGCGCCTAAGGCCGTCATGACTCTGCGCGCGATCGACACCCCGAGCGACGCCGGTGGTAGCATCACCGTCAGCTGGATAAAGTCCGAATCGGATGCACCGGTATCTCGGATGTATGCCGGCGCAATTGGTCCCGTTGCGGCTGATGTGGTTGCTGGTGTCAAGGGCTACAATGTCTCCCGCAAGAGCGGCAAAGGCGATTACACCATGGTCGGCAAGACGGGCCCTGGTGAGACTTCCTTTGTCGATGCCACGGTCTTCAACGGCGAGCGCTACACCTACAAGGTGAGCGCCTACGATGAAGACAACACTGCCCCTGCTTCCGTGGAGCGGACGGCCATGGCCATCCGCAACCGGGTGTTCGACCGGACCGGTGTGGTGGTGCTCGGGCTCTTCGGTGTGGATAATAAAGTCGGCTTCGACGACTTCTTCGTCCTGGCGGATCGCTTTGGTCTGACCGCGGGCGACGAAGGCTTCGATTCCGCCTTCGATCTCCGTGCTGACAATAGAATCGATTTCGACGACTTCTTCGTCTTTGCCGATAACTTCGGCAAAGGTATCGAAGGCTCCGCCAAGACCGTGCCGGTGCTAGCTGGTCTCAACACCGACACTCGTCTGGACCTGACTGCCGGCAGCACCCTGCCGCGCATCGGCGAGGAGCTGACGGTGGCGGTCGATCTGGCCGACTTCGTCGAGGTCAAGGGTTACGGCTTCAGCGTGAACTACGATCCGAGCGTGTTGGAGTTCGTCCGCGTGGCGAGCGAAAACACCCTGCTCGGCGAGAGCCAGCTGGCCCAACCCATGGTCACCAACAAGGCTGATGGTACGGTGGCTGTTGCTGCCTACGGTCAGACTGCCACTCAGGGTACCCTCGGTGTAAGCTTGGTCTTCCGCGCCAAGGCGGAGATCGAGAACAGCTACATCGAGCTCACTGAGGCGCTGTTGCATGACGGCAGCTATGGCTTGAATCAGGCCGCTTCCCTTGGACAGGTTCAGGTGCAGACCCGCCCGGAGATCTTCGGCCTGGCGGACAACTACCCGAACCCCTTCAATCCGGAAACGACCCTCAAGTACCAGCTGCCTGAGGCCGTCGATGTCAAACTGGAAGTCTACAATGTGGTCGGTCAGGTGGTTCGCACCTTAGTCGCGAGTCGTCAGAACGCCGGCCGCTATGTGGCCCAGTGGGATGCTACCAACGACAACGGTCAGCCCCTGTCCTCTGGAATCTACTTCTACCATATCCAGGCGGGAGACTTCCAGAAGACCAAGAAGATGCTGTTGCTGAAGTAAGGCCGGCTTCTTCTCAGCAGGATGAGTGAGTGAGATGGGGCCCCACCTAAGGGTCCCATCTCACTATTATCCCCTTCGGCAGGCGACTCTTTAAACGAGGAGACTTTAAGATGCAGAACTGCGTGCGCAAAGCCTCGCTGCTTGCCCTCGCTGTTTTGCTCACTCTGTCAGGTAGTGCTTTTGCAGGCGACAATGCAGGAGCGACGTTTTCTATCACTACCCCGATTGAGATTTCTGGGGTGGGACCGGGTGCGACAGTAGATGTGGCAATATCAGCTGCAGGCATGGTAGGTGTTAAGCAGTTCGATGTTACGCTGGAGATTTCTCCTGCGGATGCATTTGACCTGGCAGCCTCCACCTTTGCCCAGAACCCTTCGTTCACCATTTCTCCAGGCGTTGAGCTTCCCTCAGGTACCACCAATCAGGTAAAAAGCGGCGCTGCCTCTTTTGGCGCTGCGGTAAACGGGGCTGCTGCCCTGGGCACCTTTACTCTGACAGCTTCGTCCACCATGACCACCGCCACCCAGGTCACCATCACAGTGGTCAAGGTTTCTCTCGGGCCCA
>CAMAVQ010000074.1 GCA_945861755.1 Gemmatimonas phototrophica
CACTGGCGGAGGGGAAGGGCGCCAGTGCTTTCGAGCGCATGCACGCGTTATTGGACCCGGTGTGGGCCGAACTCTTCCGGGTGCTCAAGCCGGGCGGATTGGCGTGTATCAATATCGGGGATGCCACCCGCACCCTGCAGGGCGAGTTCCAACTCTGGTCCAACCACGCCCGTATCCTCGCGGCCCTGATGCGCCTGGGTTTTGCGACCCTGCCCGACATCCTCTGGCGCAAACCGACCAACGCGCCCAACAAGTTCATGGGTTCGGGTATGCTTCCGGCCGGGGCGTACGTCACCTACGAACACGAGTACATCCTGATCGCCCGCAAGGGGAACCGGCGGGTCTTTGCCAGCGAGGCAGAGAAAGAACACCGGCGGGCAAGCGCCTATTTCTGGGAGGAGAGAAATCTCTGGTTCTCGGACCTGTGGTCCGACCTCAAAGGGGTTGACCAGGCACTGGAGGCCGACGAGACCCGGCGCCGCAGCGCCGCCTTCCCCTTTGAGCTGGCCCACCGTCTCATCTGCATGTTCTCGCTCCGCGGGGATGTGGTCCTCGATCCTTTCCTGGGGACCGGCACCACGTTGCTGGCCGCCGCCACTGCCGGCCGCAATGCCATTGGGGTCGATTTGGATCCGGCCTGTTGCCAGGTGGCGCGCCGCGCCCTGGCGACGGTGGCGAATCTGGGCAATGCCTTCAACCGCGCCCGGCTCCAGCGACATCTGGAATTCATCGCCGGGCGGCTGAAGGCCGGCAAGCTGCCCAAACACACCAACCAGCCCCACGGCTTTGCGGTGGTCACGGCGCAGGAAGTGGGGTTGTGGCTGGACGAGTTGCTGGGCATCGCGCCATTGAACGAGACCCGTTTCGAACTGGAATACGCCGGGAGGCCCCTTTGTCTGTGAGTCCCTATCGAAATCTGTTATTGCTTTTCGCCTGTGAGTCCTGCACCCGCACGGCCAGCGTGCTGATGTTGACGGTCATGGCTCTGGTGGGCAGGGACCTGGCTCCCCGGCCGGAACTGGCCACCCTGCCCTTGGCCCTGGTGCCGGTGGCCACCCTGCTGACCACGGTGCCAGCGGCCCGGCTCATGCGCCGTCGCGGCCGGCGCCTGGGCTTCTCGTTGGGGGCGACCCTGGGCGCTTTGGGTGCGGCCCTGGCCCTGGCCGGGGTGTTGAACGATGGGTTCTGGGTCCTGTGCCTGGGCGCCCTGGTCGTGGGCATGGCCGGTGGTTTTGCCACGTACTATCGTTTCGCCGCCGCCGAGGCCGTGGACACCCCGCTCAAGAGCCGGGCCATTTCCCTGGTGATGGGCGGGGGGATCGTGGCGGCGATCCTGGGATCGAGGCTGGCGGTGTCGTCGCGCGAATGGCTGGGTGACAACCCCTTTGCCGGTCCCTTCGCCTGTATCCTGTTGGTGCACCTGGTGAGCCTGGGCATCATGTCCCAGGTGCGCCTGCCGCTGCCCTCGGCCGCCGAACAGGCCCGCGAAGGCCGGCCCCTCTGGCAGATCGCCCGGCAGCCGGCCTGTATGCTGGCCCTGGCCGGGGCAGTGCTGGCCTGGGGTATCATGTCCCTGCTGATGAACGCCACGCCCTTGTGTATGGGCCGGCACCATCACGCCTTTGCCGACACCGCCCAGGTGATCCAGTGGCACGTGCTGGGCATGTACGTGCCGGCCTTCTTCACCGGCCATCTGATCGGCCGCTTCGGCGAGATCCGGGTGATGCTGGCCGGGTTGGTGCTGCTGCTGGGGGCGGCGCTGGTGGGGTTGAGCGGCATGGAGCTGGAGTACTTCCTGGTTGGTCTGACCCTGCTGGGGGTGGGTTGGAATTTCCTCTTTGTCAGCGCCACCGCCCTCCTGACCACCACCTACGAGCCCTGGGAGCGGACCCGGGTGCAGGCGCTCAACGACTTTGCCGTCTTCGGGGCGCTGGTGCTGAGCACCCTGGCCTCGGGACCCTTGGAGGAGCACCTAGGCTGGGAAGCCCTCAATCGGAGCACTATCCCGGTGTTGCTGGGTGCGATGGCAATAGTGGTCTGGTTCGGGTTGCGGCAGCGGCTCAGGCCAGCGGAGCCCAGAACCGTTCGGTCTTCAGGCTGATGTGTTCGGGGTTGCGGGCCACGCTCAGGGTCTGCCAGTGAGGGGGAAAGAGGCGGCGGTAATTGGTCCAGCCGAAGCGGCGGTCGACCAGCAGGACCACGCCCCGGTCCTCGGGGGAGCGGATCACCCGCCCTGCCGCCTGCAACACGCGATTCATGCCGGGATAGGTGTAGGAGAAGTCGAAGCCGGCCAATTCCTGCTCGTCGTAGTAGGCGCGCACCAATTCGCGCTCCAGGCAGATCTGGGGCAGGCCCACGCCCACCACGATGGCCCCCACCAGACGTTCGCCCACCAGGTCGATGCCCTCGCCGAAGATGCCGCCCATCACCGCAAAACCCACCAGGGTATCGGGATTCTCGGCATTAAAAACAGCGAGGAACTCCTCCCGCTGGCGCTCGGCCATGCCGGTGCTCTGCACCAGGATCTCCACATCGGGGTGGGCGGTACGGAAGCGGGTAGCTACCTCCTGCAGATATTGGTAGGAGGGAAAGAAGGCCAGGTAGTTGCCGCGGTGCTGGCTGATGAGGGCGGCGATGGATTCGGCCACCTGGTCAAAGCTCTGGCTCCGCCCCTTGTAAGAGGTGTCGAGATGGTCGGCCAGCAAGAGCTGGAAGTGCTCGGCGGGGAAGGGGGACTCCAGGTCGAGCAGGGCGTCGCTCTCTTCGCCGCCCAACACCTGCCGGAAGTAGTCGAGTGGGGTGAGGGTGGCTGAGAAGAAGACCGCCGAGAGGCCGCGCCGCAGGGCCTCGCGCAACTGGGGCGCTGGATCCATGCAGAAGAGCTTGAGGCGCAGGTCTTTTAGGTTGGGTTCGGCGTAGGTAGCGTAGTTGGGCCCAAAGAGATCGGCGATGCGCTGAAAGCCCAGCACCTCGAAGTAGAGTTCGATCAACTCCTCGCGGTACGGGGCGTTCAGATCGCGAATGAGCACCTGCTCGGCCCTTTCGAGAAATTCGGGCAGCAGAGGCATCAGGTCGTGGGGTAATTCCCGTTCCACCCAGGGTTGGCCCAGTTCGGTGCAGCGCCGGCCCGCCTCGGCCAGGCAATCCTCCAATTCCTTGAGGGCGCGTTTGAGGCCGGGGTGCTCCTTCTTGAGGCGCCGCCGCAGCCCCCCGATCTGGAGCTTGCTCAGTTCGGCCGAAAACATCTCCCGCGCCCGGTCCACCAGGTTGTGGGCCTCGTCGATGAGAAAGGCGTATGCGCCGCCTTCCTCCAGGAAGAAACGCTTGAGATAGGCGCGCGGGTCGAACACATAGTTGTAGTCGCAGATGATGACATCGGCCCACAGCGACATATCCAGCGACAACTCAAAGGGGCAGACCCGATGTTTGCGCGCCACCTCCTCGACCTGGGCCCGGGGGATGGCGTCGTGCTGAAACAATTCCCCCAATGCGCCCTCGATGCGGTCGTAGTATCCCAGGGCGTACTCGCATTGTTGCACATCGCAGGGATGGCCCTCGGTGGCGTTGAAGCAGATGCGCTCGCGGGCGGTGAGAGTCAGGCTCTTGCACTTGAGGCCGGCCCCGCGCAGATCGCCGACGGCCTTTTCGGCAATACCCCGGCCACTGGTCTTGGCGGTCAGGTAGAAGATTTTGGCCACATGGCCGGCCCCCAGGGCCTTGATGGCGGGGAGGAGGGTGGAGATGGTCTTCCCGATGCCAGTGGGGGCCTGGGCGAAAAGGTGGCCCTGGCCCTCGATGGCGCGGAAGGCGGCGCTCATCAGGTTCTTCTGGCCCCGCCGGAAGCTGTCAAAGGGGAATTGCAGTTGCTGGATGGAGCGATCGCGTTCGCCGCACCAGGCCAGGTAGTGTTTCATCCAGCGCAGGTACCGGTCGAGCAGGGTCTGGAAGAAGCGTTCGAGTTCCGGGGCCTCGCAGGTGCGGCACTCCTCCTTGAGCTGGCCTGAGTCCAGGTTCACGTAGGTGAGCTGAACCTGGATCTGCTCCACCTCGTGCTGGACGGCAAAGAAGTGGGCGTAGATCTTGGCCTGGGCCCAGTGGTGGGGATTCTCCTCCAACTCATCGAGGGCGGCATAGGTGGTCTTGATCTCCTCGATGAGGACCTGGTCTTCCTCGAGGAGCAGGCCGTCGATGCGGCCGCTGATCACCAGAGCCATCTCGTCGAACTCCACCAGCAGCGAGATGGGCACCTCGCTCTGGTACGCGGCGGGACGGGAGCGCTGCACCTGCTGGTGACCGCGGGTGCCTTCGACCGCCCGTTCGGGGTTGCCGAAGCCACCCTTTTCGAGGTTGCCGGAGCGCAGGCCAAAGGCGACCAGGTCGCGCACGGAGAGTTTGAGCAGTTGGGGTTCCATAGGCGTTGGTAGGGGCAAATATAAGCATTATCTTTGGACCGCTGACAGAAGCCAGCGGTTGCCGGAGCGCGTCGGGGAGCGACCCACTTCAACCTTTCTTTGGGCGCGGGCCGCACCACCCTCGCTCACTCTGGCTCCGCTGCCCCGCAACCCAACCCGGCGGCCCTTCCCAACCCGGCCACTGCCCAGGAAAGGTTTCCGGGGTCATCTCCCCGCCGCGTCTGGGCACAATTTGGCGTTGTTGCAGAAAGGATCAATAGTGATGGCAGAGGAATCGACGAGCATTGTGATGGGGGTGATCGGGGGGTCGGGGGTGTATCAGATGGAGGGGGCCGAGGTGGTGCGTGAGCATTCGCTGGGTACGCCCTTTGGCCGGCCCTCAGATGTGGTGATCGAGGCGAAGGTCAGCGGGCGGCAGGTGTTCTTTTTGCCGCGCCACGGGCGGGGGCACCGGCTCCTGCCCTCGGAGGTGAACTACCGGGCCAATATCCATGCCCTCAAACAATTGGGGGTGACCCACGTGCTGGCAGTCAGCGCGGTGGGCATCATGAAAGAACACATCAAACCGGGCGATATGGTGGTGCCCGACCAGCTTTTCGACCGCACCCGCGGCGGACGGGCCTCCACTTTTTTTGGCGAGGGCATCGCCGGCCACGTGGGCTTTGCCGACCCCTTCTGTGAGGAGCTGCGCCAGGTGGTGGCCCAGGCGGCGCGAGCCAAAGGAGCCACGGTGCACGAGGGTGGGGTCTACATCTGCATGGAGGGGCCGCAGTTCTCCACCCGCGCTGAATCGCACTTCTACCGGCGCGAGGTGGACGCGGCGGTGATCGGCATGACCGCCCTGCCCGAGGCCAAACTGGCGCGGGAGGCGGAGCTGTGTTACGCCCTGCTGGCCATGGGCACGGACTACGACTGCTGGCACGAGACCGAGGAGGACGTGTCGGTGGAGGCCGTGTTGGGCATCCTCAAGGCGAATGCGGCCCTGGCCAATGCTGCGGTGGCCGAGGTGGCGCGCCTGCTGCCGGCCACCTCGGACTGTGCCTGTCTGAGTGCGGCCCGCTTCGCCATCATCACCGCGCGCGAGGCAATCACCGCGCCGGTCAAGGAGCGGTTGAAGGTGTTGTACGGGAAGTATTTCTGAGAGAGGAGAAGTGCTCTGATGCCGAGGATTTGTCTGCTGGTGCTGGTCGCGGCGCTGCTGGCCTGCAGCGGGCGGCCCGAAAGGAATGCCCCTTCACCAGGGGGACTGAAGGACGTGCCGCGCAACCGCACCCTGATCATGGATTGCATCGAGCCCAATACCTGCGCCGGCCAGATCGTCGACTACGATGCCTTCAACCCCTTTGTACCGGGGGGCATTTCCCGCATCGGGTACAATTTCCTCTACGAGCCACTGTTCTTCTTCAACGCCTACCAGGAAAACACCCAGCCGATCCCTTGGATCGGCGAGAGTTATCACTTCAACAGCGATTATACCCAGGTCGAGATCCAGATCCGCCGCGGCGTGAAGTGGAGCGATGGCGAACCCTGGACTGCGCGCGACCTGGTCTTCACCATCAATATGCTCAAGGCCAACGCCCCGGAACTGTTGTATTCGACGGAGATGGTCACCTGGGTGAAGGAGGCGGTGGCCGTCGACGACTATCACGCCCGTATTCTCCTCACCGCCCCCAACCCGCGGTTTCTCTACAACTATTTCATCCACAGCGGCGACCAGGGACTGCCCATAGTGCCGGCCCATATCTGGGAGGGCCAGGACCCGAAGATCTTTTCCAACTTCGACATGGCCAAGGGTTGGCCGGTGATCACCGGCCCCTACTATCTGGCCCTTTCGGAGCCGGCCCAGCGCATCTGGGACCTGAGGCCGGATTGGTGGGCAGCCCAACTGGGATTTCAGCCGCTGCCCCAGGTGGAGCGCCTGATATACCTGCCGTACATGGAGGAGACCAAGCGGGTCCAGAACCTGATCGCCAATAACCTCGACACCAGCGCTGAGTTGCGGCCCTCCAACATCACCACGGTGCTGGAGCAGAATCCCCAGGTGACGACCTGGACCGGTCGCCAGCCGCCGTACAGCTATATCACCTGGTGGCCTATCTCCCTGGGGTTCAACGACCTGGAGGAACCCTTCAGCGACCCGGAAATCCGCCGGGCTGTCGGGTACGCCATCGACCGGCAGCAACTGGTGGAGGTGGGCTGGCAGAAATCGGGGGACTGGACGGTGCTGCCCCTGCCCGACGTGCCGCAGATGAAGAAGTATTTTTCCCCCGGCCTCGAACTGGCGGCCCGCCACGAGGTGGGGGTCTTCGATTTGGAGAAAAGCGCCCAGATCCTGCGCCGCAAGGGCTGGACCCGGGAGGGGGAGGGGTACTGGCAGAAGGAGGGCAAACCCTTCACCCTGATGATCGACATCTTCTCCCATTTCCAGGACCTGACCCCGGTGCTGGTGGCCCAGCTCAAGAAAGCCGGCTTCGACGCCTCCTTCCGGATGACGGCCGATTATTCCACCCGGGTGGCGCAGGGCACGGCCCGCGCCTTTCTCTTCGGCAACTTCAGTTCGCTGCGCGATCCATACTTTGTGCTGAGTCAGTACCATAGCCGTTTCGTGCGGCCCACCGGCGAGGCGGCCGATCAGTACTGGCGCTGGAAAAATGCGCGGTTCGACGCGCTGATCGACCGCATGGCCCAGGTCCCCGAAGAGTCGCCGGAGATGATGGAACTGTACCGGCAGATCATGGATATCTGGCTGGCAGAACTGCCCTCCATTCCGTTGGTCCAATGGCCCCACCGTATCGCCCACAACCAGACCTACTGGACCAACTGGCCCTCGGTGGAGAACCCCTACATCAACAGCGCGTACTGGAGCCGGACCTGGCTGCTGGTGCTGCTCAACCTGAAGCCGGCCCAGCCCTGAGTGGAGGCCAACAATGGCCAGTCCCAAGATCATAGCTGCGGCCCCCAGGCTCTTCGCCGATTTCAGGGACGTGGAGCGCCGCGAGAATATCACCCATCAGTACCACCAGGCCCAGAAACACGGCAGTCATCCGGTGTTGCGTCAGGAGGCCCCCTGGGAAAAACACCCGGGCATGACCGCTTCGGTGATCTATGATGTGGAGGAGAAGCTCTTCAAGGCCTGGTACATGGCTGGCTTCTATGCCCCCGGCGAGGCCCATGTGCAGTGTTTGGCCCTCTCCGAGGACGGCATCCACTGGTGGCGGCCGGCCCTGAGGCAGCACGAGGCCCTGGGCTCGAAGGAAAACAACATCGTCATCCTGGCTTCTTATCACGAAGGGCAGGATCACTTCGAGACCGTGCTCAAGGACCCGGCCGACCTTGACCCGGCCCGGCGGTACAAGGCCATCGGCTGGTCCAGCTACGATTGGGACGGGCCGCTGTCCGGCATCTACACCGCCACCTCCCCCGACGGGCTGGTGTGGAACCACACCCCGGAGCCGGTTTTCCACTATCACCCGCGGCCCGGCACCAGGGACCTGGGGCCGGTGGGCGACGCCCAGTCGATGATGGTGGATACCAACAGAAAGCGTTACGCGGCCTTTTTGCGGGGTGGGACCAGCCGGCTCCTGAGCTGGAGCGAGGACTTTGTCGACTGGACGCCGCCCCGGCCTTTTCTGACGGCGTTACACGACGAGGAGGGCTTGTACAACAACAGCGGGTTCGTGTACGGGGACCAGTACCTGGGTATCCTCACCCATTTCGACAAAGGGGCGCTGGCCCAGACCCAAACCTTGAGGTTGTTGAGCAGTCGAGACGGGGAGAGCTGGGCGCGCATTCCGGGCGAACCGCTGGTGGCGCTGGGTGAAGTCGGCGAGTGGGACCGCTTCCAGTTGCTGCTCACCGGGGCGCCGCCCATCCGGGTGGGCGACCGGCTCTTCATCTACTACCGGGGCACGGCGCGCCGGCACAACAAGGTGTCCGCCGAATACGATCCGCGTATCGCCCCGGACCAGGACCCGCGCTCCATGGCCATTGGCCTGGCGACCTTGCGGGTCGATGGTTTTGCTTCGGTGAGTGCCAGCTACGAGGGGGGGCGGCTGACCACCACCTTGTTGCGCACCGAGGGAGATGAGCTGGTGCTCAATCTGAAGGCCGACTACGGGCAGGTATTCGTCGAGTGCCTCGACGAGGAGAGCCGGGTGATTCCGGGGTATGGCAAAGAGGACTGCGTGCCGGTGCAGGTAGATGCGGTGGCGGCGCCGGTGCGCTGGCAGTCGCAACCCAACCTAGGATCGCTGCGCGAGCGGTCCTTCAAGCTGCGTTTCCACCTGCACAACGCCCGGCTCTACTCGTACTGCTGCGTCTGAGGGTTGGGCGTCGGGGAGCGACCCACTTCGGGCTTTCCCAAGGCGCGGACTTGCCGCCCTGCTCGCTTCGCTCCGCTCTCCCCGCAGCCCTTCCCGCGTCCTTCCCTTCCCAACAACTCCCCAGGGAAAGCCCTGCGGGGTCATCCCCCCGCCGCTTTCGGTGTAGCAGATACCGGTGGTAGGCGACGGGGAGTGAGCCCCTGAGCGGATTTCGGTCCTCCAGGGGGCGCAGGATTGCGCCCCGGAGGACAGACCTCGGAGCCGGCCAGGGATGGCCGGCGAGAATGAGCGAAGGGGCCGCTCCCCGTCGCCGCCGATAGACCCCTACTTCTTCTTCCCCTTCTTGATTTTCTCCACCCGCCGCAAGGTGTGGTCATTCTGCACCGCTTCGTGGATCTCGGCGAATTCGCGGCTGCCGTCGTCCTCCCATACATCGAGATTGGAACCGGCCTCGGCGATGGGCATGGCGTCGCGCGGATAGATCCCGCATAGGGCTTCCTTGCTGCAGCCGTAGTAGGTGACCTCGCCGCTGGCCCGCGAGTAGCGGTACACGTGGCGCGGCGGGTCCACCCAGGAATAATCCACGGTGTATTTTTTCATCGCCTTTAGGTCCACGTCGATGCCTAAGCCCGGGGTTTCGGGCACGCGGTAGTAGCCGCCCCGCAATTCGATGGGCTGGGTGATCAGCTGGCTGGCCCAGATGTTCATGCAGGTGATGGCTGGCCACTTGGCCTGGCGGTGTACCGCCCCCATATGGGCGGCCCAGGTGGTGGTGATGCCCGTGCCCACCAGCTGCAGCCAGAAGGGTTTGTTGGCCACATCGGCGGCGATGGCCTGCCGCTGCAGTCCGTAGGCGCCGCCTCCGACCACGAACCCGTCTGTAACATCCTGGGTGAGGGCGGTCATGATCGGCGGGTCGCCCCAGTGCTGGGCCACGGGCCGGTCGATGCGGTCGCGGATATGGCGGTTGCCGGCCACGTCTCCATGGGGGATGGGGGTTTCAATCATCGCCACCTGCGCATACTGCTCCAGGGTTTTGATGAAGTCGACGGCATTGGCGGCGTTGTCGAGGGTGGCGTTGAAGTCGAAGTCGAGTTTGAACTGGGGCGGCACCTTGGCGATGATGGCGCGCACGGCGGCGTGCAGGTCGTACCAGGTGCGGGCCTTGAGTTTGGCGCTCATGTACCCTTGCGCGGCGGCGTCGGCGCACTGGATGGCCCAGTCCTTGGGCGGCATGTCCATTGCCCACCACGAAAGCGGGCACCACTCCCGCACCTTGGCCCCCAGCAGGCGGTACGCGGGCGTGCCCAGGGCCTTGCCCACCGCGTCGAAGAGGGCCATCTGCACCCCGGCACCCAGATTGTCCTCCCAGAGCAGGTCGCCGGGGGAGCGCCCGACGATGCGTTCGGCGATGTTCTCTGGAACCTTGGCCCAGGTGTAGTTGGGGATGGTCTCGCCCCAACCGACCACGCCGTTATCGAGGGTGATCTTGCAGAGTTGCACGATGTGCCAGTGGGGCAGCCAGTACTTGAGGTGCTGATCGGTGTGGGGGGTGAAGGGCACGTGCAGGTTGGTGAGTTCGACACTTTTGATCTTCATGAGGCATCCTTTCTGATGGAGGCAATATTGGGGGTACTGTGTTGCGCGTCGCGGAATGGCCTACTTCGTTTTTTCCTCAATCGTGGGGCTACGGGCCGGGTATGCCCATCCGGTGTTTCCCCAGGCGCAAATCTGCCGCGTCGGGTCATAGCCCACGCCGGCTTTCCCCCAGGCGCGTCCTGCCCACCCGCTCGCTTCGCTCCGCTACCCGGCCACACCACCACGCGGACTTCCCTACCCTGCCACTCCCCGGGGAAAGCCTCTGGGGCTATTGCCCCGCCGCTCGCATTTGCCCTGCTATTTGATCAACACCATCCGCCGGCGCAGGGTGAGGGTGCTGGTGTGCAACTCGTATAGATAGATTCCCGAGGCGCCGCCGCCACTCCAGATGATTTCGTGTGCGCCGGCGGTCTGCCACTGATCCACCAACTCGTCCACTAATTGGCCCGCCAGGTTGTATACTTGCAGGCGCACGGGCCCTGGGGTAGCCAGATGATAGGGAAGATGGGTGCCGGCGTTGAAGGGGTTGGGGTAGGCCGGGCCCAGGGCGGTCTGCACCGGGGTCGAGGCCTGGTCCAGGGCGACGGCGGTGGGCAGGGCAAAGGGGGCGATGGCTTGGCGGTACGCGCGGTAGTCGAAGAGATGATCGGCGTCCCACCAGAAGAGCACCCCCTCAAAGCCGGCCTCCTGCACCTTGGAAAAAACGGCGACCATCGCTTCCTGCAGGGCTTGCTGGCCTTGCGGGCTACCCAGGCCCCATTCGGTGATGCGCAGTTGGCGGTCGCCCAGGCCGGCTTTGGCAAAATCAGCGCGGGTGGTCTTGAGCGGGTGCCAGGGGTTGATGGGCACGTCATAGACGTGGAAGCTGACGACCTCGGTGAGGGCATGGCCGGCCCTCTTCTCGAGGCGCAGGGTATTCTCGATGGCGCTGCGGTCGTCGGCCCAGCCCACCGTGACCTGGGCCTGGGGTGCGGCCAGGGCAATGCCCTCGCGCAGGGCGATGAGGAACTGGTCCACATCGGCCACCCGCGCCGGGGTGGAGGAGAGTTTGGCCGCGCCGGTGTGTTGGTCGCGCTGAACACGCACATGGCCCTCAGGTCCCAGGGCTTCCAGCAGGGGCACCACCGCCGCGCCGCTGGCCACCACCACCTTGCCGGCCCGCCGCTCCACATAACTCGCCGCCGGCCACTGGCCCTGCCGGAGACTGGCCAGGGCCTTGGCCACCGGGAAGGCGAGGAACTCGGGCTCGTTCATCAAGTTGAGGGTGATACGGGGATGCTGGCCCAGGCGGGCCAGGGCCGGGGCCAGGGCCGCCACCAAATCCCGGCGGGCCTGGGGATCGAGGACAAAGGCCGGGGTGTCACCGCCCACCTCGGGGTGATCGGGATCGGCTGGCTGGCGGTCGGCAATGCGGAAGTCGGTGAGCACCACATCGGCGCCCAAACTGCGGCCCCTGGCCTGGGCCTGGGCGTGGCTGGAGTCCAGTTCGGCCAGGAAGATCTCGAGGGAGGGCATCACAAAGGGGTCCAGCACCAGGGTGCCGTCCTCGCCGCGCTGGACAATGCTGCGGAAGTCGAAGCCAAAGTCGAAGCTGAGGCGTTCCTCGCCGGCCTCCACGGCTTGGGCCAGGGCCTGGCGCAGGGCAGCGCGGCCCCCGGGGGAGGCAAACCCTTCGGTGCCCTGGCCTCCGCGTGACCAGGGGTTGCGGCCAAAGTCGTGGCCGACCCGCGCCCCTTCTACCCAACTGTAGTGATGGCCGGAGTACGTGGAGATATCCTGAGCCAAGACGAGATGGACGCCCGGAACCAGGAGGTGGACGCACAGGATCAGCGGAAAGAGACGGAGGTGTTGTCGTCGGGGAGCGACCCACTCCGGACTTTCCCCAGGCGCGTCCTTCGGCCCTCGCTCGCTTCGCTCCGCTACCCAACCCTGGGCCACGCGGACTTCCCTTCCCGGCCACCCCCCGGGAAAGGCCTCGGGGTCATCTCCCCGCCGCAATGCCACACCCATTATCGTCGCCGTGATAGAGAAATAGGTTTTCGGTATCTTCTACGAACACCCGATGCCTTGAAAATAGGGGCTGCACCAATTCATGGAAATACGCCTGTTCGCCGAGCGCATCCTCTTTGGCAATACCCTCGAGGACAAACTGCTCTCTCTGGATCAGTACCAGGATGAGGCGCCGGGCCGGGCCATAGAGATGCCGGCGGCGCCGGGTCGGCCTGCAGCTTTGGCCCTGGACCAGTACCACCAACGGCAGCGGGTGCGCTTTGCCGAGTTGCGCCACTTCCACACCGAGAAGGAGCGGGGCCTGGTACTGCACTTTTTCGCCAACCACGAGTTGCTGGCCCTCGAATTGATGGCCCTGGCGCTGCTGCGTTTCCCCGAGGCGCCCGACAAGTTCCGGCGCGGCCTGGTGCAGACCCTCAGGGATGAGCAGGAGCACGTGCGCCTGTACCTGGCGCGACTGGCCCAGGTGGGGGTGGAGTTCGGGCAGATCCCGGTGAGCGATTTCTTCTGGCGGGCCATTGCCCCCTCGCCCAGTCCGCTGGATTTTGTTGCCCGCCTCAGTCTCACGTTGGAACAGGCCAACCTCGACTACGCCCGCCACTACGCCGCCGCGTACCAAGAACTGGGGGATGAGGACACGGCGCGTATCCTGGGCCGCATCTATCGCGACGAGATCGGCCACGTCAAACACGGGCTGGTGTGGTTCAACCGCTGGCGCGATCCGGCCCTTTCGGAATGGGAGGCGTACCAGGAGGTATTGTCGATGCCCCTCACCCCCAGCCGGGCCAAGGGCATCGGCTTCAATCGCGAGGGCCGCCAACAGGCCGGCCTGTCCGAGGCCTTCATCGACGAGTTGGAGTTCTATACCCGCTCCAGGGGGCGTTGTCCTTCGGTGTACTGGTTCGATCCTTCCTGCGAGAGTCAGGTGATCCGTCCCGGTTTCACCCCTTCGCAACCTGTGCGGCAACTGACCCGGGACCTGGCGCTCCTCCCGCTCTTTCTGTGTGCCCCGGACGATGTGGTGCTGGTGCCCCAGCGGCCTTCCCTGGAATTCCTGCGCTCCTTGAGCCGGGCGGGTGTAGCCATCCCGGAACTGGTGGAGCACCCGCCTGGCAGTCCGCTGAGCGGCGAACTGGCCCAACGCAAGCTGCACAGCCTGCGGCCCTGGGGTTGGAGCCCGCAGGTGGAGCGCATCGCTGCGCCTTTGCGCGACCACCTGTCGGCACCGCAGGTATGGCAGGCGGAATGGCGGCCGCTCTACTCCAAGGCCTGGAGCGCAGCGGCCCTGCGCGACTTTCTGCGCCTAGACGATGAAGAATGGTTAGCCGACGCACTGGTAGTGGGTTGGGCCTGCGCCAATATGGAGGAGGTCGGCGAACAATTGGCGCGCCGCGCCGGCGAGGGCTGGGACCAGGTAGTGGTGAAAGGGGCCTTTGGCGCGGCCGGCCAGAGCCAGGTGCGCCTGGACCCGGCCGAGCCCAGGGCGGACCAGTTGGCGCAGGTGACCCGGTTGCTGGAGATGCAGGGGGAGGTGGTGGTGGAGCCTTGGTTGGACAAACGGGTGGATCTCTCGGCCCAACTGGAAATCGGTGCTCCCGGCCTGGCCCGGTTGCTGGGCTGGACCCGGTTCTTCACCGACACCCGCGGCCAGTACCGCGGCTCCCTGGTCAGCCAGCCTCTGTCCGGTCTGGACCAGGAGCTGCGGCGTTTCCTCTGCGGGGAGGGCCGCGATCAACGCCGGCTCTGGCGGTTCTTCGAAACCTTGGCCGAGTTCCTGGCCGGACGCCTGGCCGCATCGGGGTACACCGGGCCGGTGGGGGTGGATGCCCTGGTATTTCGCCAGCAGGGCCGGTTGCGGCTCAAACCTATAGTGGAGATCAATCCCCGTTTCACCATGGGCCGGGTGGCCCTGGGCCTGGCCCGGCGGGTAAACGCTTCGCGCACGGCCCTGTGGCTGATCCTCAATCGCCGCGAAGTGGAGAGCGCCGGTCTTGGCAACCTGGCTTCCTTTGCCGCACACCTGGAGCAGCGCTTCCCCATGGAGATGAAAGGCGAGCATATCTCGCGGGGCGTTCTGTTCACCACCGATCCTGCCCAGGCCCATGCCTTTGCCACGCTGCTCCTGGTGGGGGAGTCGCTGGAGGAATGCAAAGCATACTTTGCCGGCCTGCCGGGAAAGGCGGCCGAGTGGATGAAGTATTGTTGATCGCCGATAGGGCGAGAAGGAGGTCTCCATGGATCAACCCAGCCTGAAAGCCCTGGCCATCAGCCCGGGCAAACTCTCACCCGGATTCAGTCCGGCACGCCGGCAGTACACCGTGTATGTTCCCCATAGCGTCGCTGCGGTATCCCTCAGCGCTGAGGCCGGCGACCCAGGTGTGGCGCTGCGGGTCAACGAGGCGCCCGCGACGAGTGGCCAGCCCTCCACCCTGATTTCCCTACAGGTGGGGCGCAACGTGCTGCGGGTGGAGCCGGGCGGGTACGAGGTGAAGGTGGTCCGCGCCCATTCCACCCCCACCTGGGTGCGGGTGCAGGAGCACTGTGCCTGGTCGCCGAGAGACTCGGCCGGGGAGGTGGTGTTCAAGGAGCGCATGTGGATTTTGGGTGGCTATACCCCCGGCCTGGTGGGCGACGTGTGGAGTTCGGCGGATGGGGTGGAGTGGCGCCAGGAAGGGGAGATTCCCTCCCAGAGCGGCATCAACATTCCGGTGAACTGGGTGTACGAGGGGCGGATGTGGGTGGCCGACAACGAGGGCACCCTCTTTGCCTCGGCCGATGGGGCACACTGGGAAAAGGTGAACGACCAGACCCCGTGGAAGGGGCGGTACGCCGCCGGCGGAGCGGTTTTTGCCGGCCGCATGTGGGTGCTGGGCGGCAAGAGCAACGGGGCCTTGCACCACGACGTGTGGTCGTCGACTGATGGCGTGGAATGGACTCTGGAGACCGCCAAGGCGCCCTGGTCTCCCCGGCAGGTCTTCGGCATGCTGGCGGTGCATCGCGACCAACTGTGGCTGGTGGGCGGGGGGATCACCACTTACCATCCTTTCAAGGCGTACCGCGAGGTCTGGTGCTCCCCGGACGGCAGGAACTGGACCCAGGTGGTGGACGAGGCGCCCTGGCCAGGGCGGATCTGGAGCACGGCCCTGAGCTACGGAAACCGGCTCTGGCTGCTGGGCGGGTTTCGCGCCGAACCCACCTGGAACAACTTTGCTGACACCTGGTACTCGGCCGACGGAGTGCACTGGCGGGAATTGGCCTGTCCCGAAGGCTGGTCAGCCCGGCACGAATTGTCGGCCTACGTGTTCGGCGGTAAATTGTGGGTGGTGGGGGGCAATTCCTGGCCGCTGACCAATGATGTGTGGTGCCTGGAGATTGCCGGGTTGTGTTTCCTCAGCTCCCCGGTGGTCGAAGAGTTTGTCGGCGCCCAATACCGCTACCCGGCCCGTGCCGACTTCAACCAGAGTGGTGGGTCGCTGCGCTACCGACTGGTGAGGGGCCCTGGGTGGTTGCAGGTGGATGCCGGGTCCGGGCTGGTCTGGGGAACGCCGGAAGAGGTGGGAGAGGTGGAGGTGGAGATCGAAGCCGATGACGAGCAGGGGGAGAGGGTCTGCCAGCGTTATACACTGCATGTCCTGCCGGTGCCCTGACACCGGAACCCTCGCTTGTACCCAGCGTCGGCAAGGACAACATGCAACCAGCCTAGCAAAGGAGAAGAATCTTGGAAAACGAATTGCTGAGCCGCAGAGCTTTCGCCCTCAGGTCAGCGCAGGTGGTGTTGAGCGGCTGGCTGCTGACCCTGGTGCTCGAAAGCTGCGCGGAGGCGCCGACGGCGGCCTCTAGCGAGGCCGAAGACCTTGCGGCCAAAACGGCCGTCACCACCCTCACCCTGGACCTGAACGCCAAGACCAATGCGGCGCTGAAAAAGGTGGGTGGCGCGGTGAAGGTGACCCAGAACGGGGCCAAGTTGATCGTGGTCCGGTCGAGTACCTCCACCTATACGGCATTTTCTTCGACCTGTACCCACAATGGTTGCCAGGTGCCGGTGCCCAATGCCAGCGGGGTTATCGTCTGCCCCTGCCACGGCTCCAGGTTCGACGCCACCGGCAAGGTGACCAAGGGACCGGCCAAAAAGGACCTGCCCAAGGCGCAGGTGGTGTTGAAGGGGACAAATCTGAAGATCACGGCCTGAACGGGAGCGGCGTCGGGGAGTGACCCCTCCAGCCTTTCCCCAGGCGCGAGAGGGTCGGGAATGCCCTTGCGGAGTTTCCCCAGGCGCGGTCCTTTTCCCTCGCTCGCTCTGGCTCCGCTACCCCGTCTCCCATCCCCTCGGACCTTCCCTTCCCCGCCGCTCCCTGGGAAACCCCTTCAGGGCATCCCCGACCTTCTCCCCAGCAAAGGATAGTGGTCATCTTCCCGCCGCTAAACGGTTCCTCTTTCGAGGAGAGTCTGCAACTCTGGGGGTAGGGCGGGGCGGCCCTGGATCAGGCCGGTGCCGATGGCTTTGGCCTGCAGCACCAGGCGTTGGTCGGGGAGGCGGTAGATCTCCTGCAAAAAGGCAAAGCGCAGCCGGCTCTCCCGTTCCAGGTTCAGGCGCACCACCAAACGATCGCCGCTGCGCAGGGGGGCCTTGTAGTCCAGTTCACAGCGGGTCAGCACCAGGTCGCAGCCCTGCTGGTGCAGGCGGGCAAAGTCCAGGCCCAGGCTCTTGAGGTACTCGTGCCGGGTGTGTTCCAGATAGTTGAGGTACACCGCATTGTTGACCACCCCCTGCAGGTCGCACTCATAGTCCCGCACGCTGAATTCCAGCGAAAACAGATAGGTCTCCCCGCTCATGGCATGCTCTCTCTCCCGATGGATAACACCGGGGAAAAGTGATATATTGGGGCCGCCATGCCAACCCCCGGAGGGATATGAGCCTCGCTGAAGAAATCTCCCAATTGGTTGAAGAGACCCCCTTTGTCGACACCCACGAGCATCTGCTGGAGGAATCCACCCGCCTTCAGGGTCCGGAGAAGGCTGCCCGGCCCGAGCGGGCGCTCAAGGATTTCAGCGTGTTGTTGAGCCACTACGCCGATTCGGATCTGATGGTGGCCGGCCTGCCGCCCGCCGACTACCAGCAATTCTTCCGCCCAGACCTCTCCCCCAGGGAAAAGTGGAAACTGGTGGGCAAGTACTACGAGCGAGCCCGGCATACCGGGTACCTCCAGAATGTGCGCGAGTCGGTGCGTATGCTCTACGGCATCGACGACCTGAGCGCCGAAACGGTGCAGGAGGTCTCGGATCGGGTGGCCGCCCTGATCAAGCCGGGGTACTATCAGCACGTCCTGAAGGAGGTCGCCCTGGTTGAGCACTGCCAGGTCAACTCCCTGGAAGAGGGTCTCTTCATGGAGACGGCCCAGCCGGAATTGCTGTGTCAGGACCTGAGTTTTGTGCGTCTGAGCACCGGGCTGGAGGTGCCCGAGGTGGCCAAACTCGCCGGCCGCGAGGTGCACTCCCTGCAGGACTGGCACCAAGTCATCGACTGGTGTTTCGCCACGTACGGGCCGCGGGCCATCGCCGTCAAGAACCAGAGCGCCTACAGCCGCAGGCTCGACTACGCCCAGGTGAGTGCCCAGGCGGCGGCTCCGCTCTTTGAGCAGTACCTGCGCGATCCCGCCAAGCTGGATGAGGCCGGGCATAAGGCCATCCAGGACCACCTCTTCCACTACTGCGTGCGCCAAGCCACCGAGTACCAACTGCCGGTCAAATTGCACACCGGGTACTACGCCGGCCACAGCAACATGCCTCTGCACCGGCTGCGCCACAATGCCGGCGACATGTGCGAGCTGTTGCGCCAGCATCCGGACACGCCTTTTGTGATCATGCACATCACCTATCCGTACCAGGACGAGGCCATCGCCATCGCCAAGCACTATGCCAACGCGTACATCGATATGTGCTGGGCCTGGATCATCAATCCGCTGGCCGGGGTGCGTTTCGTCAAGGAGTTCCTGATGGCGGCGCCGGCCAACAAGCTGCTCACCTTTGGCGGGGACTATATGCCCGTGGAGCTGGTGCCGGGCCATGCGCGCATCGCCCGGCGCGGTCTGGCCCAGGCACTCAACGAGCTGGTGGCCGAAGGCTGGCTGACCCCCAGGGAGGTGCCGGTGCTGGTGGAGCGGCTGATGCGGGGCAATGCGCGGGAATTGTTCGACTACGAAGGCACCCTGGCCAACTGGAAACGCTGACGACTGTCAACTAGGAGAGCGGGATGTTCAAGATATCGGTGTGGCACGGCGATCTGTCCGACAGCTATCTGAAAAAAGTGACCCAACTGGGCGTCGACTGTCTCGATTTTGGCACCGGGGGCTATTTTCCCGGAGTGAAGGAGCAGGGTTACCCCGACCTGGATGCGTTGCTGAAGATCAAAAAGAAGCTGCGTTCCTACGGCCTGGAAATCAACCGGGTCACCCTGCCGGACCTGACCGAGAAATTTGTCCAGGGCCGCAAGGTCGGTGACAAGGAGCTGGCCAATTCCTGCGAGGCCCTGCGGGTCTTTGGCGAGGCCGGTCTGCCCATTGCCCGGCAGCGCTTCGAGGGGGATACCTTTCCCCAGCAGATGCGGGCCTATCGTTCAACACATCGGGGCGGGTATCGCTCGCGGGGGGAGACCCTGGCCCGCCCGCAAGCAGCCATCCCCTCTCCCGAGGAACTGGAAAAGTGGTGGGAGCGCTTCTCCCTGGCCTATAGCCAGTTGGTGCCCATCGCCGAGCAATGCGGGGTCAAGTTGGCCATCCACCCTTCGGATACCCCCAATGTGGAGACGCCGCTGGGCGGGTTGGGTTATCATCGGGTGATCGACGCCTTTCCCAGCCGCAGCGTCGGGTACCTGTACTGCTGCGGCACCCGCGCCGAAGCCGGCGGCAGCAGCCTGGTACTAGACGAGTTGCACAACTACGGTCGCAAGGGCCGCATCTTCATGGTCCACCTGCGCAACGTGCGCGGCAGCCTGGCCACGGCCGGCGCCTTCGAGGAGGTGCTGCTCGACGACGGCGACCTGAACCCCTTCAAGATCCTGCTCGAACTCAAGCGGGTGGGCTTCTCCGGCTGTATCAATCCGGATCACATCCCCGCCATCGAGGGGGACGGCCCCCTGGTGGAGCAGGGGTTGGCCTATTCGGTGGGGTATCTCAAGGCCCTGCTGGCGGCCCTGGCCACTCTTTGAAAAGGCGCTAGAAATGAAAAAGATCGCGCCATTCCCACTTCCACTGCGCTGTCAGACACAGCTTGGGGGTGTTTACTAGACACACGGGAATGGGGGGATAGTCGAGTCGAGGGTGGGGGAGAAGGGGGAAGGAGGAAGGCTCAGGTTGAGGCCGTGGCGGTTTCCTGAAATGGGCGGATAGTCTTGGAAATAGTGGGCCACAGGGTGCGCTGAGCCATTTTCAGGTCGTAGCGCGTCTGCAGGTTGAGCCAGAACTCTGGAGTCGTGCCAAAATAGGCCCCCAGCCGCAAGGCGCTATCCACACTAATACCTCTCCTCCCGTGGATAAGGTCATTGATCCGGGTGACCGGGACATCGAGATCGCGGGAAAGTTTATTCTGGCTAATTCCCATGGGCTCCAGAAACTCTTCGAGGAGAATTTCACCCGGCTTAATCGGGTCCAAGAGCGTGGCCATTGGCGATTCCTTTCCGAATGGGTGTTTCAGTGGTAGTCTACAATTTCTACATCAACGGCATCGCCACCCTCCCAACGGAAACAGAGGCGCCACTGATCATTGATGCGGATACTATGCTGCCCATGACGATCCCCTTTCAATCCTTCCAGCCGATTCGCCGGAGGCATGCGTAGGTCGTCCAGCCTTTTCGCTGCGGCCAGCATTTCCAGTTTACGCCGAGCCACACGCTGAATGGCTTGAAAGCGGCGGGTGGCCAGGTCATTGAACAAGGCCTCCGTATCTTTGCAACGAAAGGTTTTGATCATGGCTGTTCTGTTTTTCAGGATGCTGTTATCAGAATAATACCCGCAACCTCGGTCTCTGTCAACTGATGCTGGAGTTACCCGGGCCAACGTACATCCTGCATAGAGTAGCGAGGTGGCTCGCTTCTACTCCACGGCTTCGAAGACACCAACTATGTTTTCTGCGACATTCCGGTGTCCCTTTGGAGCCAGTCTACCTCACTTGCCGTGCCTGACAAAATACCCTTATGTGTTTCCAGCGACAGGTTCGCTGGCAAGGTTTCTACCGGTGCTTAGATCGTCATTAGATGTTCATTAGATGGCGGAGAAATCTTGTTTTCAGATGATTCCATAACATATTATATTTCAACTGGTTACATCTGGGTAACACCACGATGAGGAGAGTATGAAAAAGATCGCCGCCATCATCACCGAGTACCGGGCCCTTTCCCACGCCGACGTGATCGTCACCAAATTCCTCAAGGGGTTTCCCACCGACGAGGGGTTGCAGAAGCCGCGGGTGGAAGTCGCCTCCATGTACATCGACCAGTTCCCCGGGGTGGCCGGCGCCTCGATGTGGGAAAGC
>CAMAVQ010000075.1 GCA_945861755.1 Gemmatimonas phototrophica
CTGGCACAACACGTCGAGGTTGGCCGGCACATCGTCGACCACCAGGATCCGCGATCCGCTCAAGTCCATGTTCACTTCACTCATGGGGGGTACTCTCCAGGATGCGCATCATCTCCTCCAGGTCATAGCGCTGCAAGGTGTCGCGCAGGGCAAGGCAGAAGGTCCCTATCAGCATGAAACGCCCGCCCGGCCTCACCTATGGCGCACCTGCTCCAGGGCCCGCGCGACGGCCTCCAGGTCGTAGCGCTGGACCAGGTCTCGCAGCCAGGAGGCCAGGCGCTGACCTTCGGGACCGATGGCTTCCACTTGGTCCAGGTATTCCTTCACTTCGGTGACGCTGTGCAACTCCACCGCTTCCTTGAGCCGTGCGTACAGGAGGGCGGGGAGGACGAGTTGGGTTGTTTCCCCATGGGGGGTGTCGGCCTCCGCCTGCGGCGGCCGGGCGTATTCGTACGCCACACCCAGCACTTGGGCCAGGCAGGCATAGAGTCGCTCGGTGCGGAAGGGTTTGTCGATGAAGTCATCGAAGCCGGCGCTCAGGTAGTACAGCCGCTCGTGCTCCATCACCGAAGCCGAGACCGCCACCACCGGCAGCAGGGGATGCTCGCGCCGCAGCCGCTGCAGCACCTCCACCCCGTCCATGCCCGGCATACGAATGTCCATGAACACCAGGTCAGGCCGGTCAGCGCGCGCCCGTGCCAGCGCCTGCTCGCCGCCTTCTGCCTGGGCCGCCTGGATGCCGATCCGCGTCAGCAACTGGACAAGGATCTCGCGGTTGGTGGCCACGTCGTCGACGATCAGCACCCGCACCTGCCGGCCCGGAACCAGGCGCACCACGTCCCGGTAGTGTTCTGCCGGAGGGAGGCTGCCGGTCCTGCCCAGGGCAGGGGACAGCGAGAGGGCGAAGATGAAACAGGCACCCTGGCCAGGCACCGACTCGAGCAAGAGCTGTCCGCCCATCAGCTCCACATGGCGTCTGGCGATGGCCAGACCCAGGCCGGTGCCCCCTTTATGGGTCTCTGGGGTGGCCTGGTGAAAGGGCTCGAAGATCGCCGCCTGCTGCGCCAACGCGATACCCGGCCCGGTGTCCCGCACCACAAAACGGAAGGTGTCGTCCGCCGCGGTCCGCACTTCCAGGGTCACCACCCCTGCCTCGGTGAATTTCACCGCGTTCCCCAACAGATTGATCAACACCTGGCGCAGCTTGTTTTCGTCGCCGCGCACCTGCCAATGCTCCCCCTCCAATTCCACCCGCCATTCCAGGCCCTTCTGCTGACAACGCAACTGGAACAGGGTCGACAACCCCTGGGTCAGCTGGCGCAGATCGAAATCGGTCGCCCGCACTTCTTCCCGCCCCGCTTCAATCTTGGACAGGTCGAGCACGTCATTGATCAGCCCCAGCAGATGGTCGCCGCTGGTATGGATGGTCTCCACTGCCCGCCGCTGGTCGGCGGAGAGGCTGGGCTGGTCGCGCAGGATCTGGGCATAGCCGAGGATAGCATTCATCGGCGTGCGGATCTCGTGCGACATATTGGCCAAAAAGACGCTCTTGGCCCGGTTGGCCGCCTCAGCCGCCTCGCGCCCTCGGCGCTCTTCGTCCAACAGTTGTTCCCGCAGCCGTTGCGCCTCGCGGCGCTGATGGTAGTAGCGACTGCTGGAAAAAACCGCCACCAGCACCAGGCCACCCAGCAACCCTCCCAGCGGAAAGGCGATCCAGGGATTCAGGTACCAGGTGGGGGTCACCCTCAGGGAGAGGGTGGCCGGCGCCGAGTAATTGAGATCCTGGTCGATGGCTTGCACCTCAAAGGTATAGGTCCCTGGGCGTTCGGGAATCCACTCCATCTGGCTGCTGGTCGAGGCCGGCCCCCAGGCCTCATCCAGTTCGCGGATGCGATACCGGTACTGGCGTTTGGCCGCCGGGGTCTTGAAATCTATGGCGCGAAAATAGAGGGTGGCCCGCACCCCTGTGGTCAGCGCGGGGACCTGCTCCAGGGTGGTGTGGAGCCGGTCGGCTTGTACCCCGGTGATCCGCACCTGGGGCGGGGTGTGGTCGGGCCGGTAGCGGGCCACCCCCCGGTCCGTGCCCAGCCACAGCGCCCCATCCGGGGCAAAGGCCAGCGCCTTGATGTGATCGCTGGGCAGGCCATTGCGCACATCCAGCGAGGTCCAGGTCTGGCCGTCGAAACAGGAGACCCCGCCGCCCCGGGTGGCGACAAAGAGCCGGCCTTCCCGGTCCTGAAGGGCCTCGATGCGGCCGTAGGTCAGGCCGTTGCGGGTGGTGAAGGAGGTCCAGACCCCCTGAGCCAGGCGGGTCAGCCCAGCCTGGGTGCCGAACCACAGGGCCCCGTCCGGGGTCTGGTGGATGACGTAGACCTGGTCGGATGCCAGGCCCTGCTGGGTGGTGAAGTGCTGCATCTCCCGGCCATCCCAGCGGAACACTCCCTGTCCGACGCTGCCAAACCACATGGCCCCTTCCTGGTCCTGGAAGAGGCAGATGATCTTTTCGGAGGCCAGCAGGCCGAAGGCGGAAAACCGCTCACCGTCCCAGCAGAACACCCCGCTGGCAGTGGCCAGCCAACCCTTGCCCTCCCGGTCGAGGACAAAGTCGTCGATCATGTTGGCGCCCTGCTTCCAGCTGTCGCCCAGGGAGAATTGCCGCCACCCCGTCTGATCGTGTTGCCACAGGCCGTATCCGCGCGAGGCGAAGAAGAGCCGCCCAGCGGCGTCGGCGCGGATGACGGGCAACCCCACCCCGAAGAGGGCCTTGTCCACCTCGACCAGCTCAAAGCCGCCGGAGTCGCGGCGCCAGATGCCGGCGCGTGCGGTGCCCAGCCACAGGTTGCCTTCGCTGGTGGTGCGCAGGCTCAGGATTTCGTTGGGCGGCAGGCCGTCGGCCTGATAGTAGGAGGCCACGGTTTCGGCGCGATAGGTGCAGACGCCTTTGTCCTCGGTGGCAAACCACAGGGTGCCGTCGCTGGTCTGGAAGGCGCAGCGCAGTTCGTCGGCGCTCAGGCCGTCGCTCACCGTGAAGTTGACAAAACGCCGGCCATCCCAGCGCGACAGGCCGCGGCGGGTGGCAAACCATAGATTCCCCGCGCGGTCCTGGTGTATGCCCCTGACTCGTTCGTGGATCAGGCCCTGCTGGGGACTGAGTTGGGCGAAGTGTTGGCCGTCGTAGTGGTAGAGCCCTTTTTCGGTGGCAAACCACAGGGTGTCTCCCCGATCCCGGTACACGGTGTTGACATAGGCAGAGGTCATGCCCTGTTGATCGGTGAAGGTGGTGAAACTCTTGCCGTCCCAGCGGGAGACACCGCTTTCGGTGCCGAACCAGATGTTTCCCTGGCGATCCTCCAGCAGCGAGGTCACCCGGTCGGAGGCCAGACCCTGCTGCCCGGTGAAGGTGGTGAAGCTCTTGCCGTCCCAGCGGGAAACGCCTTTTTCGGTGCCGAACCAGATGTTTCCCTGGCGATCCTCCAGCAGCGAGGTCACCCGGTCGGAGACCAAGCCCTGCTGGGTGGTGAAGGTCGTAAAGATCTTGCCGTCCCAGCGCGAAACCCCTGCTTCGGTGCCAAACCAGAGGTTGCCCTGGCGGTCCTCCAGCAGCGAGGTCACCCGGTCGGAGACCAAGCCCTGCTGCGCCGTGAGGCTGGCGAATTGCTCGCCATCGTAGTACCACGCCCCCTGCCCCAGGCTGGCCAACCACAGCAGGCCGTCCCGGGTCTGGCACATGGCCTCAATACTTTCGGCGATCAGGCCGTCCACCGGGGTGTAGGATTTCCACTGGCCTTTTTTGAAGGGGGCCAGGCGGAAATCGACATGCTCCAGGGTTTTGCCGGTCTCGACCCGGTAACGCGCCCCCTGCCCGTCCGCCCCGGCGCCGCAGTACAGGTCGCGGTCCGGGGTCTGGACCCGCACCCGGTACTGCCCGGGGCGCAGGTTGGCGAAATAGTACCGGCCCTGTTCGCCGCTGAGGACCGAGGCGACCACCTTGCCCTCCAGGACCAGGGCCTGGACCACCACCCCCATCAGCGGCGTGTCGTCCAGGGCGCGGACTGCCCCGGAGATACGGATGGCCTGCTTCATCACCAGGTCCTGCCGGTGGCGTTCGCCCTCCGCCAATTGCACGTCCATCTTCCAGACACCCTGGGTGCCCGAAGTGGCCGTCAGGTCATAACGCCCCGGGGTGAACAGGGCAATCTGGTACGTGCCCGTTCCGTCAGAGGTAGCGGTCAGCGGCATCTCCGGCCCAGGGGTGGGTTCGAGATACACGGAGACATAACGCATCAGCGCGCCGGTTTCGTCGCTCAGCAAGCCCTGCAGCAGGGCGGGTCGCGGCGCGGTCGCCGCGCCCGGAAAGGGCGCCACCAGACACCTGGCCCCACCCTTCAGTTGCCCGTGCTGGCCGCCGGAGGATTGGTCGCGGGCATCGCCCTCGTCAAAGTTCCACAGCCCCACCAGCCCTGGCTGCCCGCCACGGAGGGTCCGGTGCATGCCCTCGCGGATCTGCTCCTGGGTGCGCACCTGGTTCCACACCCGCACCTCGTCGAGCTGGCCGTGGAAGTCGGCGTTTTCTTTCCAGGTCGACCGGCCCAGGAAGTTGTCGCTGGTACTGCCGATGGCGGCAAAGCTGCCTTCGTACTCGTTTTGGGCTACCAACTCGCCGTTGAGGTAGAACTTCATGCCGCCCGGCCCAGAGACCACGGCTAGGTGGCACCACTGCCCCAGGGGCAGGTCGGTCGCCACGGCGGCGATATGCGCCTGGTGGGTCTGGTCGTAGATGAAGAACTGGAGGATGGGCTCGCTGCCGAAGTGGTTGAAACCCAGGGCCCGCCATTCCTGGTTCGAGCCAAAGGCGAACCACTGGGAGAAGAGGCCCCAGGCTTCCCACTTGACCCAGGCCTCCACGGTGGCGGCTTCTAGGGTGGCGAAGAGGCCGGCGGGCAATTGCACATAGTCGCCCTGGCGGCCCAGCTCCAGCACCCGGTTTTCGGCCGGGGCCGGGGAGGAGGCCAGCAGGGAAGCGCAGAAGGCGAGCAGGATCAGGGTAGGCATCAGGGTAGATCGATGGTGGGCAAAGGGGAGCGCTGAAGCCGGAAAATAACGCGGTACCCTCAAAGTAGCGCTGCAAGCGGAGCGAGCATAGGGGCGCTTCTAGGAGGGATCTTTCAGACCAGCACCTCCACCTGCCCCTCGCGCACCCGCACCTCGTAGGCCTTCACTTGCTGTCCCGGTCTGGTGATGCAGGCGCCGCTGCGCACGTTGAACTGCCAACCGTGCAAGGGGCAGATCACCACCTCGCCGTCGAGAAACCCGTCCCCCAGATAGCCACCCTGGTGGACGCAAGAATTGGCGGTAGCCAGGAATTCCCCGCCCACATTGAAGACGGCCAACTGCCGGTGCCCCACATCCGCTACCCGCGCCTCGCCCGCCGGCACCTCCTCGGTACGGAGCACCGGCACCCACTGCGCTTCCGGCTCGGCAGCCACCGCAGCCGGAGCACCCAGCTTCCCCTCGCGGTCCAGCTCGCGCAGCACCTCGATGGCATCCACCACCTTGGTCAGACCCGCAGCCGGGTACGCGCAGAGGATGGCGTCGATGAGTTCGTCGCGGCTGGCCCCCTCCTTCAGGGCGCGCGGCAGATACTGGCGCAGGCCACGCGGCGAGAAGTTGATCACCTTGGTGACTACCGAGATCAGGAACCGGGTCTTGGGGTCCAGGTGTCTTCCCGATTCCTTGAAAAAAGCCAGCAGGTGCTGCATGGCCTCGGGCCGTTCCTGGCTGAGGTACTGCAGGCCGCTCAGTTCCTCGTCGCGTTCATCGTTCATGCCTGTTCTCCCCTGCCCAACATGGCCTCGACAAAGGCGCGGCTCTCAAAGGGCTGCAGGTCATCCAGCCCCTCGCCCACCCCGATCAACTTGACCGGAATACCCATCCCTCGCCGCAGGGCCAGGGCGATGCCGCCTTTGGCCGTGCCGTCCAGCTTGGTCAGCACCAGCCCGGTCAACTCGGTGGCCTGGTGGAACTGGCGGGCCTGGGACAGGGTGTTCTGGCCGGTGGTGGCGTCCAGCACCAGCAGGGTCTCGTGCGGGGCCCCCGCGTCCTGCTTGGCCAGCGAGCGGCGAATCTTTTTTAACTCTTCCATCAGGTTGACCTTGTTGTGGAGCCGGCCCGCGGTATCGACAATCAACACGTCCACTCCCCGCGCCTGCGCCGCTCCCAGCGCATCGAAGGCCACCGCCGCCGGATCGGCCCCCTGCTGGGCGCGCACAATGTCCACCCCCGCCCGCTCGGCCCAGATCTCCAGCTGGGGCACGGCCGCGGCGCGAAAGGTGTCGCAGGCGGCGATCAGTACCTTGTGTCCCCCCTCGGCATAGCGTTTGGCCAGCTTGCCAATGGTGGTGGTCTTGCCCACCCCGTTGACACCCACCACCAGGATGGTGTAGGGACGGGCCGGCAGCTCGGCAAAGGGCAGGCCCTGGTCCTCGCTGTCCAGCATGCCGGCCAGGTGGTCCTTGAGCAACTCGATCACCTCGGCGCTACCGCCCTTGAAATCCTGCTGGCGGGCCCGCTGGCGCAACTCCTCAATCAGCTCAGCGGCCGTCTCCACCCCCACGTCGGCCTGGATGAGCACCACCTCCAACTCCTCGAGGGTCTGCTCGTCGAGCCGGCCGCTCTTGCCCACCACGGCGGCGATCTTCTCGGCCAGCGCCTCGCGGGTCTTGGTCAGTCCACTCTTCAGTTTGTCGAGAAATTTACTCAGCATGGCCTGTCATTGTTTGTAGAGCACACTTTCGGTGATGGCCGGGTCCACCACGTAGACCATCGGCTCCTCTTCGAGCACGATCAGGCGGGGGGTGCTCAGACGCCGGCCCCGCGCGTCTAAGAGGATCTCCACCGTCGGGCGGGTGGGGCGCAACCGGCTGGTGCCCACCACCCGACCGACCTCCTCGTTGTTGAGCCGCACCAGGCTGCCCAGGGGGAAGATGGAAACGATGTGGATCAGCGCCTTGACCAGCCGGCGGTCGAAGAGGGTGTTGCGCAGGTCGATAATTTCCTTGACCACGTGATACACCGCCCGCGCCTCCCGGTCGGGACGCGGATGCACCATGGCCTCATAGGTGTCGGCCAGGCCGATGATGCGGGCAAATTCGTGGATCTGCTCCCCTTTGAGCCGGGCCGGGTACCCGGTGCCATCGATCCGCTCGTGGACCTGGACGACGATTTTTCCGATCCAGGTGAAACCCTTGCCGAATGCCTGCACTAGACGTTGGGATTCCAACGGGTGCCGGTGGATCTGGGCCCGCTGTTCGGGGGTGAAGCGCTGCGCCTCCAACAATTCAGCGGGCAGGCCCGCCATGCCCAGATCGTGCATCAGGGCGCAGAGCCCCAGGGAGAGGACGCGCCGCTCGTCGTACTCAAGCTCCAGCCCCATACGCATAGAGAGCAGAGCGGTGTTGGCTGCCCGCTGGGGAAAGGTGCGTTCGCTGTTGCGATGTCGCACCATCTCGGCCAGCAGCGCGTCGTCCTGCTGCAACTGGCGCAGGGCCTCTTTGAGCGGCCTCACCAGGCTGGGCCCCTCCAGTTGGCTGCCCTGGACGGCGGCCGCAAAGATGCGCTCGGCCATCTGCACCAGGCGCTGGTACAAGGGGGTCGTCTGGCTGGCTGGCTGGTTGGGGACATTGCCCTCAACTTGCCCCTCTGCGTCCAGCAGGAGCAACGGCGTGTCTACAGTGACGGATGGCGCAGCAGCAGGCCGCGCCACCCGCCAGGGACGCGGAGACTCTTCCTGCCGCAGCTCCTTGGAGGAGCGCAGAAGCTGGCTCATCCTAAGGACCATGACCCCTCTCGGTCTGGATCAGGTTGTACATGACCTCCCCGTCTATCTCCTCGACCTTGCGGCTGTAACCGATCACCAGGGCGATATCGCAGATATTGTTGATCTTGCGGGGAATGCCCCCCGAGTGCTCGTAGACCAGCTCCACTGCATCCGGAGTGAAGAGGGACTCCTTGCGCCCGGCCACCCGCAAGCGGTGGCTCAGGTAGCGGTCCACCTCGGACTGGCCCAGGGGGTGGAGTATGCCGCGCGTGGCCAGGAGCTGGTCCAGGGGCGCGTACGCCTTGAGTTTTTCGCCCAGCTTGGCCTGGCCCAAAAGCAGCATGGTGATGAGGAAGGCGTCATTGAGCTGGAAATTCAAGAGCAAGCGCATCTCCTCGAAGATCGGGGCCTCGGCCAGGAGCTGGCCCTCGTCCACCACCAGGATGGTAGACTTGCCGGCAGTGTGGTGCTCGTAGAGCAGTTCCTGAATGCGGTGGACCAGGTTAGCCCGGTCCGGCACCTCGATCTCATGGCCCAGTTGATAGAGCACCTCGCGCAGGAACTCCTCGGAGGTCTTGCAGGGCTGGTGGACCAGGGCAATTTCCGTGCGCCCCGAGTCTAGTTCCCGGAGCAGGGCTCGGGCCATCAGGGTCTTGCCGCAACCCGGGCCTCCGGTCAACAGCGCGGCGCCGCGTCGCTCCTTGAGCACATAGAGCAGCCGGGTCCACAATTCGGCGCAGGCAGGAGACTGATAGAAGAACCGGGGGTCCGGGGTGTTTTCAAAGGGCTTTTCACGCAGCCCCCAGTACGTTTCGTACAAAAGAGAACTCCTCGCCTCGCGGCAGACTCCCCACGCTCCCACGGCCCCAAGTGAGTATCTGTGCGCAAGTTAAGAATAGGTCAGCTAGAGCCTTTGTCAAGGGCATCCACCTTGACTTAAGCGCGGTCTCCACCTTAGCTTTGGCTGTCTTTTCCCAGGAGAATTGTGGTGCTGTCGCTGCGTCTTTTTGCTCTGTTGCTGTGCGGGTGGACAACCGTCCTGGCCCAGGCACTGCCCCAAGAAGAATTCATGCGTACCGAAGAGTTGCAGCGCGGCATGCGCGGGGTGGGCCGCACCGTTTTCCAGGGCACCACGGTCGACACCTTTGCGGCCGAGATCCTCGGGGTGCTGCACAACTACCTCGGGCCGGGCCGGGACCTGATCCTGGCCCGCCTGTCCGGCGGTCCTCTGGCACAGACCGGGGTGATTGCGGGCATGAGCGGCAGTCCGGTCTATGTAGAGGGCCGGCTCATCGGCGCGGTGGCCTACGCCTTTCTGCCCCTCCCCAAGGAAGCCATCTGCGGCATCACCCCCATCCACGACATGCTCGGCACCCTGGAACAGGGCCTGGACGCCCCTGCCCCCGCCCGGGCCCAGAGCCTGCACTTTGAGCTGGATGCCCAGGCCAGGGCCCAGGTCAGTGCGGCCCTCGGCGGTCCCCAACTCTCGCCTTCCCTGACCCTGGTCCCCCTGAACACTCCGGTATGGGTAGCCGGGGCCTCCCCGCTGACCAGCCAGGCCCTGGCCAAGCTCTTCGGGCAGGTGGGTCTGACCATGCTGGCCTCCCCCGGCGGCCGGGCCCTTCCCGACCTCCAGACCGAAATGGTCCCGGGCGCGGCTCTGGGGGTGCAGCTGATCTCCGGCGACATAAACGCCACCAGCATCGGCACCCTGACCTATGTAGACGGGAACCGCGTGCTGGCCTTTGGTCATCCCCTGATGCTGGCCGGGGCTACCAACATGCCCATGACCGGCGCCTACATCTACCAGGTCTTTGCCAGCCAGGCCTTCTCCTACAAGATGGGCGCCGCCACTCGCCCGGTGGGCGCCATCCGCCAGGACCGCCAGCCAGCCGTCGCCGGCTTGCTGGGTCCGGTTCCCAGGATGTTGCCGGTCTCGGTGCTGCTGCGCCGCCGGGGTAAAGAAGAATCTTACCACTTTGACGTGTTGCCCCACCGCGACCTGGCCCCGGGCCTGACCCAGGCGGTGCTGCTGCAAACCCTGGAGTCGGCTGAGCGGCTCGACGGCGATGCCACCGTGCAGGTACACGCCCGGCTCCACCTCGGTCAGGGCCGGGTGCTCGACCGGAATCAGATCTACAGCGGCCCCCAGGCCATCCTAATCGCCGCCGAGGACCTCATCGGGCCGCTGAGGGTGCTGAGCCAGAGCTCATTTTCCGGCCTGGCACCCGACAGCCTGTCTTTTGAGCTGGAGCTGGACGATCGCATCGCCACCGCCCAGGTGCTGGGCCTGCGGGTGGAGCGGCCGGCCCTCAAGAGCGGCGAATTGCTGCAGGCCAGCATCACCCTGCAGCCCTATCAGCAACCCTTGGTGCAACAGGCCGTGGAAATCCTCCTGCCCGCTGACCTGGCTCCTGGCCCTCTGGTCTTGCGGGTGGGCAGCGGCGGCGTCAGCCGGCAGTGGGAGAGCCAGCGCCGGCCCGAACTCTTGCAGCCGCGCGACGCCGACCAATTGCTGGCCCTGTTGGGTCAGCAGGAACGCGACGACGACCTGGTCGTCGAACTCTACCGCCCCGAACCCAGCCTCTCCCTGGACGGCCGCGAACTGCCCGCCCTGCCCCCTTCGGCGCGCGCCGTGCTCGACCAGGGCGGATCTATTGGTCATGTGGGCCCGATCAAGGGCCGTGTCCTGCTGCGCCAGCGGGTGCGCACGCCTTATGCACTGGAGGGGGAGCAGTCCCTGGAACTAAACGTGAGGAGGCCCTAAAATCGCAACTTGGTTGATCTCGGCACTGCTGCTGGCCCTGCCGGTCCTGGCGGTGCAGCCGGTGAGGTGGCAGCAGCGCACCTTCGAAGAGTTCGCCGCTGGCAAGGGCGCCGGGGTGGAGTTGCGCGCCGAAGGTGCGGTGCAGCTGGCGCCGGCCCTGGAGGAACTGCCCAAACTCGAAGCCGAGCGGATCTGGTCTCTGGCCGGCGGACCGGACGGCACGCTCTACGCCGGCACCGGCGATCTGGGCCGCATCTACGCCCTGCCACCCAAGGGCAATCCGGTCCTGCTCTTCGATTCCCCCGAGTTGGCCATCCACTCCGTGGTGGTGGGGCCGGACAGGGCCCTCTATGCCGGCACTGCGCCCGATGGCCTCATCTACCGCATCGACGCCAAAGGACCGGTCAGCACCCTGGCCCAGACCGGCAGCGCCTATGTGTGGGATCTGAAGTTCGATGGCCGCGGCCGGCTCTGCGCCGCCACCGGCCAGCCGGCCCGGGTGCTCTCCATCTCGATGGCCGGCGTGGTGGACACCCTTTGCACCCTGACCGACCAGCATGTCATGTCCCTGCTCTTCCACCAGGAGCACCTGTACGCGGCCACCGCCCGGGCCGGGCGCATCTACGAAATCGCCGACACCACGGCGCGCCTGCTCTGCGAGACCGGCTATGAGGAAGTACACCGCCTGGCCGCCCTGGAAGACGGCACCCTCTACGCCACCGCCCTCTCCCAGGCCGCCGGGGACCAGAAGAGTAAGTCCGCCCTCTTCCGCATCGACCCCAAAGGGGCGGCCCTATCCTTGTGGCAGGCCGAAGAAACCCAGCTGCTCGACCTGCTGGTAGACGGGGACGGCACCCTGCTGGCCACTGCGGCCCAGCCGGCCCAACTGTGCCGCTTTGCCGGCGACGGGCGCCTCTCGCTGGTGGCCCGTTTCGAGGATTTCGCCCCCAGCGCTATGGCCCGCCTCCCCTCGGGGGCCCTGTGCCTGGGTGCCGCCCAGTCGGGTGGGCTCTACCGGCTGGGCACCGCCTTTGCCGGGGAGGGCCGCCTCGACGCCTCGGTGGAGGACTTTGGCGTGTATGCCTGCTGGGGCAACCTGCGCTGGCGGGCCGAACTGCCGGCCGGCACCCGCCTGGCCTTCCAGACCCGCTCGGGCAACAGCCAGGAACCCGATCCCACTTGGAGCACCTGGTCGGCCGAGTTAGAGCAGAACGGCAGCACTATCTCCAGCCCGCCGGCCCGCTTCCTCCAGTACCGCGCCCTACTGCGCAGTGCCGCTGGCAGCAAAACCCCGGTGCTGCTGGGGGTGGATATCGCCGCCCTGCCGGCCAATCTGCGCCCCGAGATCAAATCCCTAGAGGTGCAGACCTATCAACCACCCGGCCAGAGCGAGGACCAGGCCCAGGGCGGTCCTCCGCTGCGCGGTCGCCGCCTGCCCCAGCGCAAGAGCCTGCGCCTGTTGCGCTGGCAGGCCCAGGATGCCAACAGCGACAAGCTCAGTTATACGCTCTATATCAAGAGCGAGGGGCAACAGGAGTGGAAAAAGGCCGAGGAAGGCCTGGAGCAGAGTTCCTTCATCTGGGACACCGAGACCATGCCCGAAGGCCTGACCAAACTGCGGCTGGTAGCCACCGACCTCCCGGACAATCCTGCCGCGCAGGCCCTGGAGGCCGAGCAGCTCAGCGCCCCTTTTCTCATCGACAATTCACCGCCCGAGTTGACGCTCGAAGTGGAAGGGCGCGAGCCGCTGCGCCTAAGGCTGCGCTGCACCGATCACATCAGCCCCCTCCAGCGCGCCCAGTACACCGTCGACTACGGCGACCAGGCCCAGCAACTGAGCCCGGAGGACGGGCTCTTCGACAGCCAGGAGGAATACGCCCGCTTCGCGGTAGAGGGCCTGGCCCCCGGCGAACACGTCATCGCGGTGCAGGTCTGGGACCGCCTCGACAACGTGGGCACGGCGCAACTGGTGGTCGAAGTGAAGAAGTAGAACCATGGACACCGACCTAACCCACATGCGCCGCGCCCTGCACCTGGCGCTCAAGGGACGCGGCAAGGTCAGCCCCAACCCGCTGGTGGGCGCGGTAGTGGTGCGCCAGGGCAGAGTGGTGGGCGAGGGCGCGCACCTGCAAGTAGGCGGGCCCCACGCCGAGGTCCACGCCTTTGCCGCTGCCGGCAAACACAGCCGGGGCGCCACCCTCTACGTGACCCTGGAGCCCTGCGCCCATCAGGGCCGCACCCCGCCCTGTACCGAGGCGGTGTTGCGCGCCGGCATCCGGCGCTTGGTCTGCGCCATGGAAGACCCCGATCCCCGGGTGCAGGGCAAAGGCCTCACCCAATTGCGGGCCGCCGGCCTCCAGGTGGAGGTGGGCCTGGGGCGGGAAGAAGCCGAGCGCCAGAACGCCGCGTACCTCAAACACCGCCGCACCGGCCGGCCCCTGCTGATCCTCAAGCTGGCCCAGAGCCTGGACGGCCGCATCGCCACCGCCGAGGGCGACACTCGCTGGATCAGCGGCGAGCAATCCCGCGTCCTGGTCCACCGCTGGCGCAGCTGGACTGACGCGGTCATGGTGGGGGCCGGCACGGTGCTGGCCGACGACCCTCTGCTCGACGTGCGCCTGGTGCGCGGCCGCTCGCCCCGCCCCCTGGTGGTAGACGGCCGGCTGCGGGTGCCGCTCCAGGCCCGCGTCTTCCAGCGCCCTGGCGCGGTGCTGATCACTGCCCACTCGGCCCCGGCCAAAACCCGCCGCGCCTTTGAGGCCCAGGGGGTGGCAGTGTGGACCTTTCCCGCCCGGCGCGGGCAGCTCGACCTGGCCCAGGTCATGGAACGGGCCGGCAGCGAGGGCCTGACCAGTATCCTGCTCGAAGGCGGCGGGCAGCTGGCCGCTGCTGCCCTGCGCGCCCAGGTGGTGGACCAGCTGCGCATCTTCGTGGCCCCCTGCCTCATCGGCGAAGGGGTTCCCGCGGTCGGCGAGCTGGGCATCCGCCGGCTGACCAATGCCCTGCGCCTGGAACAGGTGGCCCTGCGCCGCCTGGGCCCCGACATCCTCTACACCGCCGAGGTCGTGTACCCGTGTTCACCGGACTGATCGAGGAAGTGGGCGCGGTGCGCCGGCTCCAGCGGCAGGGGAATTTCCAGCGCCTAGAAATCAGCGCCCGGCTGATCCTGGAAGGGAGCCGGCTGGGGGACAGCATCAATATCAACGGGGCCTGCCAGACCGCCGTCGAAATCGGGACCGACTACTTCGCCGTCGAGTCGGTGGAGGAGACCCTGCAGCGCACCACCCTGGGGACGCTGCGGCCCGGTGACCCGGTCAACCTCGAGCGAGCGATCAGATTGCAGGACCGGCTGGGCGGGCACCTGGTGCTGGGCCATGTCGACGGGGTGGGCCGCATCAGCGGGCTGGAAGAGCGCCACCACCAGTGGCTGCTGCGGGTGGAGCCCCCCGCCGAGTTGCTGCGCTATATCGCCTTCAAGGGTTCCATCGCCATCGACGGCATCAGTCTGACCGTGGCCCAGGTGGAGGGCCGGGCCTTTACCTCGGCCATCATACCCCATACATTTGATCATACTGCGCTGGCCAGACGGCGGCGCGGCGATGCGGTCAATCTCGAAGTGGATGTGATCGCCCGCTACGTGGAGCGCCTGCTGCGCGCCGGGGGTCCAGGCGGGGCGACGGGACTGACGCTGGAAAAAATGCGCGACATGGGGTACTGAGCCTATTGGGCTCTAAAAAGGGGCGGGCGACGATCCGCCCCTCTCAATTATGTCTGACTTCAATACGATCGAAGAGATTATCACCGACCTCCAACTAGGCCGCATGGTGGTGCTGGTGGATGAGCGGGCCCTCGAGGTGGATGGGACCGAGGTCGTGGGTGAGGGTGAGCTGATGATGGTGGCCGAGCTGGTCAGTTCCGAGGCCCTCAATTTCATCGTGCGCCACACCGGCTCCTCCTTACACGTGGCCGCCAGCAAGGACCGCCTCGACCAGCTGGGCCTGGGACTGATGGTGCCTGGCAGCGAGGGACCGCGGGGGGCCTCGATGGTGATGAGCGTCAACGCCTCCCTGGCCAGCGGCTCGGGGATCTCGGCCCACGACCGGGCCCTGACCATCCGCAAGCTGGCCGATCCGCTCAGCCGCCCCTCCGATTTTGTCCAACCCGGCCACCTCACCCCCCTGCAGGCCCAGCCCGGCGGGGTGCTCAGGCGGGCCGGCCACACCGAGGCGGCCGTGGACCTGGCCCAGCTGGCCGGCTTCCAGCCGGTGGCCCTGATCGCCGCCATGCTCGACGAACAGGGAGAGGTGGCTTCCACCCCTTACCTACTGGACTTCGCCCACCGGCACGGCTTCAAGATCGCCACCATCAAGGACCTGATCGCCCACCGCCGGCGCACCGAAAAGCTGATCCTGCTCGAAGCCCGGGCGCCCATGCCCACCCAGTACGGGGAGTTCACGGTGTACGCCTACCGCAGCCTGGTGGACAACAATCCCTACCTGGCCCTGACCCTGGGCGAGCTGGACGGCGACCACGACACGCTGGTGCGCATGCACTCGGGCTGTCTCACCGGCGACGCGCTGGGCTCCTTCCTGTGCGACTGCGGCGAGCAGCTCCACCGGTCTTTTGAGATGATCGCCGCCGAAGGACGGGGGGTGATCGTCTACATCCAGCACCACGAGGGTCGCGGCATCGGCCTCTTCCACAAGCTCAAGGCCTATCAGCTGCAGCGCGACCAGGGCCTGGACACCATCGAGGCCAACCATGCCCTGGGCCTGCCCATGGACGCACGCGACTATGGCATCGGCGCCCAGGTGCTTTACGACCTGGGCTTGCGCCGGGTGCGTTTTCTGACCAACAACCCCAAGAAACGGGTAGGCCTGGAAGGATACGGGATCACCGTGGTCGAACAGGTGTCCATCGCCTCCTCACCCAACCCCCACAATATCCGTTACCTGCGCACCAAGCGCGACCGGATGGGCCACCATACCCTGCTGACCGAGGACCACCAGGTGCCGGCCAGCGGAGGAGAAAACTGAGATGCCCCAAAAAGTGTACGAAGGCAACCTCGACGCCCGGGGCCGCAAATTCGGAATCGCCGTGGCCCGCTTCAACAGCCTGATCACCGCCCAGCTCCTGGAAGGGGCGTTGGACTGCTTGCGCCGCCACGGGGCCGACGATGGCGACATCGAGGTAGCCTGGGTGCCTGGGTCCTTTGAGCTGCCCATCGCCGCCCAGAAGCTGACGGCCACCCGCCGCTTTGACGTGGTCATCTGCCTGGGGGCCATCATCCGCACCAACACCCCGCACTTCGACTTTGTCGCCGGCGAAGCGGCCAAGGGCATTGCCAGGGTGGGCCTGGACAGCGGCACCCCGGTGACCTTTGGGGTGATCACCACCGACGACCTGGAACAGGCCATCGAGCGGGCCGGGGGCCGGGCCGGCAACCGCGGCTGGGACGCGGCCCTCAACGCCATCGAGATGGCCTCGCTGATGGCCGGACTGAAATGACCGGAGCGGAAAACCCCGGCACCCTGCCCGAACTCCCGGACCCGGTACTGCCCGACAACCGGCACGGGGCCCGCCAGCTGGCGCTGCAGGCCCTCTATTGGGAGGTTAGCTCACCGGGCGACGGCCAGCGCGCCTTGCGCGAATTGGGCGAAGAGGCCGGGCTGTCAGCCCCGACGCTAGAATTCGCCGCTCAGTTGGTGGGCACGGTCGGCCAACATGGCGGCGAGTTGGGCCAGTTCATCGACGCGGCGGCCAGCCACTGGCGCCAGGACCGCATCGCCCGCATCGACGGCATCATTCTGCGCCTGGCCCTGGCCGAGATCATCCACTGCGGCATCCCGGCGCGCGTCGCCATGGACGAGGCCATCGAACTGGCCAAGACCTACAGCAGCGCCAAAGCCTACGTCTTCGTCAACGGCGTTCTGGATGCCATAGCCCGCCAGCGCGGCCTGCCCTTGTGAGGCGGGCTACCTGAAGTTCATTTTGACGCAGAGGACAGACCATGTTCGGCACCTTGCTCAGCAAACTCTTCGGCTCCCAGGCGGAGCGCCAGTTTAAAGCCGCTGCCCCGGTGTTGGAGGCGATCAACCGCTACGCCGAGGAATACGCCTCCTTCACCCCCGATCAGCTGCAGGACCAGACCCGCCAGTTGCGCGCCCTGCTGGCCGAACGCACCGGCGAGGCCACCGCCAGGGTACACGAACTGGAGGAGGAGTTGCGCGGCGACCTCGATGCCGATGAACGCCCCCGCCTCAACGACGAGTTGGACGAGCTGGACAAGGAGATCCGCCGCCTCGAAGGCTTGACCCTCGACGAAATCGCCCCCCAGGCCTTTGCCCTGGTCAAGACGGCCTGCCGCTACCTGGTGGGCCGCTCCTGGGAGACGGTTGGCGGCACCGCCACCTGGGATATGGTCCCCTACGACGTGCAGTGTTTCGGCGCCCTGGTCCTGCACCAGGGCAAGATCGCCGAGATGGCCACCGGCGAGGGCAAAACCCTGGTGGCCACCATGCCCCTGTACCTCAACGCCCTGCCCGGCCACGGGGTACACCTGATCACCCACAACAACTACCTGGCCAAACGCGACGCCATGTGGATGGGGCCGGTCTACCACGTCCTGGGCCTATCGGTAGGCGTGATCCAGGACGCCCGCCAGACCGGCGGCGCCGAGGCCTATCTGCTGCCAGCCTGCGAGGGGGTGCCCCAGGAATTCGTCTGGCACGACGCCTCCCACCAGCAAGCCTACGCCGCCGACATCGTCTATGCCACCAAGGACCAGGTCGGTTTCGACTACCTCTACGACAACATGGCCACCCGCCGCGAGGACATCATGCAGCGCGGCTTCAACTACGCCATCGTCGACGAGGCCGACAGCAACCTGATCGACGACGCCCGCACTCCGCTGATCATCTCCGGCCCGGTGCCCGAATCGACCAACCGCTACCTCGAACTGCGCCCCTTGGTCGAAAAACTGCTGCGCGCCCAGACCTCGCTGGCCAACAAGCTGCTGGCCGAGGCGGAAAAGAAGCGCCAAGAAGGGGGCGACGAATACGAGATCGGCGTCGAGTTGCTCAAGGTCATGCGCGGCAGCCCCAAGAATCGCCGCCTGATGAAATTATTGCAGGAAGAAGGGATCAAGAGGCAGATCTCGCGGGTCGAGTCCGACTATATGCGCGACAAGCGCCTCAGCGAGATCGACGAGTCCCTCTACTTTGCCGTCGACGAGCGGCATCACACCATCGACCTGACCGACAAAGGCCGCGACCTGCTTTCCCCCGACGAGCAGAGCATCTTCATCCTGCCCGATCTAAGTCTACAAATTCACCAGCTTCAGGCCGACCCTTCACTCAGCGAGGAGGAGCGGCGCCTCAAGGAGGAGGAGGCCTACCGCGAGCACGCCCTCAAGAGCGAGGCGGTACACAACATCAACCAGCTGATGAAAGCCTATACGCTCTTCGAGAAAGACGTGCAGTACATGGTCACCGATGACCACAAGGTGATCATCATCGATGAGTCGACCGGCAGACCCCAGCCGGGCCGGCGCTTCTCCGACGGGCTGCACCAGGCCCTGGAGGCCAAGGAAGGGGTCAAGGTCGAGCAGGAGACCCAGACCATCGCCACCATCACCCTGCAAAATCTCTTTCGTATGTACCGCAGGCTGGCCGGCATGACCGGCACCGCCGAGACCGAGGCCCACGAGTTGTACGAGATCTACAAACTCGACGTGATGGTGGTGCCCACCAACCGGCCGGTACGCCGCATGGACCACAATGACCAGATCTTTCGCACCAAGAAGGAGAAGTACAACGCCATCATCGAGGAGATCGCCCGCCTGAACGGGCTGGGCCTGCCCGTGCTGGTGGGCACCATCTCAGTGGAGACCTCCGAGCTGCTCAGCCGCCTGCTCACCAGCCGGGGCATCAAACACCAGCTGCTCAACGCCCGCTACCACGAGCGCGAGGCCCAGGTGGTCGCCCAGGCCGGCCAGACCGGGGCGGTGACCATCGCCACCAACATGGCCGGCCGCGGCACCGACATCAAACTCGACCCCGAGGTAGTCAGAGTCGACCGCCAGATCGTCACCTCCGCCCTCCCGCTGGACGGACGCCTGCCCTCGGGCAAGACCCTGCGCCAAACCCTGATCGAAGAACCCGGCGGCCTGCAGGTGATCGGCACCGAGCGCCACGAGGCGCGCCGCATCGATCGCCAGTTGCGCGGGCGCGCCGGCCGCCAGGGAGACCCAGGTGCTTCGCGCTTCTTCCTCTCCCTCGAGGACGACCTGATGCGCCTCTTCGGCTCTGAGCGCATCGCCTCGATCATGGACCGGCTGGGCGCCGAGGAGGGCGAAGTCATCGAGCACCCCATGGTCACCCGCTCCATCGAGCGGGCCCAGAAGAAGGTGGAGGCGCGCAACTTTGAGATGCGCAAACACCTGCTCGAATACGACGATGTGATGAACCAGCAGCGCCAGGTGATCTACAACCGCCGCCACGACGTGCTGGAACGCGACACCGTGCGCGACCAGGTGGAGGAACTGATCGCCGAATGCCTCGACGGGTTGCTGGCCGCCCACCTCGACGAGCAGACCCCCCCCGAAGCCTGGCTCTGGGAAGAGTTACATCTCCAGCTGGGCAGCACCTTTTTCACCGGCCTGCCGGTCGCGGTGGAGGAGCGGGCCAGCATCAAACTCGAGGACGTGCGCCAGCGCCTGCTGCAGACGGTGACCGAATCCTATCACCACCGGGTGGAGCAGGTGGGAGAGGAGACCTTCCGCCAGATCGAGAAGGCCATTCTATTACACACCATCGACACCTGCTGGCAGGAACACCTCTACGAGATGGACGAATTGAAAGAGGGGATCGGTTTTGTGGGGGTGGGCGGCAAGAACCCCCTTATCGAATACAAGAAAGGCGCCTTCGATCTCTTCGAAAGCCTGATCGAACGCGTCCAGCAGGAGACCCTGCGCAACCTGTTTCGGCTGCGCCTGGGCAGCGAACCGGGCCGCCAGACCCTGCCCTCCGACCGCATGGGGCCACCGCGGCGCCTCCGTCTCATCCACACCGAGGCCACCAACATGGGTTTCAGTCCGGCCCAGGACAGCCCGGCTGCTGCGGGACCGACGCCTTCACCCGAGGCCTACATCCCCGGCCAGGCCATGTCCCAGGAGCGGCAGCGGCTCACCACTTCGGGGGGAGGTGCCCCCGAGGCTCCGCCCGCCCCCCGCGAGCCCATTCGTGTGGGCCCCAAGGTGGGACGCAACGATCCCTGCCCCTGCGGCAGCGGCAAGAAATACAAGAAATGCCACGGGATCAACGAGGCCTGAATTGGGACCGGCATCGATGTCGACCTGGCAGTGGTGGTCGCTGGTCTGCTACTGCATCATCGTGTTGGTGCTGGGGGTCTACGGCTTCCACCGCTACCTGATGCTGCGGCTTTTCTTCCGCCACCGCCACCAGTCCACCCCCGCTCCCATTCCCTTCGCCAGCCTGCCCCCGGTCACCGTGCAACTGCCCCTCTACAACGCGTTGCATGTGGTCGACCGCCTCATCCAGGCCGTCTGCCAGCTGGACTATCCCAGAGATCGACTCCACATCCAGGTCCTCGACGACTCCCAGGACCAGACCACCCAACAAGCCCGGGCCGCGGTCGCCCACTGGAAAGCCCGGGGGGTGGACATCGACTACCACCACCGCATTGACCGCCAAGGCTTCAAGGCCGGCGCCCTCGAAGCCGGGCTAGCCACGGCCAAAGGCGAGTTCATCCTCATCTTTGACGCCGACTTTCTGCCCCCACCTCCGGTACTCAAAGAAGCCATCCATTACTTCACCGACCCCCAGATCGGCATGGTCCAGTTGCGCTGGGGCCATCTCAACCGCCCCTACTCCCTGCTCACCCGCCTGCAGGCCATCTTCCTCGACGCCCACTTCGTCGTCGAACACACCGCCCGCAACCGCTCGGGCCGCTTCTTCAACTTCAACGGCACCGCCGGCATCTGGCGCAAACAGGCCATTCTCGACGCCGGCGGCTGGCAGCACGACACCCTCACCGAGGATCTGGACCTGAGCTACCGCGCCCAACTGGCCGG
>CAMAVQ010000076.1 GCA_945861755.1 Gemmatimonas phototrophica
ATGCCGCAGCAGCCACAGGCCCCGGTCTCAACGGGATTGGCGCGGGTCTCGGCGGCGAAGGTCTGGCCTTCGTCGGCAGAGCGGGCCACCCATACCCGCCGGGTCTCCTCCCCTTCGCGGCCGGCGTGCCAGCTCACGTACACCTGGCCGGATCCGTCGGCGGCCAGCGAGCCGCCCCCGTCCAGGCCATAGGCGGTGTGGATGAGGTTGCGCTGGGGCTCGAAGCGCTGTCCCGGTGCATCTGACCGGGTATAACACATCTCGCCTTCTTTCCCCACCCCCATCCAGGCCACGTGCACCCGCTGTCCCAGGGCCAAGTGGCCGCCGCGGATGGTGCCGATGGCCAGGGCGCTGTTGGGCTGACTGTTGACCTGTACGGGCGGGGAAAAAGCCTCGGCCCCGGGGGCGCGGCGCTCGTAGAACAGGTCGCCGCTGGCGGGTTCGTCCTTGAAGTAGAGCAGGTGGAGTACGCCGCTGGAATCAAGGGCCGCCTGGGGCTGGAGGCCGCCTGCGGGTAGGTGGATCAGCTCGGGTTGGTCCGCCCCGGCGTTCAAAACGGCGGCCAGCAGCAGGGCCCAGCCAGTGCTCCAGGTCCCCATCGCATCCATGCTTCTTTAGCTCCATCACCGAAAAAGCAAGTTGCCTGAGGATCAATGATCTATTTTCTTAATGTCAAATAATCTGACTGGGAATATGGCGCGGTCCTCGTATTCAAACAAGGAGAAGTAAATGAAAATTTACGGGAGAGGTAGTCTGGTGTTGATCACCGCGGGGTTGTTGGCCGCAGCCAGCCAGGTTGAGGCGCGGGCCCAGCGGATGGGCCAGATCCCCAATGGCGGGGTGAATGGCTGTGCCAATTGCCATGTGAGTTCTGCCGGCGGCGGACCGCGCAACGATTTTGGGCAGATGGTCGAGGCCAGCTTCCTCAGCCCTGCCGGGTTTTCCGGCCGGGTCCAGTGGGGGCTTGAACTGGCCAAGATGGATGCCGACGGCGACGGGGCCACCAACGGCGAGGAGCTGGGAGATCCCGAGGGCCTGTGGAAATCCGGCGATGCCGATCCGGGCGATGCGGCGGCTATCACCCTGCCCGGCGACCCGAGCAGCCATCCGCCCATTGAGGAGCCCACTGCCGTGGAGGCTAACACCTGGGCGCAGGTCAAAGAAGCCATGCAGGAATTGTTCAAGTGAAAGATCACCCGTCCTCCCCGTCCCCGGTGTCGCGCCGGCTGGTCAATGCCCTGCTGGGCCTCGGTTTTCTCGGGGTCCTGGGGGGTATGGCTGGCGCGGTCCTGGCCTATCTGTGGCCGGAGCGCAGCCAGGCTGCCAACTCAGATCTGCTGATGGGGGCCGAGGGACCATTGAAGCCCCAGGCAGTGGGTGAGGGGCAGGGCGTGGTGGGCCGCAGCCAGGTGGGCAAGGTGCTGGTGGTCCGCCAGGGCGAGGAATGGATCGGCCTCCTGGCCACCTGCACCCACCTGGGCTGCACCGTCTCCTGGAACCCGGCCAGCAAACAAGTGGAGTGCCCCTGCCACGGGGCCCGCTATGGCCTGAGGGGCGAGGTGCTCCGGGGGCCGGCCCGCCAGGCCTTGGGCCGGGTGGAACTGGCGGTGGACGCCCGAGGCATCCACGTGGTCTCCACTACCGGATGAGCAAGGTGCGCGCGGCACTCTGGCAGTGGCTGGACCAGCGTTTCCATCTGGGACCGCTGGTCGATGCCTTGCAGCAGAACCTGCGCAAGATCGTGCCGCCCCACGTCAACTGGCTCTTCACCTTGGGGTCGATGCTGGCCGTGTTGCTGGTCGTGCAGTTGGGCACCGGCGTGCTGCTGATGGTGTACTACAAATCCAGCAGCGCCCAGGCGCACCACAGCATCGAACACCTCAGCTACGAGGTGCCGCTGGGTTGGTTCATCCGCTCCCTGCACGCCTGGGGTTCGCACCTGATCGTGGGCCTGGCCCTGCTCCACCTGATGCGGGTCTATATCTATGGCGGGTACAAGAAGCCGCGCGAGTTGACCTGGGCAACCGGCGTGCTGCTCCTGGCCTTGCTGCTAGGTTTTGGCTTCACCGGCTATCTGCTGCCCTGGGATCAGGTGGCGTACTGGGCCACGGTGGTGGTCACCCAGGCCCCGGCCTCCATCCCCTGGGTGGGGCCCTGGATGCGCGAGTTTATGATCGGCGGCACCGAGGTGGCCGACGCCACCCTGGGCCGCTTCTATGTCGTTCATGTCATCCTGTTGCCCCTGCTCCTGCTGGGCCTGATGGGAGTACACCTGCTCCTGGTCCGCTGGCTGGGCATCTCGACGCTGGGCCGCACCGACGAACCGACGCCAGACCCCGAGGTGTTGCGGCAGCAGGGGGGGCATGCCTTTGTCCCCTACCATCTCCTCAAGGACCTGTCGGGCATCTGCGCGGTGTTGGGGCTGTTGTGTACCCTGTCCCTGCTCTGGCCCAGCCAGGTGGGCGAGCCGGCCGACCCGCTGCACACTCCGGTGGGCATCAAACCGGATTGGTATTTCCTGCCGGCCTACCAGCTCCTCAAGTACGTGCCCGAGGTCGTTGGGGTGCTGGCCGCGCCGCTCTTCCTGTTGGGTCTGCTCCTGCTGCCCTTCCTCGACCGCTCGCCCGAGCGGCACCCAGGGCGGCGGCCCCGGGCCCTGCTGGCCGCGGCCCTGGTCGGCGTCTTCCTGGTCCTGCTGGGCGGGCTGGGTCACCTCTCGGAGACCTCTCGCACCATCCTGGGCAAGACCTACCACTTCGACATCCTCGGCTGGCCCCATCAGGCGGCGCCGGGGGAAGCCCCATGAGACGGCTGCTCGGCCTGCTGCTCTTCAGCCCGGTGCTGCTGTGGGCCGAAGCGCCGGTCTCCCTGGATGAGGTGCTCTGCGCCACCTGCCACTTTGACCAGGGGGAGGAGTTCGCCCAGAGCATCCACTATCAGCAGGGCCAGTTGCTGTGCAACGACTGCCACGGCGGGTTGCCCTTTGAGGCCGATCCGGAAAAGGCCAAGGCCCCGGGCACCGGCTTTATCGGCAAGCCCAAGCGAGAGGACATCGCCGCTCTGTGCGGCAAGTGCCACGTCGCCCCGACCCGCTTCTTTGCCCAGGGCCCACACGCCGCCTGGCAGCACCAGGCCAATCCCACCTGCATCAGCTGCCACACCAACCATCGCGTGGAAGACGCCACCCTGGCGCTGATGGACTCGACCTGCACCCAGTGCCACCAGGCCGGCACCCCGGCCCTGACCAGGGGGACCACCATCCGGCAGCACCTGGAGCAGGCCGGGGAGGCGCACCGGCAGTTGAAGGCGCAGAGCGATAGTCTACAGATCCTGGAAGGCTCACTGAGGCAGGCGGTGCCCTATCTGGAGGCCGGGGCCAGTGCGCTGCGCGAGACCCATCCCATGACCCATGCCTGGGACCTGGGCATGATCGAGGGGAAGCTGGGAGAGGCGCGGGGAGAGGAAGACCAGGTGGAACAACTGATCGCCGACTTTTACGCCGGCCGCCGGCACCGGGTCTGGGCGGTGGCGGGGATCTGGGTGATCGTGGTCGCCAATCTCTTCCTGCTCTGGGTCAAGCGCCGGCAGGTAAAGTAATCTGCTCATAATCCATGCAAAAGCTCTCCACCGGCGTGGACACCCGCAACATCCGCAATGCGGGAGAATTTTACCCTTCGGCGGCAAGAGTGGAAGGCGCCGAGTCGTGATCGAGACCGCTCGCCTGAAACTGATGCCGGCCACGGTCGCCCTGGCCCGCGCGGAGATCAGCGACCGCAGCGAGTTTGCTTGGCTCTTGGGCGCGTCGGTGCCCGACAACTGGCCCCCCGAAGCCCTCGCCGGCGCGCTGCCCTTGTTCCTGGGCTGGTTGGAGGCGGCACCGGATCGCGTCGGCTGGTTCAGTTGGTATGCCCTGGCCGAGGGCGATGGTGCGGCCGCGCCGGTCCTGGTGGCCAGTGGGGGGTTCCTGGGGCCGCCGCAGGACGGGACCGCCGAGATCGGCTACTCCGTCCTCCCTCAGTTCCAGGGGTGGGGGTATGCCACAGAGATGGTCGGCGGTCTGGTTGGGTGGGCCCTGGGGCAGCCGGGCGTGGTCCGGGTCGCAGCCGAGACCGAGTGGGCCAACCCCGCTTCGGTGCGCGTTCTGAGCAAGGCCGGGTTCGTCCCCAGCGGGCCGGCTGCCGAATCGGGTGGTGCGCGGTTTGAGTTGCTGGGCGGTGCGTGAGTTGGGGGGTCGATCCATTGAAAACAGACCTCCCCCGGCGAAACCCTCGATCCCGGCGATGGGACCCTACCACAGGGCGTGCACCCCGAAGAAGGGCAGCGTCGGCAGCATGTAGCTGACCCCGCGCTTCCAATAGTCGTCGTTCCAGTGGAATCGTAGACGTTGTGGCGTCCCAGGGCGTTGATGATCTCTAGATAGAGCTGGAGGTGGACGCCTTCGCTGCCGGCATCGCCGTCGTCCCAGGCAAAACGCAGGTCGAGGCGTTGATAGGCTGGAAGGCGGCGCGAGTTGGGCGGGCCCCAGACCACCTCGCCGCGCTCGTCGATGCGCGCCCGGCCCGCGGCATCGCGCTCCACCGGGATCCAGGGAAAGCCGCTGCCCTAGCCGTAGCGCGACTCCAGGCTCCAGCCACGGCCTAGACCCAGGCTGCCCACCAGGTTGGCGGTGTGGCGCTGGTCGAAGTCGCGCGGGTGCATGGGCTCGGCCGGATTCTGCTCCTCGGTCACCCCGTACGAATAGCTCACCCACCCCGTCAGCCGGGCCTGCCTGGACGGGCGTTTCTGCAAGAACACCTCGACGCCCGACGCGAACCCTTTGCCGCTGTTGTTGGGCACGTAGTTGTAGGTGGAGTCCGTGGACACCACCAGGTCGCCGAGCTGTTGGTAGTAGCCTTCGAGCTTGGCGGTGTAGCCCGGGCCGGGAAGCCACTCGGCCCCGGCCAGATAGTGGACGGCCCGTTCTGGTTTGAGGCGGATGGTCTCGAAGAGGTTCCATTCGATCTCGCGTTCGAAGCGCTCAAAGAGCGAGGCGAAATTGGGCGCTTGGTAGTAGTGGCCCCAGCCGGCGCGCAGCGCCAAGGTTGGCGTTAGGGAACGATGTTTGGAAAGGGCTGCTTTGCATGTTTCCCGCACTGCAGCTACAATCTAGTCTGACGGTGCCCCCTCTTCCCCTCGGCGAGCCATGCCCAGCGACACCTCCCTCCAGCAACACACCCTCGCCATCGGCGGCATGACCTGTGCTGCCTGTTCCAGCCGGGTCGAGCGCCGGCTCTCGCGCCTCGCAGGGGTGAAGCGGGCGGCGGTCAACCTCAGCACCGAGGAGGCACTGGTCGAGTTCGAGCCGGGCCTGGTCAAGCTGCGCGATCTGCGGCGGGCAGTGGAGGAAGCCGGGTACCAGGTGGTGGAAGGAGGGCGCGAGGAACGGCAAGTCCGCCGCCAGGACGAATTGCGGGTGCAGCGCCGCTCCCTCCTGGCAGTAGCCTTGCTTGCTCTGCCGCTCTTCCTCATCGAAATGGGCGAGATGCTCGGCCTGCCCCTGCCCGAGGCGCTGATGGTCGAGCACAATGCGCTGCAAGTTGGGTGGGTGCAATTGGCGCTGGTGCTGCCGGTGATGGGCATCTCCTGGCGGATCTACGCCGAAGGGCTGCGCTCCCTGGTGCGGGGCGGGCCGAACATGTTTTCCCTCATCGCCATCGGCACCCTGGCGGCGCTGGGTTTCAGTCTGTGGGGGCTGTGGGAGGTATCCGCCGGCGGGGCCCACACCTTTGCCAGCTACTTCCCGGCGGTCTCCACCATCCTGGTCTTCATGCTCCTGGGCCGATACCTGGAGGCCCGCTCCAAGCGCCGGGCCGGGGCGGCGATCCAGGCATTGATGGATTTCCAGCCCAAGATGGCTACCCTGGTCGAGGCGGGGGCTGAGCGGCAGATCCCGGCGGCCCAGATCGAAGCGGGAGATCTCTTGCGGGTGCGCCCCGGCGAACGGGTGCCGGCCGATGGCGAGGTGGTGGAGGGATTCTCGGCAGTGGACGAGTCCCTGCTCAGCGGCGAGTCCCTGCCGGTGGCCAAGGGCCCTGGGGATCGGCTGGTGGGCGGCAGCATCAACAAGGAGGGCAGCCTGCTCTTCCTGGCCCGCCGGGTGGGCCGCGACACGGTGCTGGCGCAAATTCTCCGGTTGGTGGAGGAGGCCCAGCAGGGCAAGGCGCCCATCGCCCGGCTGGCCCACGTGATCGCCGGGTATTTTGTGCCCGGAGTGATGTTGCTGGCCCTGGTGGCGGGCGGGGCTTGGCTCTGGGCCGGGGCCGGGATCGAATTCGCCCTGGAGATTTTCGTATCGGTGCTGATCATCGCCTGTCCTTGCAGCCTGGGCCTGGCCACGCCAGCGGCCATCCTGGTGGGCACGGGCCGGGGTGCGCAGCTGGGCTTGCTCTTCAAAAGCCCCGAGGCCCTGGAAGCGGTGCATCATCTGGACACCATCGTGCTCGACAAGACCGGTACCATCACTGAGGGCCGGCCAGTGCTGACCGACGTCGTTGTGCTGGGAGCGTTCGGCGAAGAGGAGATCCTGCGCTGGGCCGCGGCGGTCGAACAGGGCTCCGAACACCCGCTGGCCACGGCGGTGGTTGAAGTGACCAAGGGCAGGGGGCTGACTCTGGGCCGGGTGACGGAGTTTGTCGCCGTGCCTGGCCGGGGCGCCAGGGCTCGGGTGGAAGGCCAGATGGTGGTGGTGGGCAATCCAGGACTCTCGGCAGCGGCTGGGGCCGAGGTGGACGCGACGGCGCTGGCACGGGCTGCCGCGCTGGCCGAGGAGGGCAAGACCCCGGTGTGGGTGGGGGTGGAGGGTCGCCTGGTCGGGCTGCTGGCTTTTGCCGACGTGCCGCGTCCCACCAGCACCGCGGCCATCGCCCAGCTCAGGGCCAGCGGCCTGCAGGTGGTGATGTTGAGCGGCGATCACCGGCAGACGGCTGCGGCAATCGCCAGGCAGGTGGGGATCGAGGAGGTCCACGCCGAGGTGCAGCCGGCTGAGAAGGCCGAGGTGGTGCGCCGGCTGCAAGGCCAGGGGCGGCGGGTGGGCATGGTGGGCGACGGGATCAACGACGCCCCGGCCCTGGCCCAGGCCGAGGTGGGCATTGCCATTGCCGCTGGGGCGGATGTGGCGATGGAAGCGGCGGATGTGGTGCTGATGCACAATCGGCTGGGGGATGTGGCCCTGGCCATCCGCCTGAGCCAGGCGGTGATGCGCACCATCCGCCAGAATTTGTTCTGGGCTTTTCTCTACAATATCGCCGGCCTGCCCATCGCGGCCGGGTTGCTCCACCTGTTCGGCGGGCCGTTGCTCGACCCGATGCTGGCGAGCATGGCCATGGCCTTCAGTTCGGTTTCGGTGGTAGGCAACGCCCTGCGTTTGCGGCGGTTTGTCTAGATTATCTCCTATATATATCATAGCAGTGCTGTATTCCACAGGAGAAGCTATGGCCAAGACCATCCTGGTGATCGGGGCTTTTGATACCAAGGGGGCGGAGTTTGCCTTTTTGCGGCAGCAGATCCTCGAACAGGGCCACCGGGTGCTGATGGTGAACACCGGGGTCCTGGGCTCTACGGATCTTTTTCCGGTGGATGTGGAGGCAGAGTCAGTGGCGCGGGAGGGGGGGGCGCAGTTGGAGTCCCTGCGCGTCAAGAAGGACCGCGGCGAGGCGATGAAGGCTATGAGCCAGGGGGCGGCGCTGCTAGTGCGCAAGCTCTACGACCAGGGCCGTTTTGACGGTATCATCGGCATGGGGGGCACCGGCGGCACCAGCGTGGTCAGCGCCGGGATGCGCGGATTGCCGTTGGGCGTTCCTAAGATTTGCGTGTCCACCGCTGCTGGGGGAGACACCTCGGCGTATGTGGGCACCAAGGACATCGCCATGATCCCCTCCATCGTCGATGTGGCCGGCCTCAACCGTATCTCGCGGCCCATCTTTGCCCGGGCTGCCGGGGCGATCTGCGGCATGGCCGCCGCTCCGATCCCAGAGGCGGTGGACGAGCGACCCATCCTGGTGGCCTCGATGTTTGGCAACACCACCAGTTGCGTCAACGCCTGCGCCGGGGCACTCGACCTGCGCGGGTACGAGGTGTTGATCTTCCACGCCACTGGCACCGGAGGTCGCACCATGGAGTCGCTGGTGGCCGAGGGGCTGGTGGACGCGGTGCTCGACATCACCACCACCGAGTGGGCCGACACGGTGTGCGGCGGGGTCTTCGACGCCGGCCCCGAGCGCCTCAGCGCCCCTGGCCAGCGGGGTATCCCCCATCTAATCGTGCCCGGCTGCGTGGACATGGCCAATTTTGGTCCCCTCAGCACGGTGCCGCAGAAGTACCGCGAGAGCGAGCGGCTCTTTTACGAGTGGAACCCCTCGGTGACGCTGATGCGCACCAATGCCGAGGAGAATGGCCGGATGGGGCGGATCTTCGCCGAGAAAGCCAACCAGGCCAAGGGGCCAGTGGCTTTTCTGTTGCCCCTGAAAGGAGTGTCCATCCTCGACGGCGAAGGCCAGCTCTTCTGCGACTGGGAGGCGGACCAGGCCTTCTTTGCGGCGCTCAAAGAACACCTCAGGCCGGGCATCCGGGTGGTGGAGCTAGACCACAACATCAACGACCCCGAGTTTTCCGCCAAAGCCGTGGAAATGATGCTGGAACTGATAGAACAAAAAACACGAGGAGCATCATGAGCGAGAAGAGAACCTTTGTGCAGCCAGCGGACGTAGAGACCCAGGTCTTCGACTGGGGCCGGCTCTCCTGGCTGTCCGAGCCGACAATCACCGCTGCCGAGCGCTTCAGCGCCGGGGTGGTGCGGCTGGAACCGGGCAAGGGTCACACCCGCCACAACCATGCCTACAGCGAGGAGATCCTCTACGTGATCGCCGGTCGTGGGTTGCAGGTGGTGGAGTTGGAGAGCGGCAAAGTGGAAGAGGAGATCGGGCCGGGCACCCTGGTCCACATTCCCACCGCTGTTTTTCACTCCACGGTCAATACCGGTGCCGAGACCATGGAATTGCTGGCCATTTACGCCCCCTTCGGGCCAGAGGCCGAGTTGCGCCAACTGCCTGGGGTGAAGCTCGAAGCTCCGGCGCGCCAAGGTTAGGGGGTTGGGCATGGGATTTACCAGAGAGCAGGTGCTGGCGCGGTTGCGCCGGCAGATCGAGGCCGGGGTGCCGATCATCGGGGCGGGGGCCGGCACCGGCATCAGCGCCAAGTTCGAGGAAGAGGGCGGGGTGGACCTGATCGTTATCTACAATTCCGGGCGCTACCGGATGGCAGGGCGGGGATCGCTGGCTGGGATGATGCCCTACGGGGACGCCAACGCCATCGTCGTGGAGATGGCCGCCGAGGTGCTCACCATTGTCCGCGACACCCCGGTGCTGGCCGGGGTCTGCGGCACCGATCCCTTTAGGCAGATGGAGCTTTTCCTCCCGCAGATCGCCGCTCTGGGGTTTTCCGGGGTGCAGAACTTTCCCACTGTGGGCCTGATCGACGGGCTTTTCCGCCAGAACCTGGAGGAGACCGGCATGGGCTATGGCCCCGAGGTGGAGATGATTCACATGGCCCATCGGTTGGGCCTGCTGACCACCCCCTATGCCTTCAACCCGCGCGAGGCCGAACAAATGGCCGGGGCCGGGGCCGATGTGGTGGTGGCCCACATGGGCCTGACCACCAAGGGCTCCATCGGTGCCTCCACCTCTCTGACTCTGGAGGACTCGGTGGGGCAGGTGCAGGCGATCTGCGACGCGGCCAGGGGGGTGAATCGGGAAGTGATCGTACTTTGCCACGGCGGGCCCATCGCTATGCCGGAGGATGCCGAATACGTGCTGCAGCACACCCGCGGGGTGAACGGGTTCTACGGGGCTTCGAGTATGGAGCGGCTGCCAGTGGAGACGGCCATCGTCGAACACATGAAGAAGTTCAAGGCAGTCCGTTTCTAAAGAGGATTTGGGGCCATGATCGAGGTCAAAATCACCGGCATGAGCTGCGAAAACTGCGCCCGCCACGTGCGGGAAGCCCTTGCCAAACTGGAGGGTGTGCGAAAAGTCTCGATAAATATAGAGGGGGGACAGGCCCTGGTGGAGGCGGCCGGGGCCCTGGACGAGGCCCAGATCCGCGCGGCCATCGAGGAAGAGGGGTACGAGGTGCAGGCCATTATCAGGGCATAGCGGCATGCTCCCCCTGCGCAAAGTGGAGGTCAAGCGCCTCTTCCGCGAGGCGGTCGCGGCGTATCCGCCCCGGGCGGAGTTGGTCTTTCTGCTGCAGAGCCTGGAAGATCCCCTCAACGTGGGGGCCCTGTTCCGCATCGCCGATGCCTGCGGGGCCTGCGAGCTGGTTTTTTCCGGCACTACGCCGGCGCCGCCCCATCCCGAGATCGAGCGCACGGCCCGGGGCCACGAGCGCCGGGTGCGGTGGCGCCGCATAGCGCAGATTTCGGTGGCCCTGGAAACCCTGGCTGGGGAGGGCTACCACCTAGTGGCCCTGGAGACGGCCCAGGGGGCCCGCTGCTACCTGGACTACCCCTATCCCGCCCGGGTATGCCTGGTGCTGGGCAACGAGAGCCAAGGGGTGTATCCCGCCACCCTGGGCCGCTGCCAGGGGGCGGTGTTTGTGCCCATGTACGGCAAGGGTCCCTCGCTCAATGTCCATGTAGCCGCAGCGCTGGTGGCTTACCAGGCGCTGCTGGGGGGCCCGCAGCGCAGTGAGCAACTAAAACCGCAAGGGTGAACGCACTATGTTAGTGATTGCCGGTTACGTGGTGGTGGTGTCTAGTGTGCTGGGCGGGTATCTCTGGCATGATGGCAACCTGATGCTGCTCTGGCAGCCGTCTGAACTCCTCATTATCGGCGGGGCAGCCGTTGGGGCTCTGCTGACTGCCGGCGGCCCCAAGGTGATAAAGGCCATCCTCGGATCCCTGGGCCCCCTGCTTCAGGGCTCCCCCTACACCAAGGAACGCTACACCGAGGTCCTGATCCTGATGCACGACATCTTCGTGACTACCCGGCGCGAAGGGGTGCTGGCCCTGGAGCAGCACATCGAGAACCCCGAGAAGAGCGAGCTGTTCCGCGCCGTGCCCTCAGTCTCCTCCGACCACCACGCGGTGGAGTTCATCACCGACTACCTGCGCCTGGTGATCGGCGGCAACTTCGACGCCATGCAGCTGGAAGGCCTCATGGACATGGATATCGCCTCCCACCATGAGGAGGCCGAATTACCTGCCACCGCCTTGGCGAAGATGGCGGATGGTTTGCCGGCCTTTGGCATCGTGGCGGCGGTGATGGGGGTGGTGGTCACCATGACGAAGATCAGCGAGCCGCCCGAGATCCTGGGGGGCCTTATTGGCGCGGCGCTGGTGGGCACCTTCCTGGGGGTGCTGCTCTCCTATGGCTTTGTCGGCCCGGTGGCCACCCTGCTCGAACTGCGGGCCAAAGAATCCACCAAGTTCTTCGAGGCCATCAAAGTGTGCCTGATCGCCTCGCTCAACGGCTACGACCCGGCCACGGCGGTGGAATTTGGCCGCAAGATCCTCTACTCCGCCGACCGCCCCTCCTTCAAGGAGATGGAGAAATACCTCAAACGGAAGAAGGGCTGATCCATGTCAGACGGCAAGGGCGGACAGCGCCCCATTATCATCAAGAGGATCAAGAAAGGGCATGGCGGGGCTCACGGCGGCGCCTGGAAGTTGGCGTATGCCGACTATGTCACCGCGATGATGGCCTTCTTCCTGCTGATGTGGCTGATCAACATGACCACCCCGCTGCAGAAGGCAGGGCTTGCCGAATATTTCAAGGACCCCTCAAAGGTCTCCCTCTCCGGGGGCAGCAGCACCGGCGACCGAACCAGCCTGATCCCGGGCGGGGGCGAGAGCATCACCCGTGAGGCCGGCCACGGCAAAAAGACCGAAACCCGCAACAAGAAGAAAGAGGCAGAGCAGCTCCAGCAACTGAAGCTGGAGATGGAGCAGATGATCAAGAAGGAACCGCAGTTGAAGGAATTCAAGGACCAGTTCAAGGTGGAGATCACTGAAGAAGGCCTGCGGGTCCAGATCGTCGACCAGGAGAAGCGGCCGATGTTCGGCATGGCCAGCTCCCACATGGAGTCCTATGCCAGCGAGTTGATCCAGAATATCGCGCTGATGATCAACAAACTGCCCAACCGGGTCAGCATCACCGGCCACACCGACGCCCGGCCCTATACGGGAGGCCTGGCCGGGTACAGCAACTGGGAATTGTCCGCTGACCGGGCCAATGCCGCCCGCCAGGCCTTGGTGACCGGCGGCCTTTCGGAGGACAAGGTGCTGCGGGTGGTGGGGGCGGGGGCAGGCATCCCCTTCAACAAGGAAGACCCCAATGACCCCTCCAACCGGCGCATCTCGATCATAATTATGAACAAGGAGAGCGAGGAGGCCGTGGTCCACAGCGCCCAGGTTCAGTCCTCAGAAAATAAAAGTCCTGCCCGACCCGCGCGGCGGTGAAAGCGCTCCTGGCCAGGCCCCTGGTGCGGGCTGCCCTGGCTCAGGGGGGGGCGCTGGGTCTGGTCTTGCTGGTGTGGGGGGCCGGCTGGAAGCAGGGCCTGCCGGCGTTGCTGGTCCTGCACAGCGGCCTGGCGATACTGCTGAGCGCCTGGCTGGGCCTGCCTCGCTGGTGGTGGCCCATCCAGGCCCTGTGCCTGCCGGGTGCCCTTGCCCTGCTGCGCCTCGAATTACCTTCGTGGGTTTATTTGCTGGTTTTCCTGCTGCTGCTGCTGATCTACTGGAACGCGGGCAGCGACCGGGTACCCCTCTACCTGTCGAGCCAGGCGGCCTGGGGCGCGGTGGCCCAGCTGCTGCCGGCTGGTCCCATTGCCTTTGTCGACCTGGGTTGCGGCCTGGGGGGGTTGTTGGGTTTTTTGGCCAAGCAGCGTCCGGAGGCCCGTTTCTGCGGGGTGGAATCGGCGCCCCTGCCCTTGCTGGTCAGCTGGCTGCGCCTGCGGGGCCGGTCCAACTGCCAGGTGCGGCGGGCCGATCTGTGGCAGGTGGAGTTGGCGGAGTTCGGGGTGGTCTATTGTTTTCTGTCGCCGGCGCCCATGGCCGAGCTGTGGCGCAAAGCCCGGGCTGAGTTGCGGCCGGGGGCGTTGTTCATCAGCAACAGCTTTGCCGTCCCCGGAGTCTCTCCGGACTTCACCGTGGAGGTGGAGGGGCGGCAGCGGCTGCTGGTCTGGCGGGTGTGATACCGGGGAAGGAATCCATGAGGATAAGAGCGATGCCCTATGGGAAGAGGGTCCTGCTGGCTGGCCTGCTGGCCGCCTGGGGACTGAGCGGGTGCCAGGGAGCCCTTACCACCGCCCAGGGGGACTGGGAGCGGGCCCAGGCGCGCCGCACCCCGGTGGCCTACGAACGTTTTCTCCACCTGCATCCCGACAGCCAATGGGCGCCCCAGGCCCGCCAGGAACGCGACCAACTGCTGCTGGCGGGAAGAGCTGCCGCCTTTCGAGATCTCAAGCGAGTCAGGCTGGTGGTGAACGAGGAATATGCCCAGGCGAACACGCCCGCACTCTACCGCAATCTGCTGGCCCCCCTGGTGTCGTACGCGGCGGAGAAGCTGCTGCGCTACGCCGGCGTCGAAGTCGTCGCTGATTCGACGGTGGCCAGCGATGCGGTCTATACCATCGAGCTGGGAGGCCAGCTGAGTGGAACCGAGTACGGCGAGGCCGGGCAACGCCCGGAGTTCTATTGGACTGGAGCCTTCGTCCAGGGCGCGGTGACGCTCAAGATGGCCGGGGGCCAGGAAATCCGGGAGGAGTTCTCCGGCAGAGCCGGCAGCCCGGAGCCGCCCAAGAACCTGCGCCTGGTACTGTACAAGACCACCCCCAACCTCATTGTCTCCCAGGCCGGGCTGGCCGGGGTCGAGGAGAAGATCGCCCTGGTGATCGGCAAGGCCCTCGGTTCCCAGTTGCTGGTGGCCTATCTCTACCCCCAGGAGGCGGAGAAGTTCCGCGGCACCAACGACGCGCTGGCCCGCCTCAGAGATCCCCATACAGTCGAACCTCTGATCGAGATGGTGGACGAAGTGGATACCAGGGTGTACGACGACGCGGTGCTCATCCTGCGGGCGATGACGGGCCAGAAGCTGGAGTTTGAGCCCGAGGAATGGCGTCAGTGGTGGGCTCAGCAGGGGGGGAAGCTGGGCAACTAGCTCAGCTCCATGCCGCCTGGAAGAGGCGGACCCAGTTGCCGTGCATGACCCCCTCCACATCTGTCTCTGAGTAGCCCCGCTGGCGCAGTAGGCCGGCCACCTTTTGCAAATCGGCGATGGTGTCCAGGTCGCCGGGGGTCTGCTCGGTGCCGTACCCCCCGTCGAGGTCCGAGCCGATGGCCGCAGCGCGGCAGTGGCCGGCTAGTTGGCAGACGTGGTCGATGTGGTCGGCCACCGCCGCCAGGGTCAGCACGCTCGGAGAAGTCTCTCCCCGCACCCAGCCCGGATAGAGCATCCAGGCGTCCAGGGCCGTGCCGATCACCCCGCCGCGGGCGATGAGGGCCTTGAGCTGCTCGTCGGTGAACTGCCGCTGGTGGGGCACCAATGCGCGGCAGTTGTTGTGGCTGGCCAGTACCTTCCCCCCAAAAAGCTCCAGCGCTTCCCAGAAGGCCTGATCCGCCAGGTGGGTCAGGTCGAGCACCATGCCGATCTCTTCCATGGCGCGCAGCAGTCCGGGGCCCCGTTCGGTGAGGCCGCCTTCGGTGCCGGTGCCGTGGGAATAGGAACTCACCCCGTAGTGCGAGAGCCCGACCACGCGCAGGCCGTCGGCCCACCACGAGGGCAGTTGCTCCGGGTCGACGATGGGGTCGGCGCCCTCCATACTGAGGATATAACCGAGGGGGGCGGCGGCTCCGCGTGTCTGCCAGTCGGTTAGGTGGGCGTCGAGCTGGATGCGGCTGGTCACCTGGCGCAGCACGCCCTGCCGTTCCAGCACCCGGTAATAGGCCAGATGTCCCTGGGTGCGGGCGTAGGAGATCTCCTGGCAGGTGGCGTCGCCCGAGGGTTTGCCGGTGCGGCCGGTGCGCGAGATGACGGTGGCCACACACAGGCCTACCTCGCCTTGACGCATGGCGGGAAAGGTGGTGGTGCCCCGGCCCCGGCCCAGCTGGGTCATGCCTTCTTCGGCCTGGCGGATCTGGTACACGTCGAGTTCGAGGTTGCGGTTCCAGTCCACGGCGTTCATCGCCAGGTCGAGGTGGGCGTCGATCAACAGCATGGGTGGGTCCTTTCTCAGGCGGCGTGGCTTTTCTCCAGTTTCCGGTACTCGTCGATCAGGGTTTTGTACACTTCTGTCGCAGCTGCGTTGGGCTGGATGGTCGAGCCGGGCAGAGGCTTGGCAAAGGGGGCGACGACTTCTTTCCAAGGTTTGGGGGTGCCGCTGGCTTTGAGGTGGCCGTGATAGGCGCGCAGGGCGGCGCCCAGGGCGGCGGCGTTGGCGGTTTCGAAGCGATGCACCGGGCAGCCGTGTACGTCGGCAAAGATCTGGAGGATGCCCTCGTTGGCCGAGGCCCCGCCGGTGACGCAGAGGGAGCGGATGGCCACGCCCATCCATGCGGAGTGGATCTTGGAGGAGAGGGCCTGGGCTTCGATGACGGCGCGCACTTCGGCCTGGGCGTTGTTTGGGTCCAGGTGGTGGCGCACCGCGCCGGCGGTGGCGACCTTGGGCACGATCTCTGGGGCGAAGTAGGGCAGCATCAGGGCGCCGCCGTTGCCCGATGGGGTCTGGCGCAGGGCCTCGCCAAAGGTCTTCCAGTCCAGGCCGTGTTGGTCGCGCACGGCCTCGCGGGCCAGGCTGCCGTTGAGGAAGCAGATCAGCGCCATGTAGTGCGCCCCATCGGGCGAGGCAAAGACCGCCCCTTCGCCTTCGGTGGAGACGCGGGGCTGGTCCATACACGCGAAAAGGGTATCCGATGTTCCCAGGCTGAGGGCCACCTGGCCCGCTTCCACCAGGCCCAGCCCGATCAGGCTGCTGGGGTTGTCGCCGGAGAAGGGGAAGACCTGGCAGCCGGGGGCAAAGCCGTAGCGGGAGACGAAGTAGGAACTCAAGGGGCCGGCAGGGCGGTCGGCGGGTGTGATGGGCAGGAGCTTGTGTTCCAGCTCTGCGGCGCAGGCGGCCAGGGCCACGGGGCTCCACTGCCGGCTGCGGATGTCCATGAGATTGGTGCCGCTGCCGTCGCCCGGATCGACGGGCACCAGTTTGCTGGCCAGCAGGCTGGCCATGTAGGAACTGACCAGGCCGATGTAGGTGGTGCGGCGGTAGCCTGCTGGATCTTGCTGGGCGAACTTGCGAATCTGCGGGCCGCTGAAGCGCTCGAAGGCGGTGTTGCCGGTCAATTCGAGCAGGGCGCGGCGGCCACCCACGCCCTCCTCCAACTCCTGGCACTGAGCCGTGGTGGAGGTGTCCATCCAGATCGGGGAAGTAGGGCGGGAGAAGATGCCGGCCAGTTGATCCCTGAGGGGAGTGGTGCCGCGCAGTTGGCCCAGCGCCTCTGCGGCCTTTTCGTTGAGGTACACCGTGCCGTGTTGCTGGCCGCTGCCGGCCACGGCCTGGATCTGGCTCAAATCACAGCCCTGGTCGTGTAGGGTCTGGAAGAGCAGGTCCAGGGCCTCGGCCCACATCAGCGGGGCGCTGTGTACCTGGCCCCCACCCAGGTGGAGCACGCCCTTGTCGATCCCGTAGGCGGCCTTGAAGTGGGTGTCGAAGTGGATGGACACTTCGGCGTCGAGTTGCCCGGTCTGGGTGTCGATGACCAGTCCGGTCAGGGACTGGGTGCTGGAATCCAGGCCCAAAAACTTGCCCATACGCGGCCCCTTCTTTAGTTTGTCACTCTCCCGCTAGACTAAAGAAAAGCCAGCCACCGCGCAAAGACCCAGAGGAGAGCATGGAGTCGCTAGCCCAAGTCGATCCCGAGATTGCCCAGTCCATCCGCGCCGAGAGCCGCCGGCAGCACGACAAGGTCCGCCTCATCGCCTCGGAAAACTACGTCAGCCACGCCGTGCTGGAGGCTACCGGCTCGGTGCTGACCAACAAATATTCGGAAGGGTATGCGGGCAAGCGTTACTACGAGGGACAGCAGTACATAGACAAGGTCGAGTCGCTGTGCATCGAGCGGGCCAAGGCCCTCTTCGGCGCCGAACATGTCAACGTACAACCCTACTCTGGTTCGCCGGCCAACCAGGCGGTGTTCGTGGCCCTGCTCAAACCGGGCGACACCATCATGGGCCTGTCCCTGGCCCACGGCGGGCATCTCACCCACGGGGACGGGGTGAGTGTCTCAGGTATGTACTACAAGGCGGTGCAGTACGGGGTGAGAAAGGACACTGGGGAGATCGACTACGAGGAAGTGGAGCGCCTGGCAATGGAGCACCGGCCGCGCCTGATCATCTGCGGCCATTCGGCGTACCCGCGTCTCCTCGACTTCGAGCGCTTCGCCGCCATCAGTCGCCAGGTGGGGGCGCTGCTGATGGCCGACATCGCCCATATTGCCGGGCTGGTGGTGGGCGGGGTGCATCCCAGTCCGATGCCGCACGCCGATGTCGTGACCACCACCACCCACAAGACGCTGCGGGGGCCGCGCGGGGGCATGATCCTGTGCCGGGCCCAGTACGCCGAGGCCATCGACAAGGCGGTGTTTCCCGGCCTGCAGGGCGGGCCGCACAACCACACCACTGCGGGTATCGCCGTGGCCCTCAAGGAAGCGGCCACCGAGGAGTTCCGCAGTTATGCCGCGCGGATCGTCGAGAACGCCAAAGTACTGGCCGCTGCCCTAGCGCGCCGGGGTTTCCGCGTGCTCACTGGGGGCACCCAGAATCATTTGGTGGTGGTGGACGCCACCTCGATGGGGGTCACGGGCCGGCAGTTGGCCAAGGCCATGGACGCGGCGGGTTTGGTCTGTAACTTCAACCGCATTCCCTTTGATACGCAGCCGGCCTTACATCCCAGCGGGGTGCGCCTGGGCACACCGGCTACTACCAGTCGGGGCTTTGGTCCAGAGCAGATGGAACAGATCGCTGCGTGGATGTCCCAGGTGGCCAAAGTGCGCGCCGATGAGGGGCAGGAGTTGGAGGCGCGCAAGCAGGCCTACCGGGAGATCGCCGGCCAGGTGAAGGCCGTGTGCGATGGTTTCCCGGCGCCGGGCTTGCTCTACGGTCCGGAGGGTCGGCCCGCCTAGGCGTGGTGGAAGAACACGCCCATGCCGATGCGCACGAAGAGCCAGGCCAGGCCGGTGAAGAGCAGGAAGGGCAGCAGGTGTCGCAAGGTTAGTTTCATATCAATTTCCTTAGCAAGTTCAGGGCCATTTTTCACAATCGCCCTGATTTCGCTCTAAGCTTATAGCAGGCTTGAAATGCCGGGGAAGAGTTGGGGTCGTTGGAGGCAGGAGAGGGGAGGGGTTACTGTGTGTGTGGCCTTAAGTCCTTTCTATTTCACACAACGAGCACGACTCTGCTTGTATACATGGACTTCTGGCACTCCGTGCGGGTTCCGCGGTAATTTTTGTCATCCAGGGTGTGAAAAATGAAAATCACCCGTATCCAGCTCTACATCGTCAATGTACCCGAGCGCCGCTGGTGGTGGTCGGACGACACCTATGGCCAGCCCTATCATCAGCGGGCCGAACACGGCATTGCCGAGGTGGAAACCGACCAAGGATTGATCGGCCTGACTCAGATCGAACGTTTCACCCCCTTGGACACCATGTCTTCCACCCTGCAGTCGTGGGTGGGCCGGGATCTGCGCCTAGTTGAGCTGGCCCAGGCCCAGGGGCCGATGGGAGCTTCTTTTGAGCAGGCGGTGTTGGACCTGCGCGGCCAGGCCCTGGGTCTGCCCGTCTGGCAGTTGTTGGGTGGGCGACTGCGGGAGCGCATCCCGGTCACTCAGTGTACCGGATACAAGACCCCGCAACACACCGCCGAGGATGCCCAGTGGGGTTGGGAGCGGGGTTTCCGCACCTACAAGATGAAGTGTATCACCGAGGCCGAGAAAACGCCCGAGGCGCGCCTGCGCTACGTCACCGAACGGGTGGAGGCCATCCACCGGGTGTTGCCCGAAATGGCGGTGCGGCCCGACCTCCGCTGGCGGCTAGAGGAAGTGTGGGTGGCCCAGGAACTGGCGCATCGGCTGCAGGGTCACGCCATCGAATGCCTGGAGAGCCCCATCGCCAAAGGCCGGGCCAACTCTCTGGTCGAGTGGCGCCGGCTGCGGCAGACCATCCAGCTGCCCATAGCCGACCACGTGGGCGCCGCCGAGGAATTGGTGCGTCGTTCTCAGGGCGAGGGGCTGGACTATGCCATCGTCGGGGCGGCCAGCTATCTGGAGACGGTGCACCAGTCGCGTCTGGCCCACAGCCTGGGGCTGGGGGGCTGGTCGCAGACGGTGGCCTATGGGCCGGGGGCGGCGATGGGGTTGCACGTGGCGGCCTGTATGCCCAATCTCACCCAGCCCTATGACATGGTGGGGCCCATCGCCTGGGAGCACGATCTGACCAACGAGGATTTCCCTTTTGTGGACGGATGTTTCGCAGTGCCGGAGCGCCCGGGCCTTGGCTACACGCTGGATCACGCGGCAGTGAAGAAGTACCTGGTGCAGGAGAAGGTATTCACCTAGGAAAGCATATGTCCAACATCTACGAAAGACTCGGGGTGCCGACGATCATCAACGCTTCGGGACCGGCCACGCGGTTGAGTGGGTCCATCATGCCGGCCGAGGTGGCCGAGGCGATGAAGGAGGCTTCGCAGTACTGTGTGGACATTGCCCAGTTGCAGGCGTGCGCCTCGCAGTACATCGCTCAGGTCACTGGGGCTGAGGCGGGGTACGTGACCAGTGGTGCGGCTGCCGGTCTGCTCTTGGGCACGGCCGCCTGCGTCACCGGACTGGACCCCACCAAGATGAACCGCCTACCCGACACCCGGGGCATGAAGAACCAGGTGATCATGGCCCGCAGCCACCGCAATTTCTACGACCACGCCGTGCGCTCGGTGGGAGTGGAACTGGTGGAGGTGGGCATTGCCGACCGCTTCAGCGGAGCGGGGGTGCGCGACACCGAGCCCTGGGAGATCAGCGCGGCCATCAACGAGCGGACAGCGGCGGTCTGTTACGTGGCCTACACCCATTCCCTGCCCTCCCTGGCCGAGGTGGTGGAGGTGGCGCACCGGGCCGGGGTGCCGGTGATCGTGGACGCGGCCGGGCAGTTGCCGCCGGTAGAGAATCTCAAACGCTTCATCAGCACCGGGGCGGATCTGGTGGCCTTCAGCGGGGGCAAGGCCCTGCGCGGGCCGCAGAGTTCGGGCATCCTCTGTGGCCGCCGCGCCCTGATCGAGGCCGTGGCCCTGCAGCACCTGGACCTGGACATCTATTTTGCCCAGTGGAACCCTCCGGCATCCCTCATCGACAAGAGCCGGCTGCCCGGCGCCCCGCACCACGGCATTGGCCGGCCCTGCAAGGTGGGCAAGGAGGAGATCGTCGGGCTGCTGACGGCGCTCAGGCTCTTTGTGGAGGAGGACCCGCAGGTGCGGCGGGGGCGCTGGCTG
>CAMAVQ010000077.1 GCA_945861755.1 Gemmatimonas phototrophica
CGGAAAAACGATGGCAGCGACTGCACGGCTATCGGCTCCTCGACCAAGTCATCGCCGGTGTAGTATTCGTTGATGGCGAACTGAAAAACGCGGCTTGATCATGCAGGATACGCTCACCCCACATCCACAACATTTGACAAAAGCTCTCGCCGCACATTGACAGCTGCGACATTATTATTGACATCGATGGTAATCGCCATAACCAAACCTCCTTGTTCAGCGGCGTTTACGGTGGGTGTAGGTGCGTTCTCTTCCTTGATTTCGCCAGTCTGGTATGATTTATTGTAACTTGATATTACTTTCTACTACATCCCTATTATCGACTGGCTGAGAACACCCTTTAATTGTTTTTTTTGCCCGCTGAATTTCCCCGGCCCCTCTTTACTTGAGCAAGGTCAGTGCCGTCTGGGGCAGGGCATTGGCCTGGGCTGCCATCGCCGTGGCCGCCTGGGTCAGGATTTGACCGCGGGTGAAGGCCGAGACTTCTTCTGCCACATCCGCATCGCGGATGGAGGATTCGGCCGCCTGCAGGTTCTCGATGGAGTTTTCGAGGTTGTCCGAAGTGTACTGGAGTCGGTTCTGGGTGGCGCCCAGATTGCCGCGCTGTCTGGCCACCGCCAGGATCGCCGTATCGAGTCGGGTGATGGTAGCGCGGGCGCTGATCTGGTTGGCGATGGATAGACCATTCAGATTGAGTTCATTGCCCGAGGCCCGCATGTCGCCGATGTTGATCTCGATGCGGTTGTTGGCCCCGTCGTTGGCGCCCACTTGCAGCGACCCTCCGGTGCCTTCGGTGACCACGATGCTCTTGCCATTCAGCCGCCCATCCACATAGGAGTTGCCGGGAATCACACCCAACGCGGTGTACCCATCGCCACTCACGGAATGGCCGGCGGTATCGATCTGGATCTCGTTGAGGTTCGCGTCGTAGACCGCCGATCCGGGCGGTGTGAGTCCGGTGAGCACCGTGTGTAACTGGCTGGCGACATTAGCCAAGGAGTCTCCCGCAACGAGGGGCACGGCCTGGTCGTCGATGATAAAATCCCCGCCCGCACCTGCATCGCCCGTGGTGCTGCGCTGGGTAGTGCTGGTTTTGTCCACTTTGGCGCCCACCAGGGTGACCTGCACCCCCAGGCGGTCAAAGTTGGCCAGGAAGGTGGTGCCGGTGGCCACCAGGTTCTGTCCGTTGTCCCGGTCCAAACTGGCGCTTACATCCACGGATTGGGTCAACTGGGTACCGTCGTCCAGGGTGATCGAAAGGGTGATCTGGTTGTCCTGAGCACTGGTGTCGGTGAAGACGTAGGTCCCCAGCACCGCACCAGATACCCCAACCTCGGTGGCACCGGCAAAACCGGCCAGCGCCGAGGAAATCGTGCCGCTCTGCTCCACGGTGTTGCCGAAACCGGTCAAGAGCACGGTATCATTATAAGTAGTGGAGAGGGCGATGCGGTCCACTTCCTGGATGAGCTGGTTAAATTCCGCTGTCAGGCCTTCGCGGTTCGAGTCGTTGATCGTGGAGTTGGACGACTGCACCGCCAGCTCGCGCATACGCGCCAACATACCGCTGGTTTCATTGAGCGATCCTTCGGCCAACTGGATCAAGCTGACGCCCTGCGAGGCGTTCTGGACTGCTTGTTTCATGCCCAGGATTTCGGAGCGCATGCCTTCTGATACCGCCAGGCCGGCGGCATCGTCAGCGCCGCGATTGATCCGCAGGCCCGACGAGAGGCGCTCGATTCTCTTGGTGAAATCAGCACTGTTTTTGTTGAGATGTCGCCCAGCGTTCATCGCGCTGATATTGTTGCCAATACGTAATGGCATCTTGACCTCCTTGGAGTGGCCTGCGCCTTCCTTGGTCTTTCTGGATGTTCCCCGCCGGGGAGTCGGTGGGGATACGGCTTTCCTTTGAGCAAGGTCTGTGCCATTTGGGTCTCATCAAGTTTATTTTTTTCTTAAGATACTTATTTATATATACTTAACCAGAGAATAGAGATGCCTGACCCCCACCGATGACAGGGGAGGGCACCACAGGATAGATGAGAACATTTTGAGGGGGGGGTTGGAACAAATTACCGGGACGAGGTTGACCCCAGGGGGTGTTCAGCGCTGATTTGGGCCGGTTTCGGCCGCTGCCTTGCGGCTTTGCTCGTAACACATGCGGGCCGCTTCCTCCACTCCCAATTTGCGGTAGCAGTCCCCTAGGAACCTGAAAGTTTCGGCGTCGCGGGGTTGGAAATGGAGCACCACCTCGTACTGGGCGATGGCTTTCCAGTAGGCGCCCAGGTGGAAGAAAAGTTGCCCCAGACAGCGGCGGGCTTCGAGACATCCGCCATCCAGGGATACGGCGAGGGCAAAAGAAAATTCGGCGCACTTGGGCAACTGCCGGCCGACCAACACCGCCCCCAGGCGCACAAAGGTGCGGGCAGCCGCAAGTTGGTCCCCCAGATCCACGGCCAGCCCTTCGGCGAAAGGGGCCAGGATCTCGATGGCCAAGGCCTGGTCCCACTGCCCCAGGGCGACCTGGCTGGCCAGCAGTCCCAGGTTGATGTCGAGCAACTGGGCATTGCGGCTGCGCACCTGGGCAAAGCTGCTGGCCGCTTCGGCGTGGCGGCCTTCGGCCAGGTAGAGATGCCCCAGATTGGCCAGCGCCTCCACCCCTTCGGGCTGTATCTCGGCTACCTGCCGGTAAAGCCGCTCCGCCTCGGCGATCTCCCCCTGGCTCTTGGCGATAAAACCGAGGTTGAGCAGCGAAGGGCCGTGTCCGGCCTCGCGGGCCAGCACCGCTCCGAAAGTCTCCCGCGCCTGATCCAGCCGGCCTTCCTCCAGGTGAAGCACTCCTATATTGAATAGGTGTTGCAGATGTTCGGGATCTACCTCTAGCGCCTGCTCTAGGACCTGAAGGGCCCTATCCTTTTGCCCCAGCTGCTTGAGCAGCTGGGACAGGGAGCCCAGGGCTTCGCTGCGGCGGGGCACCTGCACCTGGTAGGCCTGGAGATAGGCCGCTTCGGCCTGGGCCCACTCCCCCAGCGCCTGATGGGCCTGGGCTCGCAATAAACGCGCCGAATAATTCAGCCCCAACTGGTCGATGGGGAAAAAGGTGTGTTGCGGGCCACTGTCCAGCACCGCCTGGGCATACTGCCCCGCCTCGGCAAAACGCTCCAGGCGCAGGTAGAGCTCGGCCAGGGAGAGTTTGGTCAGGACATAGGCCGCATCCACTTCCTCGGCCTGCTTGATAAATTCGAGGGCCTGGGGGTACTCCTTCATCTTCAGGTAGGTCCGGCCCAGGAAGAGCAGCGCGGTGGTGTAGACCACAAAGTTCTGATCTTCCCGGCAGGTGCTTTGGTAGAGGATGGCCCGGTACGCCGCCGCTGCTTCTTCGAGCCGGCCAGTGGTGTGGTAAGTGAGAGCCACATGAGAACGGACGATATAATCCCCCGGATGCTCTTCCAGCCACCGCTCCATGATCTGCAGATAACGCTCTTTCTTGGCGCGCACCACCTCGGGCGTGGGGTACCCGGTATGGGTCACCCGCACCTGGGTGGGGACCATCTGCACCCCCAGTTTGGCCAGCGAGGGGGTGATCTGCTCGTGGATGGGCATCTCGAAGCGCACCCCCGGCACATTGGGAAAGAGCCGCATCTGCAGGCAGGAGACGTTTTCGTAACCCCGGTCGTCGAGCAGGAAAAAATAAGATTTGTCGCGGCCCCGGGTCAGCAGGTGGCGGATCTGGGTGTGATACTCCGCCGAGAGCAGGTCATCGGCGTCGAGCCAGAGGATCCAGTCGCCGGTGGCCAGCGAGAGGGAATGGTTGCGGGCGGCGGCAAAATCGTCGATCCACGCGAAATGCCCCAGTTTGGCGCCGTAGCGTCGGGCAATCTCCTCTGTCCCATCGGTCGAGCCGGTATCCACCACCACCAGTTCGTCGATCAGCCCCTTTACACTCTCCAGGCAATTGCCCAGCCGGTGCGCCTCGTTGCGCACGATCATACACAGGGAGAGCCGGTTTCCCCCGCCCTGATCCTGCACTCCTCTCGCCGCAGTTGCGGGCGTCAGACGCGCCAGGGCTTCCAGCGCCTGCCCCGCCTCTGGTTTGTGGGGGGCGACCTGCCTGGCAGCTTCGAGGGACATCTTGGCTTCCTGGGCGCGCCCCAATGCCTGATAACACTGCCCCAAAAAAAAATGAGCCGAATAGTGGATCACCCCCACGTCGAGGGGAAAATTGGGGTCCAACTGCCCGACTAACGCCCGCTGCAGCGGGGCCAGCGCCGCTTGGTACTGCCCCAACTTGGTGCGCGCGTCCCCCAGGGACAGATTGGCCAGCAGTTCGTCGGGCTGCAGTTCCAGGGCCTGCTCCAGGCGACTGGCCGCCTCGGCCCAGGCCCCTTCCACGATCAGGCAGCGGGCGTGGAAAACCGCGGCCAGACGAAAAACCGAGGGCGGATCCACGACCCCCGGACCCACCTCCAGAATCCTGGCAAAATATCCCTTGGCCACGGCGATCTGCTCTTCGCTGTAATACGTATGGCCGATGCGGAAGCAGATATCCCAATCCGCCGGCTGTTGTGCCAGCCAGTCCTCCATCAGGCGCAGATAGTAGCTCTTTTTGCGCGTCACTTGTTCGGCGGTGGCATAGCCGGTGTGCCGCACCTGCACCTGGGCCACGCGCAGGGGAAAACCGGCGCGCCGCAGGCCGGCCAGCACATGCTCGTGTACCGGGCGCTCGAAGCGCACCGCCGGATGCCGGGGAAACATCTTGATCTGTCTAAAGGAGGTGTGATCTTCCCCCTCGTTGACCAGGGTAAAGAAAAAGGCCTGGTCGGGGGACTGCGCTTTGAGGGCACGCAATTGCTCCTGGTCCTGGGGGGCCAGATAATCATCGGCATCCAGCCACAGGATCCACTCGCCGGTGGCCAGGTCGAGGGCGGCGTTGCGCGCCGCAGCGAAATCATCCTCCCAGGCGAAAGACCCCAACCGGGCCCCGAAGCTCCGGGCGATCTCCACGGTGCGGTCGGTAGAGCCGGTGTCCACCACCACCAGTTCGTCGGCCACCGCCTGTACACTGCCCAGGCAGCGGGCTAGCACCGCTTCCTCGTCGCGGGCAATCACGCAGACACTGAGCCGCCCGCCGCCCGCCCGGCGCTGCTGAAGACGGGCCAGATTCCTCGCCAATACCTGGTTGTCGGGCGCCAGGGCGGCCCCCTGCTGGTACTGATGCAGCGCCTCTTCGGCGCGGCCCTCTCTTTCCAGCAGGCTGCCGGCGTTGTTGAAGGCCTGGTAGGCGTGGGGGAAACATTCGGCGATGTGCAGATAGGCCTGTAGGGCGTCGGCGCCCTGCCCCAGCCGGTCGAGCAGGCCGGCGCGCGCCAAGAGTGCCAGATCCTCTTGCAAGTACAGCGCCTCCGGGCGGTTTGGCTGCGCCAGTCCGGCAATCACCTGATCAATGGTCTCCAGAGCCGAGACCAGCCGGCCCGCGTCCCGGTAGGCCAGGGCCAGTTCGTAGCGGGCGCGCAGGTCCCCCGGCTGCTGGCGGACTTTTTCCTCCCCGGCCAACAAATACTGATCGGGGGAGCGCTGCTTCTCGGCATGGCCGTAGTGGTGCACCGGCACTGGGCAATCGGCGATTTTGCCACCCAGCGCCAGCACCGAGGCTTCGACCAGTTCGTGTACCTGCCCGGAAAAGCGGATGCCAGGCAGATTGCGCCAGAGACGGATCTTGGTGGTGGGAAACCAGCCCCGGTACTCTTTTTCTTCGGGCGCTTCGCCCCGGCAGGCCACCCACCCACCCAGATTGGCCCGATCAGTGTAGTTGCGGGTGGTCAGGCGGTAGGCCATTGGCCCGGGCGCTTGCAGCAGGTGCCGCAACCGGGCGTGGTCGGTGCGGGAGAGTACCTCGTCGCAGTCTAGCGCCAGCACCCAGTCGCCTTTGGCCTGTGCCAGAGCCAGGTTGCGCGCCAGGGAAAAATCCCCCTGCCACACCTGAGGCAAGACCAGAGCCCCGTGTTGCCGGGCCACTTGGGCCGTGGCATCGATGGAGCCGGTGTCCACCACCACGATCTGGTCGACCAGGCCGCGCACACTGCCTAGGCACCGGTCCAGGAAGGCCGCCTCGTCGCGGGCGATCATACACAGCGAGAGGCGCGGCTTCTTTGCGGCTTTACTCTTTTTGCCCACCGGTCTGCTCTGCGATCACCCGCGCCCCTTCGTGGTCGGGCTGGAGCTTCAGGACCAGGAGTGCCGCCTGCCGGCTCCCCTTTTTGTCTCCCTGCTGCCACAGGACCTGGGCCAATTGCCCCTGGAGTTCCGCGTCTTGGGCATGAGCGCCCAGGTACTGGCGCAGCACCGCCACCGCCTCGGCTGGCTGGTTGGCTCGTAGGTGGAGCAGCGCCAGGTTAGCCACCAATTCGCGGTTGCCCGGATCGAGCTGGGCAGCCTGCTGGAAATAGCCGAGGGCCTCCGCGTCGCGGCCCCCTTCCCAGGCCCACACCCCGAGGTTGACGATGGCCTCGACAAAATGCGGCTCCAACTCCAGGGCCCGCCGGAAACTGGCCCCGGCCTCCTCCCATTGCTGGGCCTTGCTCTGCACCAGGCCCAGATAATTGTGCGCCACGCTCGAATCGGGGTCCAGCTGCACCAGGCGGGCCATGGCGCCCACCGCCTCCCTGGGCTTGTCGAGTTCTACCAGCAGGTCGGCCCAAACCAAAATCGCTTCGACAAAATCGGGTTTGGCCAGCACCGCCTGTTCGCAGACCTCGGCAGCCTGGGGCCAGGCCTTTGCGGACCTGGCGCGATCGGCTTCCTCCAGCAGCAGCACGGCCCGCCACTCCGGGGTGGCTTCCTGCAATGCTGCCCAAGCGCGCGCCGGATCGGGCACCGGCGGGCAATCGCCGTCCACCATCACCTTGAATCCCTGGCGTCGGCAGCAGCGCAGGGCATTGGCCAGCACCGCCGGCCCGGCAAAGGCCTCGTCGAATCCGCCAAACCCTGTCAGCGCTGAGGCGCGAAAAACCACGCAGACAGGGGCCACCTCAAGGCGCTCGTCCAGGCCCTGCCCCGCCCCGTCGAGAGCCGGGGCGACGGCCCCGATCTCTGGATCGCTTTCCAGATGGCCCATCAAACGCTGCAAAGCCTGGGCCGGCCAAGCCACCCCGCCCCAGACCACCGCCAGGTAATCGCCCTTCACCTGGTGCCGCGCCTTTTCCAGTTGCGGCCCCAGGTCGCCCTGATCCAGCGACACGGTACAACTTTCGGCACCCGGCAGTTCCGCTGCGGGTCCCTCCCCCATCACAATGAGCCCGGCCTTGAAGGGCGGAGGCCGCAGCGGTACCCGCTCCAGGTCCGCTAGGGCCTCCCAAGCCCGCTCGGCAGCCCCTGCCCAGGTAACATGGGTGCGGATATGACGGCTGGCCTCTTGTCCCCGTTCCCGAGCGGCCTGGGGATCGGCGAAAACCTGACGCAACTGCGCTTGCAATTGTTCCAGGTCCGGCTCCAGCAGCCAGGCGGGACCGGCGGTCTCCTGCTCAAATTGCACCTGCCGGCGCTGCGCGCCCACCCAGTACCCCACCTCCTGCGGGCAAAAGTCGTCGCAGGCCCCGCCTCGGGTGAGAATGACCGGCAAGCCGCAGGCCATGGCCTCGGCCACTGGCAGGCCGAAGCCCTCGCCGCGGTAGGGATGCACCAGACAATCGCAGGCCGCATAGAGCCGGGGTAGGTCTGTCCCCGGTATATCCTCAGTCAGATAGAGGATCTCGGGATTGGCGGGATCTTGTTGCAGTCGGCGGATCTGCTCGCCGGCATGCTGGTTGCGGTAGAAGGTGTTGACCCCCATATCCTTGATGACCAGGCACACCTCGTCCCGGGCCGAGAAGACCTGGCAATAGGCTTTCAACAACAGATCTATGCCCTTGCGGTACAGGGTGCCGCCCACAAAGAGGAACTTGAAACTTTTCCGGGTGGCCAGGGGCAAGGGTTCGAGTCCGGGTCGGAAGCGCTCCGGGGCCACACCCAGCGGCACGATCTGCACCTTCTCCGGGGCCACGCCGCTGTCCAGGTAACACTGGCGCACATAATTGGTATAGGCCCAAACCTGGTCCACGTTTTCGTGCAGGGGCTTCAGCCAGGCCTGCGGAATGCGCCCGAACTCCCAGGGCTGGATCAGGATCAACTTGCCCTGGACGGGCCGGCCAAAATCGGGCGGCCAGCGGTGGCGCAGATGGAAATCCACCTCCCCTTCGAGTCCTCCCAGACGCTGGGCCAGTGGCGCGAAGCGCGGGTCCTCGCCGGCGCCGAACTGCGGGGCCTCGCTTTGGATCAGCCCAAGGTCGCAGCCACCCCGGTTCAGCAAGGCCAGCACCAGTTCGCGGTTGGCGTGGGCCAGGCTGGAGTGCAAGAAGAAGCCGCCCTCCCAGTTGCCCCGCAGCACCTTGGCCGGCGCAACGGCGCTAACTAAACGGCCGGCCGCGTCGAAACTGCGGCCCCACTGCTGGTAGAATCGCTGTAGATTCTCGCGCACCCGGTCGAAGCGGCCCTCACTCGCCCCTTCGTGGTGCTCCACCACCGACTCGGGACAGTAGACCACCCGGTACCCGGCCTGGCGCACCCGCAGGCACAGATCCACATCCTCCACCCCGTTGACGTACTCGGTGTCCAGACCCCCCAGTTTCTGGTACAACTCGCGGCGGACCAACATGCAGGCCCCGGTCACCATGTCCAGATCGCGCTGGCGCGTGACGCGGGGATCGTCGGCGTCCACCCCCCGGTACACGTGCTCGGGCACCCCCTTGACCATTTCCAGGCCGGCGTGTTGGATCTTGCGGGTCCCCGGATAGAGCAGCCGCGCCCCCACCACCCCGATCTGCGGGTCGCTGTCGGCCAGCCGCACCAGGGCCGCCAGCCAGCCGGGCTGCGGCAGGGTATCGTTGTTGAGCAGCACTACATATTCGCCCTGCGCTGCCTCGACCCCCTGGTTGCAGGCCCGGGCAAAACCCAGGTTCTGGTCGTTGCGCAACACCCGGATATCCCCCTCGAAGGCGTGTAGCAGATAGGAAGTCCAGTCGGTGGAACCGTTGTCAACCGCCACCACCTCGTAGTCGGGGTCCTCGCCGGTGTTGCGCGCCACGGCCAGCAGACACGGCTCGGTCAGTTCGGCCTTGTTGAAGAGGGGGATGACGATGCTGACCTGTGGGCGGGCGGGCAGGACGGGCTGCGTCTGGCGCACCGCCCTGAAGATGTACTGGATAATACGCGACTCCTGCCGCAGCATCTCGGCATCGCCCCCCAGGCCCGCCACCGCCTGGATGAAGGGCTCCATCTCTTTGGCCGGCGGGGAGGCCGAGGCGCTAGTGGCCTCGGCGCGCAGCCCCAGGCGGTCGAGCAGCTCGCTGATCTCGGTGCGGGTGAAGAAGCGCAAGTGGGTGCGGTCGAGCAGGCCTTCGTCGCGGTAGCGCCAGCGGCCGTTGACCAGCAAGTCGAGCATCACCGACTGGTGGCGGATATTGGGGATGCTGCAGACCAGGGCGCCCTGCGGGTGCAGGTAACCCAGCAACTTGCGCAGCACCGCCTCTGGATCGCGCAGGTGCTCCAGCACATCGCCCAGCACCACGCAGTCGAAGTAGCCCTCGGGATAGGGCAGAAAGTCCAACTCTTCGATGTTGCCCTCGATCACCCGGCCCAGGTGTTGGCGGGCCAACGCCGCGGCCCGGGGGTTGAGTTCTAAGCCCACCACCTCGGTGCCCGGCTGCCTTTCTTGTAGATAGCGGCCCATTTCTCCGGCAGCGCAACCCACCTCGAGGATGCGTTTGGCCGTGGCCGGGACCAGCTCGGCCAGCTCGGGCCGGCGATTGTGATAGTAGGAGGGCAACGGCTCCTCAGCGACGACCGGCGCAGGGGTCTGCAACACCACGTTCTCCCCACTCACGCAGGAAACACAGGCACCCTCGCCGAACACCGCTGCCAAGACCTGATCGGCCCGATGCCCATAGGTGTGCCGCTCCACCACCAGACGCCGCCCGGTGGCGGCGATCTGCTCGCGTTCGGCCGCGTTTTCTAGGTAATAGCGGGCCAGTTCTTCGAGGTCGTCCTCCCCGTAGAGCACCAGGTGTTGCCGGTCGGTGAAGAGTTCTTCCAACCCCGCCTCGGCCGGCAGGCGGTCGGTCAGCAGCAGACTGCCACAAGCAAGAGCCTCGAAGACTCGCATATTCAAATCGGCATTCAGGCTGCGGTTGAAGACCAGCCGCCCCCGCGAGAAGAGCAGGGCCATCTCTTCGAGGATCTTGCTCTCCACCCGCAGGTCGAAGCCGGCTGCCTGCAGCCTTTCCAGCAACCGCACCCGATCGGGATGCCACTGGCGCAGGGTCTGGCCGGCAAAAACCACGTCGTAGGCCTTGGGTACCTGGAAGCAGCGATGGATCTGGGGTTCGCAGGCGGCCGGCAGCCATCCCACCCGAGCACAGCCGCCCTGGACGAAATCGGGGATGTGCTGGCGGGCGAACATCAGAAAGACCTGCGAGAACTGACGGGCGTACTCTACCCGCCACTGGTTCTGGCCGGTGTGGGTGTCCCCCACCAGCGCCACGGTGGGGCAGTCAAATACCCCGAGGTCAGTCAAGAGGAAATCCGCGCCGGCGTCCACCCACAATACCAGATCGGGTCGCCAACCCTGCGGCAGCCGAGCCGCCACCTCCCGGCCCTCCACCTTGCCCCAGGGCAGGGGCAGGTCGTTCTCCCGCACCAGGCGGGCCAGCAAACCCATCTTGTCCACGTCCCCGGACCCAACCGCCTTGAGGGCGTGCTGGTCCTCCCAGTTCTTCCATTGGCCCAGCATCGCCTCGTCGAGGCGCGGACCGCAGGTGAGCACCTCGTGGCCCCGCCGCAGAGCCCGTTCGTAATAGGCCGAGGTGGACAGGGGATTGGCCGGGGCGACCAGCAGGATCTTCAATCGCCCTTGGCCTCCAGATGCGGCAGGATGCGGCACCGACCGAACTTGTGGGGCGCGCGGCGCGGCCCCCTGGGGCAGGCCACGGCGCTGCACACATTGGGCGAAGACCTGGTTCCAGCCAGCGGCGCAGGCCTCGATGCCAAAACGCTCTACCACCGTCTGCCGGCCCCGCTGTCCCAACCGGCGGGCCAGCTCCACATCGGCGAGCAGCTGACGGATGCGCTCCCGCAATTGGGCCAGGTCGCCGGCGATGAAGCCATTCTCGCCATCGACGATGGGCGAGGAGGAGTTGGGGGTACTGACTACCGGCATGCCAGTGGCCATCGCCTCGAGCATGGCCAGGTTATAACCGTCCTCGTGTTCTTCGGTGAGGGTGTTGAGCAGGAGACGGTGCCGCCGGTACTGCTCCTTGAGGTCTTCCCAACTGATTGAGGGCCGCGCGCTAGGGAGGGTGGGATTGACCCCGACGATGGCGGAGGGGAACTGGTCGCCCAGGATGGCCTCCTGGACGCTGAAGCCCTGCATATGGTCCCGCTCCACGAGCATATTGCCCACCCGCAGCACCCGCGCCAGTTCCCCGGTATAGCCCCCGTAACACTCGGTCTCGATGCCCGATACCACCACCGGCGCTTCCCACCCCCAGTCGCGGCGTTTCTTCTCGGAGATGAAGGCCAGGTCGGTCTCCCTGAAAAGCGGCCTGAGGCTCTCGACATAGGCCTGCTTCTGGGCCCCGCCTTTGCCGCTGTCGGTGCCGATCATGTTGAGCATGACCAAGAGCCGGGGCACCTGCCAGTCCTGGACCACTGGTAAATCGGGGAGGGCCAGGCACAACACCAGATCGTAGGCACCCCCTTTCACGCCGGCTTCGGCCTGGGGCCAGGAGATTTCCTCCACATTGGGGGGCAGGGGCCGGAAAGCCTGATTCCAGGTTCGGCGGGGTTGCGCTGCAGGGGGAAGGGTGTGGAACAGGTGGCCGGTGCGGGCGAAGAGGCAGATATAAGGTTCGTGCCAGTTGAAAACCAGCACCCGGAGTCGGGAAGTGGAATTCCGCATGCCGGTGTACAGAACTGAGCCGGGCGGCTCAGCCCTTGGGTTTCTTGGCGCCCAGGGCCTGGCGCAGCGCCTTGAGTTCCGCCTCGCCTCCCTGGCTGGCCATCTGGTTCTCCTGTTTGATCCGCTCGTAGACCTCGCCCCGGTGTACGGATATTTCGCCTGGCGCCTCGACTCCCAAGCGGATCTGGCGCCCTTGGATCTCAAGGATAGTGATACGGACCTGGTTGCCGATGACGATGCTTTCCCCGGCTTTGCGCGTCAACACAAGCATGTCGATCTTCCCTGATTTATGGCCCTGTTCAGCCCTGCATGCTGGCCTGGCCGGCCGCCAGGATGGCGTGTTTGGTGTGGTACCGGTCGTCCACCAAGATCATCTGCCTGGCCTGCTGCGTGCGCGTGTTGATGAGGATGGGCCCTTTGAGGTTGGTGGTCACCTGCTGGGGGACCGGGCTGAGGGTGACGATGCAATAGATGGCCAGTTCTTCGGCAGCGGCGATTTCGAGCCCCTCCAGATCCTCCTTGCCGATCTGGGGATCGTACTCGGCCCAGATGAGCAGCGGGTTGATCAACACGAACCCCACGGACGGATTGTCCATGGAGAGTAATCTCACGAAGGGGTTCTCGTCCTCCAGGGCGATCATCCCGTAGCGCTTGCACCGCTCAAAACCAGGCAGGCCGTTGGGAAAGGTGAGCATCTCGTCGCGGCTGACGGTCACTGCCCCGAACTTGGCATTCTGAAAGGTTGATTTCTCTACTTCACTCATCACCGCTTTCCCCGGCTGCACGAAGGCAATTCAAAGGGGAGGATCAACGGAGGAAATCGATCAGGGACTGAGGCACGGCCGTATTCCCAGAGGAGAGAGCGGCCTGGAACACATCCTGCTCCTGGCGCAGGTTGACGATGGTGTCGGCCAGGTCGGTATCTTCGTCGGCCGAAAGGACTGCGGTCATCTCTGCCGACATCCGGTCGAGCAAATTGCGGGTGATCTCCATGCGGTTGACCCGCGCCCCGACCAAACCGCGGGAAGAGGAGATGTTTTCGCGCACCTTCGCCAGGCTGGTCAGCGAGGCCTGCACCTTGCGGGTATCGTCGGCGCGCAGGGCGTCGCGCAGCTCGACCAGGACGCCGAAGGCGTTGTTGTCACCCTCGAAGAGATCCTTTCCCGGGGTGTTCACCTGCATGACAATGCCATCTGAAACCTCGCGCTCAATGCTGCCGCCGGTGTCTACCTGGGCTTTCAGCGCCACAATACTGCCATTGGCATCGCGCTCGGCCTTGTAAGGCGGGTCGCTGGTCTGGGTGCCGCCGAAAATGTAGCGCCCCCGGTAACGGGCCTCGCTCAAGTTCAGGGAGTGTTCTAGGAATTGGTCCACCTGATCGGCGATGGCGCGCCGCTGCTGGGTGTTGTAGGTGTCGCTGGCCCCCTGCACTGCCAGGCCGCCGGCCTCCACGAAGAGCCCTTCCATCTCGTTGAGGGTGGCCTCGGAGAGCTGCAGCCAGCCCACCCCGTCGTCGATGTTCTTGCGGAACTGCTCGAAGCTGCGCAACTCGGTGCGCAGCGAGAGCGAACGCTCGACGGCCGCCGGATCGTCGGAAAGCGAATTGAGGCGGGTGCCGGAGGAAAGGCTGTTCTGGAATTTGGTGATTCGCTCGAAGGAGCGGTCCAGGTTGGACACCAAGGTGTCCACCGACATCTGCGTCGTAACCCTCATGGCAAACCTCGCTCAGATTTTTCCCAAATATAGGTGGCGGTGATTTTTCTGTCCATCAGCACCTTCTCCAGCCTTACATGTTGATGGTGGTCTCCATCAGGGTGTCGATCATGGTCACCGTGCGGGCCGCCGCCTGGTAGGCCCGTTGAAAGAGGACCAGGTTGGCCCCTTCGTCGTTGAGCGACACCCCCCGGACACTTGAGCGGCGGTTCTCGATCTGGGTGCTGAAGAGTCGGTGGTTCTCGGCCATGGTCTGGGCTTCCTTGCTGCGGCTGCCCACCTCGCCCAGCATCGTGGCGTAAAATCCGTCCACGGTGCTGGTCCCCCCATCCAGGAAGCGCTTGTTGCGCAGCGCGCTGATTCCCAGGGCCGCGCCGTTGTCGCCACCGTTGCCGTCCTGCGAGGCGGCGATGTTTTTCAGGTCCGCGGTGATGGCGCCGTCCAGGGAGATATTGGCGGCTGTGGTGTGCCCGGGGTCAAAGAAGTTGATCCCGGTGCTGCCATTGAGGGTGGTGCCGGCCCGGTGCAGGGTGTTGATCTGCTCCACCAGCCCCGAGGCCATCTCGTCGAGTTGGCCGCTCAGCTTGGGGATCAACTGGTCGCGGGCGTCGATCAACCCGCTCAAACGACCAGACCGCACCGACGCCAGCGTCTGGTCGTCGGTGAAGATCACCTGGGAACCACTGACCCCGTCACTGGTCACCTGGCGAGTCCCCAGGCGCACCGCGCTGGCGCCAGCCACGATGTTGTGGCCGCCCATCAGCACCGAAACCTGGCCGTTGTCCTGCTCGACTACCGAGACTTCCATTTTCTGCGACAAATCATCGATCAGCTGATCGCGCTGGTCCTCCAGGTCGGCAACACCCCCTTTGCCGAAGTTGGCGCGCGGGATCTGGACGTTGATGGCGGCCAGCCGATCCAAAATGCTGTTGATCGCGTCCACCTCCCCCACCACCTCGTTGTCCAACTGGGCCCGCGATTCCTCGAGGCGCAGGTGGGATTGATGTAAGGTGTTGGTCATGAATTCGGCCTCCTGGCGCACCGCCGCCCGCGCCGCGCCGCTTTCGGGCACATTGGCCAGGTCCTGCCAGGCGTTCCAGAAACGGCTCAGGGAGCCGGTCAACCCCGCTCCCGAGGGTTCGTTGAACACCGTGCCGGCCTCGCTGGAACCGGCCCCGGCGGTTTCGTTGAAGATACTCTCCAGTCCGCCCAGCGTATTTTCCAGTTCCTCCCAGCGCCCCTTCATCTGATTTTCGGCCCGGGCCTGGGCATCGAGGAAACGACTGTGCGCCCGCTCGATGCGCGCCACCTCCACCCCATTGCCCACCGAAGAGGCCGACCCGCTGTCGACACTCCCCATGCCCGGCCGCCGGCGGGAATAGCCGGGGGTGTTGGCATTGGCGACGTTGTTGCTGGTCAGGTTGAGCGCCGCCTGCTGGGCCTGTAACGCCCGTCGCCCGATCTCCAGGCCCTGGTTTGACGCCGAGGTGATTGCCATGGAAAACTCCGCTCAGGCCGTCCGGTTGACCAGCGTGCGCAGACCCGCTCCCCGCCGCGCCCGGCCGAACTGGCCGTACACCCCGCGATTGCCCGGCTGCCCGCTGAGGATGTCCAGGCAGCGTTCGGTGTAGCGCATGGATTGGCGGATCAAAAAAGCGTTGCTCTCGTTGGTGGCGCGGATGCGGGTGTTCAGCTCCGTCATCGTCTCCCGCATCCTGGCCAACTCCTCACCCTGCCAGCCCTCAACCACCTCGACCAGCCGCGACAGGGTGCAGTTTTGGGGTTCCATCGCCAGACGCCGGGAGAGTTGCTCTACCACCTGCAACCTTTCGGTCTCCAAGCGGCGGCCTTCCTCAGCACCTGCCTGCTTGGCTGCCAGGCAGGCCTCGATGGCTGGTAGGTCGTCCTCACACAGCGCCCGTTGTTCCTGCTGCAGCACTTCTAGCAGTTGGTTGAACACCCGGATCTCGTCGTTGACGATTTCGATCAGCTTGACTATCAGGGGATCGCTCATAAACCCATCTTTCCAGTCTTGACGGTGCCCGGCACCAGAGGCGTCACCAAATTTGCCGGGGGCAGGGCCCTCACTGCTTGTGCCCCGGCTGTGGCCCCCTCTTCCTCCAGGCCCGCGGCCCGGCTCAACTGCCGGTAGATCACTTCACTGAGGCCAGCCGGACCGCCGCGACCGGCCAGCGTCTTGGCCCATTCCTGATCCAGCATACCCTCGAACATCTCCTCCCCCTCGCCCTTCTCGACCAACCCGCCCTTGGGAATGGTCTGGCGCATGGCCTGCACCACCTGATACATGAAAACGGACTCGAATTCCTTGGCCACCTGCTTGAGGGCCTCCCGCTTCTGGCCCACGTTCTTGGAGTGGCCCTGTTCCCTGAGGTGATCAAAACCACCGACATTGAGCGATCTACTCTCCATGCCCCCCTCCTACTGGATGATCAGCTCGGCCCGCAGGGCGCCGGCCGTCTTGAGCGCCTGCAAGATGGCGATCATTTCCCTGGGGGTCACCCCCAGGGCATTGAGGTTGCGCACCAGATCCTTCACGGTGGGCATGGCCCCCACATCGAAGGAATTGAGGATCGGGTGCAGATGGTCTGGTTCTTCTTCTACTGTTACCTGTTGCCCCCCCAGGGGATCGGCTGCCTGGCCGGTATCCCCAGGGATCTTCAGTCTCAGGCTGCCGTGGGAAAGGGCTACCGCCGCCACCGAGACGTGGTCGCCCACGATCACCGTGCCGGTCTTCTCGTTGACCACCACCCTGGCCGGCAGGTCGGGAATCACCGTCACCTTTTCTAGGTCGGCCAGGAAGCCGGCAAAATCCTGCGGGCTGTTGAACTGCCCCGGGACGGTGATCACGATGGTGCCCGCATCGGCTGCCACCGCCAGGCCCGCCTCGCCAAAAAATTCGTCGATGGCCCAGGCGGCCCGCGAAGCAGTGGTCCAGTCCGGATCGTTGAGGGTCAGGGTGACCTCCTGGCCCAAGCGCTCCAGGCGCTGGGGCTCATCGCTCACCATGCCGCCGTTGGGCACGTAGCCTACCACCGAATGATTCTTGCGCACCGAACCTGCTCCGGCCCCGCCCAGGTTGAAACCGCCGATAGACACCGCCCCCTGGGCACTGACATAAGTCTTCCCGTCTGGACCGACCAGCGGGGTGCGCAGCAGGGTGCCTCCCTGCAGCGAGCTGGCGTCTCCCAGCGACGCCACCTGCACATCGAGCTTGTTGCCCTTGCGGGCATAGGGAGAGAGGTTGGCGGTGACACTCACCGCGGCGATGTTGCGCACCCGGATCGCCGCAGGGTCCACCGCCAGGTTCATTCGCCCCATCATATTGGTCAGCATTCTCAGGGTGAAGCTGGCCTGCCGGCCATCGCCGGTGCCCTCCAAGCCGATGATCAGGCCCATGCCGGTCAGTTGTAATTCCTCCCCCATCTGGATATGGGCCATATCCTTGAGGCGCACCGCACTTTCGGCGCGGCTCTCCCCGGCCCACAGGCCAGCCAGCCCCAGGGCCAGCACCCATCCGTATCTGCCCAGCTGACTCATAGCTCAGAACACCCAGTTGATGATACGCACAAAGATGCCCGGTCTGGCGCCCTGCGTCAGGGTGCCTTTGCCGGTGTATTCTAGTTGCAGGTCGCCCACGCTGGAAGAGGACACCGTATTGTCGGCCCCCACCGAGGCGGGATTGATGGTGCCGCTCAGGTAGATCGCCTCGGTCTCGCCGTTGATCTTCAGATTTCTCGTCCCCTCGATGAGCAGGTCGCCGTTGGGTTTCTTGCCGACCACGGTCACCGTGATGCGGGCAGTCAACTGGGCGCTGCGCGAGGTGGAGGCCTTGCCGGCATACTGGTTGGCGGCGCTGCTCTGCAGGGAGTGCAGCGGGATAAAGCTGAGGAGATTGCCGCCTCCCGGCACCGTACTGCTCACCTGCGCCTGGTTTTTCTTGTCGGTGCTGGTGGCCGTCTGGTTGGTAGCCGAGGCGTTTTCGGCGATGATCACGGTCAACACGTCGCCGATATTGGCGGCTTTGGGATCGGCAAAAAGCGAAATGGACTGGGCCTGACCCAGCCGCGGACCGCAGGCCAGCAGCGCCAATACCAAGCCCCATACCCACAACTTAGTCATTGTCATTCTCCCCGCCGCCCATACGCACGATGCCGGCGGCCAGCACTTCCCCATGAAGAACCTTCCCCGACACCTGATTGCGCACCCTGATCTGCACCCCGGCCCCCCCGTCCTGCAGGGCCACTCCCTGGGTGGACAACTGCATATTGCCGCTGTCCACCACCAACTCCACGGCGTCGCCTTGCCTGACCAGGGGCACCCCCTCGCTGTGTTGCCGGGTGAAAATATCGCCGGCATTCATCGGCCGCTTGGCCTGCATGCCCTTCACCTGGTCGATCTCGGTGTAGCAGCCGTCTTTCAATAGCGTTATATCCCGTTCCTCTTGTTCCAGCAGGTCCTTTCCCAGCAGTTCGCCCCGCCGGATGACCCGCGAAGCGACCAGCACCCGCCGGTAGATGCGGGTATCCACGGTCACCGTCAGCGTTCTGCACGTCTGGCCTTTCACCTTCAGCTCCACTCGCACCAACCCGGCCCCGCGCAAGGGGCGGGAGGAGAGCGGCCTGACCTCGATCTCCACCGGGCCGGCTTCGTCGAGCACCACATCCCCCTTCCAGCGGGCGTGGACCTCGCAGCGCTCCTGGCTCTGGTTCCCGCGCTGCAGGACGGCGCGCACATGGCGCTCCACTGCCTGATGGATGGTGTGTTCCCTGACGACGTTTTGTGCCCACAAGGGGCTGCTGGCCAATGAGATTAATAAGAAAGCTCTGATCATGGCCTCGGACTACCGTTTGAGGTTGTTGGCGTTGGCGAGCATTTCTTCGGAGGTCTGGATGGCTTTGGCATTGATCTCGTAGGCCCGCTGGGCCACGATCATGTTCACCATCTCGTCGACCACCTCCACATTGGACAGTTCTAGAAACCCCTGGGAGAGCTTGCCCAACCCTTGGCTATCCGGTGCCCCGGTGACCGGGGTGCCAGAGGCCTCGGTTTCCATAAAGAGGTTGCGGCCGGCGCTCTTGAGCCCGGCCGGATTGATGAAGCGGGCCAGCTCCAGCTGCCCCACCTGCTGAAAGGCCGGATCTCCGGGCACCTTGACCGAAACTTCGCCATTGATGGAGACGTTGATCTCGGTGGCATCCTGGGGAATAGTGATCTCGGGCTGCAGGGAGTAGCCGTCCGAGGTGACCAGGGTTCCCTGCGAGGACTTCTTCATCGCCCCGTCGCGGGTATATGCCGTTGACCCATCGGGCAGGGCCACCTGCAGGAAGCCGTCCCCGTCGATGGAGACGTCTAGTGGATTGCTGGTGGCGATCACCGTGCCTTGGGAAAAGATGCGCTGAGTGGCCACTGGCCGGGTGCCGTAGCCGATCTGCAACTCCACCGGCACCTGGGACCCTTCGGCCTGGGTGGCCCCGGCCAGGCGAATCTGCTGATAGAGCAGGTCCTGGAACTCCAGTTTGCTTTTCTTGTAGCCGGTGGTGTTCACATTGGCCAGGTTGTTGGCAATGTTGTCCACGTTCATCTGTTGGGCGATCATGCCCGTGGCTGCGGTGTACAGGGCTCTGCTCATCTTCTTCTGGTTCCTTTTGTTTAGCTGCGCACTATGCCGACATCGTTGACCGCCCGATCCAGGGTGCTGTCCTGGATCTGGATGGCCTTCTGGTCGGCCTCATAGGAGCGGTAAATGTCGATCATCTTCACCATCTCCAGCACCGGTTCGACGTTGGAGTTTTCGAGGTACCCCTGCACCACCTTGGCGTTCTGGGCCGCCACCTGCTGGGCACCCGGCTGAGGGATGTAGGCGCCCTGCTTGCCTTTGACGAGTACCGGCTGGAAAGGACTTTGCAGCATGAGGTTGCGATCGTACAGCGCCGGGAAATCCACGATCTGTAGCTTGCCCACGATCTGGTCCACCCCTTGGGCTTCGTCCCGCACCTTGATCACCCCGCCGTCGTCGATACTGGGGGCCTGGAAGCTGGGCGGAATGAGGATGTCCTCCCCCTGAGCGTTCAGCACCGGATTGCCCAGGGCGTCGACTAACCGGCCCTGATTGTCCTTGGAGAAGTTGCCGTTGCGGGTGTATTGCACCCCCTCGGGAGTGCGGATGGCGAAGAAGCCCTGCCCGTTGAGGGCCACGTTGAACATGTTGTCGGTCTGGTGCAGCTTGCCTTGGTCAAAATCGGTCCAGGTGCCCTCAACCCGGTTGATGCGCCAGTCTGGATAGTCGCCGGAGAGCTTTTTCTTGGCTTCCATCACCTCGCGCATGAAGATGCTGTCCCGCTTGAATCCGGGCACCTCCATGTTGGCCAGGTTGTTGGCGATAGCTTCGTGCCGGGTAGTCTTGGGCAACATCCCCGACGCAGATATGAACAATCCTTCGATCATCTATAAACCCCCGCGGACAGAATTACAGTTCCTCTGGGAGCAAGCCCCATGCCACCTGCTGCGCGGGGGCCTATCTCCTTTTTTATCAAGCCCCTGGGTTTTTCTTTGACCGTCCCAATCCGCCCCGGCAGGAAAGAACTTCCATTCTTCTAGCTCTTTCCTGCCTGCTTGCCCCGAGGAAAGGGTGAGCTTAAATTCTGCCCATCCCCTCCCCTTCTTAATAAGGATCGTCCGCCATGAAACCATTCGCCTCCCTGCTGATCCTGGCCCTGCTCTGGGCCACACCGGTCCTGAGCGACCCCGTTTCCCGCTACACCATCCAGCGGGCCACCACCCCGATCGCGGTGGACGGCCACCTGGACGAATTCGCCTGGGAAAAAGCCGAACAGAT
>CAMAVQ010000078.1 GCA_945861755.1 Gemmatimonas phototrophica
CCCGAAGCCGGCCTACCCCGCCCCGCCGGCGAGGGCTTGTCATACCCCCCCGACGCCGGCCTACCTCGGCCCGCCGGCGAGGGCTTGTCATAACCACCCGAAGCCGGCCTACCTCGGCCCGCCGGCGAGGGCTTGTCATAACGACCCGAAGTCGGCCTACCCCGACCCGCCGGCGAGGGCTTGCTATAACCTCCCGAAGTCGGCTTGCTGCGCCCCTCCGACGAAGGCTTGCTATAACCACCCGAAGCCGGCCTACCCCGACCCGCCGGCGAGGGTTTGTCATAACCACCCGAAGCCGGCTTGCTGCGCCCCTCCGATGAGGGCTTGCTATACCCCCCTGACGCGGGCTTGCTGCGCCCCGCTGACGAAGGCTTGCTGTACTCTGCCGCTGGCGCTTTGGCGCTGGCGACCTGCCCCGGCGCCATGCCCTTCCGATGGCCGGTGCGGGGGTCGGCCTTGGACAGCTTCGCTGCCGCCGGTTGCGACTGGGGCACAGATGCGGGCTTTCCCCCCACCTTCACCTCCCGCCCGGTGCGACCGGCCAGGTAGATGGCGTTGATGATCTCCACCGCATGCCTGGCGCTCTCCAGCGTGATGAGCGGCTGCCTGTCCTCATTGATGGCCCCGATCATATCCATGATGATCTGGGTATGGCCGTCGAAACCCACTGCCATGGGATCGGCCGCCCCACTGGCATTGCGGCCGGCCCCGTAGAGAACCAGCAGTTCCTGCTCTTCTTTGCCCTCTGGGTCGTCCTGCATCTTCCAGCTGTGCAGGCTGCCTTCTTCCTTGATAATGGTCCCCCGGGTGCCGTAGAGGGTGAGGCGCTGGTTGAAACCCGGATAACAGCAGGTGGTGGTATAGAGCGTGCCCAGGGCACCGTTGGCAAAACGCAGCAGGGCGACCGTCTGGTCCTCGGCCTCAATGCGGTGCCCAAAAACGCCAAAGGCGCCCATCGCCGCTGCCACTGGCCCAGCCAGCCATTGCAGCAGATCGACGGTATGCACTCCTTGGTTCATCAGCGAGCCGCCCCCGTCCATGTCCCAGGTCCCCTTCCACGAGCCATGGCGGCCTTCGTAGTACGACTGGGCGCGGTACCAGGGCAGGTGGCCGTGGGCACCGATCAGCGATCCCAGGCGTCCCTGCTGGATGGCCTGGCGAATGTGGATGTTGAGGGGGTCGAGGCGCGACTGAAAGATACCGGCCGCCTTGACACCGTGTTGGCGGACTGCGGCCAGCAATTCCTCGATCCGCCCGGCCAGGATGTCGGCGGGTTTCTCGACGATCAGGTGTTTGCCGGCGGCGGCACAGCGGGCGCCGAGGACCGCGTGGGTTCCGGAGGGAGTGGCGATGTTCACCACCTCCACCTCTTCGTCGCGCAGCAATTCATCAAGGGTGGTATAAGCCCGGCAACCGTATTCCAGGGCGGTGGGCTGCAGCCGCTCCTCGTCCAGGTCGCAGACCGCCACCAGACGCGCGCCGGGGGCGGCCTGAATGGCCTTGCAGTGATGGCGGCCCATACCCAGGCCGACCACGGCGAAGCCGATTTCTTCAGACATGATGCTCTCCTGTCTAGATAGTGCTGAGGTAGGTCTTATTCAAAAACGGGGAAAATCTTGGGATTGCCTTTGTCGTTGAGGACGGCGGTGCTGAGTAATTCGCCGTTGGTGGTGCCGCTCAGGCGGTTGATGCGGGCCACCGTGAAGAGGTACTTGTGCCCCGGCTGCAACATCTCGGCCTGCTTTTTCTTTTTTTTGTCCTGCATCTCACTAAAAGTTTGCATGTCCTTGTACTCGCGCAACTCGAAGAGGTCGACGTAGGTACCATCTTCGAATCCCTGGAGATAGACGATATTGCCGTCCTCGCGCACCCGGATGAAGTAATTGACGAAAGCGGAGTTGTTGCACACCTTGTCGAGTCCCACCACCAACAGAGGGATCTCGGCGTTTTCGACGTGCCGCTTGGTTTCGGGCTTAAAGGCGACGATGCTCATCAACTGCTCGCGCAGCACCCCCTTGAGCCTGGCCAGGACCTTGTCTAACCGGTGGATGGGCCGCATCGATGCCCAGGCCTCCTTAAAAACGAACTGGCAGATCGCATCGTACGTCTTCCCGCAGCCACTCTCCTTCTTGAATTCCTCGGGGAACCCATCGAGGCGGGCCTCCTCGCGCTCGGCCCCTTCGATGGTGAGCGACGCTCCGGCAAGCGCTGCCCGCGCCTGGTCCACTGATTTGATCGGGCCATTGCTGAGCAGTTGCTGGACGTACTCGCGGCAGGTCTCCACCAACTCATCGGCAAAACGCTCGGCGGCGTAGATCTCGATCAGCGTCTCGGCATCGGTGTCGGCCCGGGAGCGCGCCTTGGTCAGCACCTCCCGGTCGGTCATGGCGGTGAGAGCGGTCAGCGCCTTCTCGGAATAGTCGATCACCGCTTGTCGGGTGTACCCCCCTTCCTTTTCCTCGTGCGCAAAGGTATGGCTGAAGCGCAGCACCTCCAGACGCAGCAGCGCCGCCGAGGCGTTATCGAGGATCTCCGGCAACGCGGATACCAGTCGATCAGTGGGTTCAAGCGGCTTGTTGCTCCTGGTAGTAGTGTTGATAAAGGGGGTCACCTTGGTGACAAAATTCCCCTTCTGCACTACCTGTTCCCGCACCGCGACCAGTTGCTTGAGGGGGAGGAATTGGGCCACGTCCTTAATCGCCTGATAGGCCTGGGTGGCCCCGGTCCCCAGGCTCACTAGGGTACGGGCCTGAGTCTGCAGATCCTTGACGGCAGCACCTGGGTCGAGAAAGAGGCTCCACACCACCTGGTCGGCCTTCTCGATGGTAGCCAGCGTCGCGGCGATCTGGTGGACCGAATCGTTGAACTGGTTCTTGCTGGCCTTTTTGACCGCGACCACATCGGCGGGATCGACCCCGTCGTCTGCCGGTGGGGCCTGGGCCTCCGCCTTGGCTTTGGCGGCCGCAATGGCCGCGGCGGCAGCCGCCGCTTTGGGGCGCTGCAGCGTCGCGGCGGCCATCGCCGCCGCATCCTTCCCCTTGCCCGCGGCGGCACTGCCCCCCCCATTACTACTGCCACCGCCACCACCACCACCACCACCGGCGCTTCCCAAGGCGGCGGCCAAACCTGCTTTGGCCACCGGAGAGGCACCACCACCACCGCTACCGGAACTGCCACTACTGGGTGGGACCGAGTGTTTGTAGACCCGCTTGGGCGCCCGGGCGATTTCGGCTTTGCGCGCGATCTGCTGAGCCTCTTCAACGGTGGGGATGGAGGCCCCGAGCGGACCAAAACTGGCGATGACCCGCAGGCGCATATCCAGCAGCTTGGACTTGAGTTCCTCGGCGGCCGCTTGCTGCTCTTCCATCTCGGGATCGGGTGCTTCCTCGCCCGCTTCCTCGCCCGCCTCCTCGCCTGCCTCCTCGCCCTGCGCCGCGGCAGGCTGGGTCTCGGCCTCGTAGATGGCGTGCAGGGCGGTCTTGAATTTCAGCAGATAATTTTCCATCGCCCGGGTCACCGGGTCCGTGGGCTCTTCCTCTTCCTCCTCTTCCTCCTCCTTCGCTTTTGCCCCCTTCTCTGCCCGCTCTTCCTCCTGATCCCCTGCTTCGCCGGCCTCGGCCTCGCGTTCAGCGGCCTCGGCCTCGGCACGCGAGAAGTCCTCGTCTTCGGTCAGGTCATCCGCCTCGGGGGGGTCCTCGGCGATTTCCTCGGCCTCGGCGCTGGGGGTCTCCTCCTCGGCGGGTTCCTCCTCGGGAGGCTGGCCGTCGTCCTCCAGGCAGTCGCGGACGACCTCGGCATAGGGCTCTCCCTGCATCGCCTTGAGACTGGCGCCCTTCAGCCTTTCCATATCCCCCTGTTTCTCGCCCAAAAGGTTGAACACGCCGCTGAGGGTGACGTTATTGCCCTTGAGGACTTTTGAGATCAACACCACCGCGCAGAGCTGGCGGATGATGCGGTGGCTGAAACCGAAGGGGGGATTGCCGTCGGGTTGGAGGCTGATCAGGCGGTAGAATTTGAGCAGATTGGTCTTGATCTTGCCCTGGGTCAGGCGCTCGTCTTTGAGGTTGTAGAGAAAGGTGATGAAGTGCAGGACCCGGGCGGTCTCTTCCTTGAAACCCTTGATATCCACCTCTGGCCGGTGGGTCCGCATCTGTAGGATATAGGTGATTTCCGGCAACTTGGAGGTGGCGATCATGATGGGATAACAAATCTGGTCCCACACCCTCACCACTTCGCGGGGATTCATCTTGAGCAGCTCGCACCATTTCCGCCAGGTATTCAGCGGGATATGGCTCTGAGCCTGGAGATGGGACATCCCATCGTTGAGCAGCTTACCCATAGACCATAGACAAAGAAAGGGCGACTACCGCGGCAATCTGCCCCAGTTCACCGCAACTTAGATTTTCAAATATAGCTGTGGTAGCGGCAAATTCCAAGTTTTGCACCACCTCCCTTGTTTTGCACCACCTACCTTGACATTGGTCTCCATCACCGCTATCCTACCCTCACCTCTCTTTTCTCAACGGCCCTTTAATAACTAATGATGGCGTATTACCTGGGCATCTTGGCGTTCTGGTCTTTGCTGACCCCCGGGTGGGCAGACCCTCAGCCCCTCACCCTGGCCTATTGCCTGGATGCCGCCATGCAGCACAACCGGGCGTTGCTGCAGGCCCGGGAACAGATCGCTCAGGTCAAGGGTGAGCGCCTGCAGGTGCGCTCCCGCTTCCTGCCCCATCTGGATCTGACCACCCGCCTGGCGGCGGAGGACAGCAGCCGCATCGACTGGCACCCCACCCAAGACCAGTCCAACGCCCAGTTGCGCTTTTCCCAGCGGCTCTTCGAATTCGGCCCCGACGCTCTTCAGGACATCCAGCTGCGGGAGGACCTGCGCCAGGCCATGTACGCCTACCAGGGCCAGGTCTACACCTTGCTTTCGCGGGTGTGGGAGGTCTTTCAACTGATCCTACTCCAAGAGGAACAACTGGCCAGCCGCCGGCAATCGCGTGAGGGTTTTCAGGGCCAGCTGACCCAGCAGCTGGCCCGCTACGAACACCGGCTGGCCACCGAGGAGGAAAAACTCAGCGCCGAGTTGAACGTGCTCGACGAGGACCTGGCCATCAATGGCCTCGAACGCCGGCGCCGCAACCACCAGCTCGAACTGCTCCGCCTGATCGGCCAACCCCTCGATACCGCCCAGGTCAGGCTGGCACCCACCCCGCGTCTCTTTTTGCCAGACCAGGACGCGGCAGTGCAGCTGGCCCTGAATACCGATGTGGAGATTTCCCTGCTCGGCCAGCTGGTGGGCGAACAGCGTCGCATCACCAACGAAGTGTACTGGGAATACAGTCCCGATTTGTCGTTGGCTGCCGGCCTAGGGCAGGGGCGGAACCAAACCCAACTCAGCCTCGACAGGGAGGGCCGGACCTGGGGGATGAACCTGGGCTCCCAATACCGCCTGCTCCAGCACCAGTTCCCAGGCAAACCAGAAGGTGAGCGCCGTTGGTTTGCCCGCCTGGAAGCCCGCCTGCCCCTCTTTGAGGGGGGGGCCAGCCTTGGGCACCGGATGCGCGAGAAAGCCCGACTTCGCCAGCTCGAAATCCAGTTGCAGGACGCCCGCTCCGCAGTGGAGTTACAGGTGCGCCAGGCCCTTCAGGCGCTGGGCGAATCTCTAGGGCAGCAGGAACTCCAACAGCAACGGGTGAGCATTACCCGCCGCCGGCTGGAGATCCACCAGATCCTCAAAGAAAAGGGGCAGGCCGACGAGAGCCTGCTCGAACAGGTGCGCACCCAGTATTTTGCCGCCCAGGACACGCTGCTCAACGCCCAGGAAAACGCCCTCCACCGGCAGGCCCAGCTGCGCCGCCTCACGGGATACCTCGAATGAGGACCACCCTTCTCTGCGCCCTCTTGCTGGTACTGACCGGCGCCTCGTCTGGGCCTGCCGCCGAGCCCACCCTCACCCGGGAGCAGCAGCTCCAACGCCTGAGGGTCCAGGAACGCCAGCTCCTGCTCGAACAGCGCCGAGCCCTCCTCGAAAGCCATCGCCGGGATCTGCAGGCGGCCCAGGACCTGCGCGACAAGGGCTTCCTTTCGAATAGAAAGTATCAGCAATTGCGCCACACCTTTCAGGAGGCCCAGCTCAACTACGACAAAGCCGAAATCTTGTTAGAGGAAACCAAACTCGAGCTGCTCAAGAACGCCATCCACCTGATCGTGGCCGAGGCCCGCAAGTACACCTCCCCCGAAGGCAGAAGCATGGTGGATATCGTCCTGGAAAACCAGGCAGAGCTGCACAACATCCTGCTGGTCAACCCCGCCCTCACCCCAGAGGAGGCCCGCACCCTGCTGCGGGTGGAGAACATCTATGTATCCCTGATGAAGGGACCGATTATTGGCGAACCCTACGAGCTGCGCGTCTCCTCGCTTGAGATGGGCGAGCGGCAAATCCTCACCTTCCACCTCCTGCAGGAGGTCGACGACCTGGTCGTCTCCCTCCACTATCTGGACGTGCGCGAGCAGCAACCCATCCTTTTCGCCCGGAACACCACCCGCGCCCTGCCGGCCATCGCCGCAGCTCAGGCCTCCCAGGTCGGCGAACTGGGCCAGGAGGCGCTCTACGACCTGGCCCTAGAACGCCCCGCAGCGGCGGAACAGAGTTTTGCCCTGGCCCTGGTGGGCCTGCCCCCCCGCTGCGAAGGCACTTTTGCGGACCAAGGGGTCAAGGTAAGCCAAGTGAAATTCGCCGACCAGGCAACCAAGGCCCGGCTCTCCCTGGAGATCGGCCTGCCCACCTCCCTGGAGCCGCAGCTGGTCGGTCAGCCCCGCGCGTTTTTCGCCCTGGTCACCGAGCCGGCGGAGTATGCCCGCATCAATGCCCTGCAGGCGCAGTACGACGGCCAGCCCATCCCCGAAACGGAGGTGCGCAAGCTCAACGCCCACTACGCCCGGCTGGAGCTGACCCCCAAGGGCATGGGGCGCCTCGACCTACTGGTCGACAGCCATGTCCTGGAACTAGGGGTAGGGGAAACCGCCGCGTTGAACATCGAGATCCTCAATCGGGGCAGCGTGCCGGTGCGCGACATCCGTGCCCTCTTCCTCGGGCCCCAGGGCTGGGAAAGCACGGTGGCCCCAGAGCTGATCCTCCTCCTCAATCCCGGACAGCGCCTCTCCCTGCACCTGCTGGCGCAGCCGGCAGCCAAACTGGGGGCGGGAGACCACGATTTTCTCATCAGCGCCCAAGGCCAGGTCGGCGAGCAGCATATCGAGGCTCCCGAGGAGCACCTCACCGTCCACCTCAGCACCCCCACTGACTGGACCTTCAATCTCCTGCTGGCCGGCGCCCTGGTGGTGCTGGTAGGCGCTCTGGGTCTGGTCAGCCTCCGGCTGGCCCGCAACTAGCCATGCGCCGCGCGGTCCTCCTCACCTTGCTCCTGCTGCTCCCGGCTCTGCTCTGGGCCAGGGACCTGCGCACCAAGGAACAACGCCTCTACGCTATCAAGATGCGCAACGCCCAGTGGGAGGTGGAACGCAAAGAGCTAGAGCTGCAGATCCATCAGGGCGAATACGATGAAATCCGCGACCTCTACGCCCAGCACATCAGCACCGGCGACCAGCTCAACCAAGCCCAGAACACCTCCCAGCTGGCCCAGCTGGCCTACGATCAGGCAGTGCTCTCTCTGGAGGAGACCCGGCTTTTCTTTCTCCGCGACGCCACCCACATCTCCATCCTCGAGGCCAGGAAGTACCGCACCACCGCCGACCGCCGCGAGGTGGAAATCACCATCGAGAACACCTCAGAAATGGCCCAGGCCCTCACCCTTAACCCCCAGCAGACCCCCGAACAGATCGAGGCCATGCTCAGCCTACAGGATCTGGTGGTCTCCCTCAAAAACCCGGATGGCCTGATCCTCGCCGAACCATATCAACTCCGGGTGCCTCGGCTGCAGATGGGCGAACGCCAGACCCTCAAGTTTTCGCTGCTCGAAGACTGCCAGGCGGTGGTGGTCTGGCTGCAGCTGCCGGACGGGCGCACCGAGAGTTCCTACATCGCTCTGCGGCGGGAGGCCCTCCAGAACCTGCCGCTGATCACCGCACCCCACTTCTCTAGGGAGGGCGAACTCAACAGCAAAGTCAGCTACCCGCTGATCCTAGAATTCTTGGCAGAGGATCAAGCCACCTTCCGCCTGGCGGCGGTCAATCTGCCCGACGGGATCAGCGCCCTGTTTCTCGACCCGACCACCGAAGCCGAAATAGACCAGGTCAAATTCAGTCCTCAGGCCACCCGTCGGGCGCTCACCCTCGAGCTGCAGTTGTCCGAGAATCTCAACCCCCTCTACCTCGACCGGCCCCTCGAGTTCTACGTCTTGGCCCTCGACCAGGAGGCGTACCCAGAACTGGTCCAGCAGCAGCGCCACCGCGGCGATCAACCGCTTTCACGCGCGGTGCTGACGGCCCTCAAGGGCAGTAATGCGGCCTTCGAACTGGTGCTGCGAGGCACCGGCGAACTCGAGATGTTGACCGAGTCCCGCACCCAGGAGATCGCGCCGGGCGAAACCGGCCGCTTTGCAGTGCACCTGGCCAACACCGGTTCCCTCGAATTGCGGGAGGTAGTGCTTTCCACCTCCCTGCCCACCGGCTGGAGCGCTCAGGTGGAGCCCGACACTTTGCCCCTGCTCCCCGCCGGCGACAGGATCCGGGTCGGCTTGAGGTTGCACGCCCCCACCACCCTGCAGGGCGAGTACGAATTTCGCCTCAATGCCTCCGGCCTAGCCGGCAAACACCGCATCGAGGCGCCCGAAAAAACGCTGGGGCTGCGGGTCGAGAGCCCGGTGGACTGGCGTCGTGTTCTCCTGCTGGCCGGTGCCCTCTTCCTCCTGCTCTGCGGGGCAATCGCCCTCAGCGTGCGCTTGCGGCACCGGTAGCGCCTGGCTCTATTTTAGCCTATATTCCGATTTAATTTTCTGCGAGAGTCCAGCGATGGAAAAAGACATCGGCGATCTGCTCAGCGAGTGGCCATTCAATCCGGACGAATTCTCCGCGCGCCGCATCAAGACCCAGGACGGAGAAGACAAAATCCAGATCCGCATCGACATGGGCATTTTGCAACTGGAGGTCGAGGGCCGACCCGACGGCCAGCGCCCGTACGGCCACGAGTCGCTGCTCGACCACTATGCCGCCATGCTCGAAGAGCACCAGCGTTTCGGCAGTCAGGAGGAAGAGGAATTCGCCATCGACGAGGACGCCTGCGAGGATCTCTTTCAGGAGGCTTGGCAGTATTACTACCGCTACCTCAGTCTCTTTCATCTGGAGGATTACGCCGGGGTCGAGCAGGACACCGCCCATAACCTAGAAATCTTCGCCCTGGTCCAGAACTACGCCGACAACGACGAAGTCAAATGGTACTTCGAACAATACTACCCCCACGCGATCATGATGCAGACCCGCGCTAGGGGCATGCAGGCGCTGGACCGGAAAGACTACCCGGGCGCCCTGCAGTTGATTCGCGAAGGGCTGGAACGTATCGAGAGTTTCGTCGAGGAGTGGGAGGGAGAAGGGGGCGAGGAAGATCTGCCCGAACTGACCTTCCTGCGCGAGTGGCAGGAGGAACTAGAAAAAGAGCGGCCCCTGTCTCAGCGCGAACAGTTGGAACGAGATCTGCGCATCGCGGTGGAGGCCGAGAACTTTGAGGAGGCCGCCCGCCTGCGGGACAAGATCCAGACCATGCGGCCCGGCTATCTGGGTCCCAACACCGGCCGACCTACCTGATCAGCTGATCCCCAGCACATTCCCCATATCATAGAACCCCGGTTTGGCCTGAACGGCAAAGCGCGCTGCCCGCAGTGCGCCCCGCGCAAAGGCATCGCGGCTGGTGGCATGGTGTCGCAGCTCAATGTACTCGCCAGGGGTGGCGAACATCACCGTGTGGTCGCCGGCAATGTCGCCGGCCCGGATGGCGTGGATGCCGATCTCCTTCTGGGTGCGTTTGCCCACCTGCCCCTGCCGCCCGTACACCGCTACCTCGGCCAGGTTGCGCCCCAGGCCGCGGGCTGCGGCCTCGGCCAGACGCAACGCCGAGCCGCTGGGTGCATCGACCTTCAGGTGATGGTGCGCCTCGACTAGTTCCACGTCGTAATCGTCCCCCAGAATTCGCGCCGCCTCTTCCACCAACTTAAAGAGCACGTTCATGGCGGTACTGTAGTTGGGGGCCATTACGCAGGGGATGGGCTGCACTGCCCGTTTGAACTGGTCCAATTGTTCGGGCTTCATGCCCGTGGTACCCACCACCATCGCCACCCCGGCGCTGGCGCAGACCGCGCTGTGGGCTAGGGTGGCCTCGGGCATGGTGAAATCGATCACCACTTGGGCCCCGCTGATGATCTGACTCAGGTCGCCGCTCACCTGGCGGCCAGTGGCCGCCCCGCCGCAAACCTCCCCGATATCCCGGCCCAAGAGCGGGCTACCGGCCCGCTCGGTGGCGCCCACCAGCTCTAGGTCATCGCTTTGGCAGATGAGATTGGCAAGGCGCTGCCCCATCTGGCCACCCAACCCGCAGACGATCGTTCCGATCATGATCTTTCCCTCAGTACGACGAATAGGTCAGGCGTTCTACCAGGCGGGTGTCCGCCAGGCGGGCTTCGATGTCGACGCCGAAGAACTCAGCCACCGGCGCCAATACCGCCGGGTCCAGTTGCTGGGTCTTGCGGGTGGCCGCAACCACCACCTCGAGACCGGCCCGGGTCATCTTGCCCAGGGGCCGGCGGCAGGGCCCGGCCGGCATGCCCAGCAGGTTCATCAGGGTCTTGATGGCCAGCGGGTTGCGGGCTTTGCACTGCACCGGTCCCCGGGGCGACTGCTCGGTGGTTACCACAGTGACGATCCCAAAGATGGGCTGCAGAGCGGTGGCCAGTTTGTCAGCCGCGGCCGTGTCCCCGGCATTGAGTAATTCGGTGAGGCGCTGGATGGGTCCGGGGATCACGTTGGAAGCCACCGAGATCACGCCACAGGCCTTGATCTGGGGACTCTTCATCATCTCCACGGTCTTGTCGTCGTCCCCCGAAAGGATGGCGAACTGCTCGCCGCAGAGCCGGCGGGTCTTGGCCATGTTCTCAAGATTTCCCGTGGCCTCTTTGACGGAGGAGACATTGGGATACTGGCCGGCCAGGATGGCCAGATCCTCGGGGTGCATCATGGTGCCGCTGCGACCCGGAATGATATAGGGGATAAGCTGCATCTGCGGAAATTCGCGGGCCACCGGCTCCACGTATTCGCGCCGGATCTCCAGGGAGCTGGGGCCGTTGTAGTACGGATCGACCAGCAGCGCCACCTCGGCACCCGCATGGGCGGCGTGGGCGGTGCCGGCCAGGGTTTCGCGGGTAGAGTTGCTGCCGGTGCCGGCAATGGTCAGCGCCCGCCCCTTGGCCTGCTTGCAGGTGCGCTCCACCACGTCGTTGTGCTCCTCCCAGAACAGGGTGGGGCTTTCGCCGGTGGTACCCACAGCCAGCACCCCACGGATGCGGCTGGCAAGCTGGAATTCGATCAGCTTTTCGAGACCGGCGTAATCGATGCTGCCGTCCTCGCGCATGGGGGTAATCAGGGCCGTGTGACATCCAGCGAACATAATTCACCGCCTTGCAGGGGAGATCCATTTTGGCGAATCTATACTCAGTTAAAGAGAACCATAATAATCAGCCCCCTTACCTTTGTCAACCGGCGTTCACCCTCTGGAGCCGCCATGTCAGACCAGCTCAACATGCGCTACGGCTGCAATCCCCATCAGGCCCCGGCCCGCTGTTTCCGCCGCGACGGCGGCCCCCTGCCCATACAGATTCTCAATGGATCGCCCAGCTATATCAATCTGCTCGACGCCCTCAATTCGTGGCAACTGGTGCGCGAATTGCGCCAGGCCCTCGCACTGCCGGCGGCCGCCTCCTTCAAACACGTCAGCCCGGCCGGCGCCGCCGTAGCCGTGCCCCTCGACGAGCGACTGCGCGCCGCCTACTTCGCCAAGGATGAAGACCTCTCGCCCCTGGCCACGGCCTACCTGCGGGCGCGGGGCGCCGACCCCTTGGCCTCCTTCGGCGACTGGGTCGCCCTCAGCGATACCGTGGACGTACCCACCGCCCGCATCCTCCGGCGCGAGGTCTCCGATGGAGTCATCGCCCCCGGCTATGAGGCGGAAGCCCTGGAGATCCTCAAGGGGAAAAAGGACGGGGAATATCGAATCATCGAGATCGACCCCGGCTACACCCCCGAGCCACAGGAACTGCGCGAGGTCTTTGGCCTGGCCCTGGAACAGCCGCGCAATCTCTTTGTGCCCGATGAAGTGTTCCTCACCAAGGTGGTGACCCGGCGCCGCGACCTGCCCGACTCCGCCCGGCGAGACCTAGTGGTGGCCACCCTGGCCATCAAATACACCCAGTCCAATTCGGTGGGCCTAGCCCTGGACGGCCAGGCCATCGGCATCGGCGCCGGCCAGCAGTCCCGCGTCCACTGCGTGCGCCTGGCCGCGGCCAAGGCCGACCTCTGGTACTTGCGGCAGCACCCCAGAGTGCTGGAACTGAAATTCCGCAAGGGGCTCAAACGCGCCGAGCGTATCAACGCCATCGATCTGTACCTGCAGGAGGATGCCACCCCGCAGGAGCTGCAGGCCTGGGAGTCCAGCTTCGCCCAGGTGCCGGTGCGCCTGACGGCCCAAGAGAAGCGCACCTGGCTCGACGGGCTGCAGGGTGTCGCCCTCAGCTCCGACGCCTACTTCCCCTTCCGCGACAGCCTGGACCGGGCGCGGCGCAGCGGCGTGGGGTACGTGGTGCAGGCCGGCGGCTCGCTGCGCGACGACCTGGTGATCGCCGCTGCCGACGAGTACGGGATGGTGATGGTGAATTCGGGCGTGCGGCTATTTCACCACTAGCCCGTCAAGTCGTGGCAGGCGGCGGGGAGATGACCCCGGAGGTCTTTACTGGGGGAGTGGTGGTCGGGAAAGAGCCTGGGGGCAGAGTGGGGCGTCGGCGGCAGGCTCGGGACTCGGGAAAGGCCGGAGTGGCATGCAACGCCCCAACGTATGGGGCGTTGCCCCCGACGCCCCTTCAGTGGGGAAACAAACTCGTGCGCTCCAGATGCCTGAACGCCGACTCCCCGGCCGTGCCGTACCCATGCTCGAACTGCGGCATACTGTAGCGCAGTCCCAGCGGGCCGGCGACCACCTCTGGATGGCAAAGGTGGTAGTGGTTGTTGTCTAGATAAATCGACCGGGCATTTTCGTGTACCCATACCCCGGCCTTGCCCCCGCCGATCCGGTTGTCGGCGAAGATCAAGTCATGGGCCTCGCCCCAGATCTCCACCTGCCCCTGGCCCTCCTGCAGGGCATTGCCCTCGATGCGGCAACGCCGGATCAGACAGGAATGCACCTCGACGGGGTGCGACCCCTGGCGCACCAGGATGCCGGCGCCCCGGTTGGCCTCCACCTCGCAGTCCTCGACCAGGTTGTAACAGTCGCGGGTGCCAATGGAAATCCCCAGCTGATTGCCCCTGAAAATACCTCGGCGCACGGTGATGTGGTTGGCGCGTACACAAAAGAAGAAACCGCTGCGACCGTTGCCCTCCCCGACACAATCCTCCAGCAGGGCATTGGTGCTGCCGGCCCCCGGGTGCAGGCCGTTGCCGGTGTTTTCGTCGAAACGACAATGGAGGACCCGCACGTCGCGGCACATCTGAAAACCCAGCCCTTCGCCGAAGTAGTCGCGCTCACTGACCCCGGTGATTTCCAGGTCCCGGCTGTTGCCGAAGTACACCGCTGCCCCGCGACACCCCCCCATGCCCTTGGCGTTGGCCGCCCGGTTGCCCTCCAGATGCAGGTCGCGCAGGGCCGCGCCGCGCACGTAGTTGCCCCAGACCAGCGGATAAACCGTGGTCAAGCAGGGCTGCTCGCTGCCGCTGTAGTCCGCCTCGATGCCGTGATCGAGGCCCACCCAGTTGTCCTCGATCCAGGTAATGGTGGCAAAGGTCTCGTAAAAGCCGCCGTGCGTGCGGTTGTCGTGGATGGAGACGGTCATGCCCACCTCCAGGCCACTGGCATCGACGAGGGGCACATCGGCCATGCCGTAGTTATGGTACCCGGAAAGGGGGTACACCCGGCCCGGCCCCTTGCGCAGCACCGTCGTCGGCCCCTGGCCCACCAGCTCTACGCCCGAGTGCAGGCGCAGGCTGCGGTCCAGTTCCAGATCCATCTCCGGCAACACCAGTCGGCCGCCGGTGGTTGCCAATTCATCGAGGGCGCGCTGAATGGCGGCGGCGCTGCCTGCTTGCTTTTGACTGAGTCTCGTTTCTTTCATGGAGCCTTCTCCTTCTAGTAGACGCCCTCGTGCCCGCCGTTGCTTTTTTTACACTGAGGTGCTTTTATATGGTCAGAGTTTGCCAAGATACCTCACCCCCTTCTCTCCGTCAACCGCGAGGTCCGCAGTGTGCCGCTTGTTGCGCTGGGTCTGCGCAGCGCTCCTGGGCCTTGTCCTTCCCTCCGGGGCCGCCCCCAGAACCACCAGCCCGACCGATTCCCTCGCCGGCCAGTATCTGCATGTCCGCGCCCTCAAGGATAGTCTATTGCGCCATGATCCGAACTCGCCGCTCCCGGTCCAGGTGCGGGCTTCCTTCACCGGGCTGTCCTATTTTGCGCCCGACCCTCACTTTCGCCTCATCGGCGAGTTGTCGCTCTACGGGCGCCGCCAGCAGATCTCGGTGCCCACGACCAACCAAGGCCAGGCCTTGCCGATGGAAAGATTTGGCCGCCTACAAGTCCATTGCCAGGGAAAAGCCTTCTGGCTAGAGGTTTATCGCAGCCTAGAAAACGGCGACCTCGAGGTCTTTTTCAAAGACGCCACCAACAGCGTCCAGACCTATGGCGGGGGCCGCTATGTCCCGGTCGTTGGCCTGGGGAATGGTCAGTATCTAATAGATTTCAATATGAGTTATAATCCGTACTGCGCTTACAACAGCACCTATGTCTGCCCCTTGCCACCACCGCAGAATCGCCTTCCCATTCCAATCCCCGCCGGTGAACAAGTCTATGGCGCGGATCTTGCTCACTAAGGGAGTGGCGAGTATACTATCTCAATTCGGTCACCCCTGCAGCCAGCCACCTCAGAGGAGTTTTACATGAACGAAGTCGAGAAGTCCATGTTCGCCCGCGGCGTCGATTTTAAGCTCGAAAAAACCCACAACGCCTATATCGCCTGTCGCGCGCTGTCGATCAGGGCCCGGCATATCAACAGCCATGCCCACGACGCGGCCCCAGAGACCAGTACCGAAGGCCAGAACCCCACCGTCGGGGCTCTGTTGGATTATTCCCTGGACCACATCGCCGTGACTATTCCCCAAGTAGATCCCTGAACCGCCAACCCTGAAACCTTCTGGGTACCAGATGAACCGCTTCACCCTTGCCTTCGCCGCCGGTAGCCTCCTGCTCTGCGGCAGCCAGATCCTTCTCAACCTAGGCCTCCACCCCGAGCACCCGGCCTCCATACCGGTGCTCGGGGAAGGCATCCTCGGTCTGGTGCTGGGGACGGCCCTGGTGGTTTCTGGGCTGCTGGGCTTGGTGGAAGGGTACCAGAAAGCCGCAGCTCGGGTGCGCCAGCTCCTGCAGGGTCCCCATCTGGACCGGGCAGCCTCGGCCCAGACCCTCAGTGCGTTGCGAGATCAGCAACACAGTTTTTGGCGAGATTATCGCCGGTCTGCCCTGGGCCTGTTGCTCTTCCTGGTCGGGCTCTTGGGCTTGGGTGCCCTCCTGAGCCGGACCAGCTATCTCCTTTACCTAGCCGCCATCGGCTTCGGCATCTTTTCTCTGGGATTGATTTCCCTCGGGTTGATGATCCAGGGGGTGCGCGCCCTGCGGCGCCACTGGCAGCACATCGAGCAGACTGCAGCCGCGATCCAGACCCAACCCTCAGTGCTGCCGGCACCCCCAATCAGGGCGCTGCCCAAATGGACGGTTTATTCAAAGGACGAACGGCTCCGGCATTTCCGCCGTCACTCCACCCTGTCCACACCCCCCTGAGCCTCCCCGGCTCCGGGTAAAAACTACTTGCTGGCCAGGCCAGCTCCTGACTATATTCGGTGAGAGAAATAAATTCCGCCAAAATCGGGAAATTATTTCTCTCCTCTGTGGTGCGGTGGTTCTTCCCACTTCCCCGCCATAGAGACTGCGAAATACTAAGTGCCAATATCTATAGTGCGATAGAACCACTCCTCAATGCCTCTCCCATCCTTGAGGCATTTCTTTTGCTTGTCCCCTTCCGTCCCGTCCTCTCACGCGAGTTCTGTGATGGCCCAACCCCTGCCCCCTCAAGCGATAGTCGTCCCACTGGAAGCACTTTCTCCTTGGGATGAGCTTTCGGGGCTATGCGAAATCCTCAACGGTCTTGCGGCCCAGGTGAGCCAAAGCCTAGCACAAGGCGGCGGGCCGGCAGTGCTGGTGCCCTTACTGAGGAAGGAGCTGGAGTTGGCCAGGGTATTGCAGGAAGGCATTGCCCGTTGCGGCCAGCAGTCTTCTACCCCCCAGTCCAAGGTGCGCAGCAAGGACCTCAGCGGTCAGCTCGGCGCCCTGCTGGAGACGGAGCAGGCCAACCAAAACCTACTCCAACGCCGGGGCATCCGGCTGCGCGGCCCGCGTTTTCCGCTTTCCCGCCTGAACGGCCCTTAGTCGGAAGAGAGCTTATGGACACCGCCGAACCGGTCACCGAACACGTCCTGGACCTGGGCCGCTCCTCTAGCCAGCTCGAAGAGGCGTTCACCGATTCATACATCCTCTTCAATGAGACCACCCGCAAGTACATGGAGGCCTACCGGCAGCTCGAGGAACAGTTCGAGTATCTCAACATCAAGCTGGAAGAGACCAACCACGAACTCCGCAAGAGCCTCGAAGAGAAGGACCGGGTCAGCAACTACCTGAACAATATTCTGGAGAGTATGAGCGGCGGGGTGCTGGTGGTGGACTTGGAGGGCAACATCACCCTCTTCAACCAGGCCGCCGAAGAGATCACCGGCCTCGCCCAGCAGGAGGTGCAGGGTTACCCCTATGCCCAGGTGATTGGCCTGGATGCCGGCCGCGAATTGTCGGTACTCCACACCCTCGAAACCTTTCAGAGCCTCACCAATCGGGAAAAAAATCTTCAGTTAGAAAACGGGCGGACCATCCCCCTGGGTTTCAGCACCGCCCTGGTCCGCGATGCCGAAGGCAACGTGTTGGGAGCGGTCGAGGTCTTCAACGACCTGACCGAGGTCAAACGCCTGGAGGCCCAGGTGCAACGCATGCACACCCTGGCCGCCCTGGGTGAGATGGCCGCCACCGTGGCCCACGAGATTCGCAACCCGCTGGGGGGCATCGCCGGGTTCGCCACCCTACTCGAACGCGACTTGGCTGCCGACGATCCCCGCCGCCGCCTGGCCCGCAAGATCACCGAGGGCGTCGCCAGACTCAACCGCATTGTCTCCAGTCTGCTCAGCTACACTCGCCCCCTGACCCTCAACACCCGCCCGGTGAACATCGTGGAAGTGGTTGAAGAAGCCACCGCCTTTTTTGAGATCGATCTAGAACGCCGCCACGAAAACATTTCGCTGCAGCGTCTTTACCCGGAGTTTCCCCTGGACTGTGCCATCGATCCAGAGCAGTTCCAACAAGTTATTCTCAACCTGCTCCACAACGCCACTCAGGCGATGTCCCCCCGCGGGGGCACCATCGCCATCGGCCTTTTGACCCACACTCCCGACCCTGCCCAGATTCGGCTCACCGTCCGCGACCAGGGGATGGGCATGAGCTCCGAAGTCCAGCAAAAGCTCTTCACCCCCTTCTTCACCACCAAGGAGGACGGCACCGGCCTGGGGCTGGTCACCTCCAAGAAGATCATCGAGGCCCACGGTGGCCTCATCACGGTGGAGAGCGAGCCGGGCAAGGGCACTTGTTTTACCGTTTCCATACCTCATAACTCTTAACGAGGCACGACATCATGGCGAACAAGCGCATTCTGGTGGTCGACGACGACTCCTATGTCCGCGAGATGACCGAACTGACCCTCACCCGCAAGGGGTACGAAGTGGGCACCGCCCCCGAGGCGCGCTCGGCGCTGGCCAAACTCGAGGACGGCGATTACGACCTGGTCCTTTCCGACATCAAGATGCCCGGCATGGACGGCCTTGAATTGTTGGAAGCCATCCGCACTCGGGCGCCAGAAACCATCGTCGTCATGATCACCGCCCACGCCAGCATTGCCAACGCGGTGGAGGCCATGCAGAAGGGTGCCTACAGCTATATCCAGAAGGGCTCAGACTCCACCGTAGCCGAGCTGGAAATTGTCGTGGAACGCGCCCTGGAGCATCAGGAGACCAAACGAGAAAACCGCCGACTGCGCTCCGAATTACACGACAAGTCAGAAATGATCGGCAAAAGCCGCAACATGGAGCAGGTGCGCGACCTCATCAGAACGGTGGCGGATACCCGGGCCACCGTGTTGATCACCGGCGAAAGTGGCACCGGCAAGGAGTTGGTGGCCCGCGCCCTGCACTACAGCAGTGCCCGGCGCAACGGGCCCTTCATCCGCCTCAACTGCGCCGCCCTGCCCAAGGACCTGATGGAGAGCGAGCTTTTTGGGCACGAGAAAGGTGCTTTCACCGGGGCCATCAAACAGACCCGGGGGCGCTTCGAGATGGCCGACGGCGGCACCCTGCTCCTCGACGAGATCAGCGAGATCGACCTGGGGCTGCAGGCCAAACTGCTGCGGGTCCTCCAGGAGCGCGAGTTCGAGCGCATCGGCAGCACCCAGACCATCAAGGTGGACGTGCGTATCCTCGCCACCACCAACCGGGATCTGCAGAAAGAGGTGGAGGAAGGTACCTTCCGCGAGGATCTCTACTACCGCCTCAACGTCATCGATATCCCGCTTCCCTCCCTGCGCGAACGCAAGGAGGACATCCCGGCTCTGGTCAAATTCTTCACGGCGCGTTTCAGCCAGGAAAACGGCAAACAGATCGAGGGCCTCTCCCACAAGGCGGACGAATTGCTGATGAACTACGACTGGCCAGGCAATATCCGCGAGTTGGAGAACTATATCGAGCGGGCGGTGGTGGTGACCCGCGGCCCGGTCCTGGTCCCCGAGGACTTCCCCCGCAAGCTGACCGCCACCCCCTACCCGGCAGCCAAGGAGGATGGGCTCCAGGTGGGCATGACCGTCGCCGAAATGGAGCGCCGCCTGATCATGAAGACCCTGGAAGCCTGCCAGGGCAACCGCACCGAGGCCGCCACCAAACTGGCCATCAGCACCCGCACCCTGCGCAACAAATTACACGAGTACGGGGCGATGGACGCGTTTAAGGAAAACGGCCAGTTTTCTGGGGAACTAATGCCCGAAAGCGCCTGATACCCCGATACTTCCCCCTTTCTCCCATCCCCGGGTGTTCCCGTTGGAGCGCCTGGGGGTTTGTTTTTTGCGCTGCGGTTGCGTTTTGGTTAGTTTTTCCTTTAATTCCGTTTCTCTATCACTCTGCCACTCTGCTCAATCAAAATTTTCAGAAACTGGGCAATTTCAGGCGAAAGCAAGCACCATATGCTCCGTCCTACCGCAGCCGAAGGCCAGCCACAAGCCGAAAATCCCATCGTCATCATTGCCGACAAGATCGAGCGCAAACCACACCTGGCGGCTTTCTTGCAGACCCTGCGCCAGGAAAATCTCGCTCTTTCCGGGGTCGAGGCCATCAAGTATGCGGTGTGCAAGAACAGTCCCGAGATCGCCCTGGCGTTGCGCAAGTACCGCTACAGCGTCAAGCTGATCATGATCGGCCCAGGCCTCCAGGGCAACGCCTGGACGCTGGCTCGCATGTTGTGCAAGCGGGTGCGGGTGGTCCTGGTGCTCGAACCGGCCGCCCTGGCCAATCCCCTCTACGCCAAGATCCGCTCCAGCCTGGAAACCCTCGGCATCATCACCACCATGAGCCAGAACGCCACCGAGGCGTTTTTCAAACCCCTCATCCGCGAGAATGTTCTCTCGGGCGCCACTGCCGAGAACGACTTGATGGGCTTGACCCCGGAAGAACGGGCCGAAAGCATCGAGAAACGCCTGGAAGCCGTCAACAAATTCCCCTCCCTGCCCGAGACCCAGCAACGGGTGGCTGCCCTCGATGACATGGACAACCCCAAAAAATGGGACGAGGCGATCACCCCCGACGTGCTGACCCGCACGGTGATCCTGCGCATCCTCAACAGCGCCTACTATGGCTTCAAGTCGCGGATTACCACCATCGACAAAGCGGTGCAGCTGGCCAGCGCGCGGACCGTGCGCGAGATCGTGCTGGCCTGCCAGATTCGCCAGCTCTTCGAGAAAATAGACGAGAAAAGCATCGACGGCTTCTGGCGCCATTCGCTGGCGGTGGGTTTCTTCGCCAAGCTCTTCACCCTGCCGGCCGATCCGGAGGAGCAGAGCAC
>CAMAVQ010000079.1 GCA_945861755.1 Gemmatimonas phototrophica
TACCCGGTCACCACCGGCGGCAGTACCAGGGGCAGGTGGCACAACCCATCCATGAGCAATTTGCCCCGGAACTCGCGGCGGGCTAGCAGCCAGCCGATCAGCACCCCGGGCGGCAGGCTGACCAGCACGCAGCACAGGCCCACCTGCAAAGAGAGATAAAACGCCTCCCATTCCTCGGGGGTCAGCATCCGCATCCCTCCCGAGCGGGCCGGCGCGCAGGGATCTTCATCGGTACCTACCGGCTCAACTTCTCCATAAACTTCGCGCGGAATTTTGCCAGCTTCGGCGCGATGATGGCCTGGCAGTATCCCTGGTTGGGATTGCGTTGGTAGTAGTGCTGGTGATAGGCCTCGGCGGGATAGAACGCCTCCAGGGGGGCGATGGCAGTCACCAAAGGCTGATTCCAGATATGGCTGTCGGTGATCTCGCGGATGACCTGTGCTGCGGCCACCTGCTGCTCGGGACTGTGGTAGAAGATCACCGACCGGTACTGGGTGCCGATGTCGGGCCCCTGCTGGTTGAGGGTGGTCGGGTCGTGGATGGTGAAATAGACGTGTAATAGATCCTGATAGGAGAGGACCGCCGGATCAAAGGTCACTTGGACGACCTCGGCGTGGCCGGTCTCTCCGGTGCAGACCTCCTCGTAGGTGGGGTTGGGGACTTTCCCGCCGGCATAGCCGGAAACAACCTTGTCCACGCCCTTCAGTTCCTCAAACACTGCTTCGAGGCACCAGAAACAGCCGCCCCCCAGGACAGCAGTCTCCCGGGTGCTGCCGGAATCCGGAGGAGCGGAAGCCGCGCCCTTCTCCACAAAGGTGAGGGCCGCAGAGTTAATGCAGTAGCGCAGGCCGGTGGGCCTTGGACCATCGTCGAAGACGTGGCCGAGATGGGCGTCGCAGCGCTTGCAGAGGATTTCGGTGCGGCCCATCCCCAGCGAGTTGTCGGACCTCAGTTGGATGTTCTCCGGCGCGATAGGCGCGTAGAAGCTGGGCCAGCCAGTACCGGAGTCGAATTTAGTGTCGGACTGGAAGAGCGGGGTGCCGCAGCAGACGCATCGGTACAGCCCCTGCTCGTGGTTGTCCCAGTACGCGCCCGTAAAGGCCCTTTCGGTGCCTTCCTGCCTGGCGACCTCGAACTGTTCGGGGGTCAGCAACTTCCGCCACTCCTCCTCAGTCCTGACAACTTTATCCACGGCGACCACTCCTTTCCGCTGTCCGTCATTGCCGAATTCGACGATAGAGGCCTTGGTGACCTTTTGCGAGGGCGATACCCGGTCATCTCCGGGCGCGACGGAACACGCCGCAAGATAGACGACGACCACGCCGAGCATTCCCCATGTGCTGCTGGCAATTCCTATCATGCCGGAGATTACCTCCTCATTAGGGTGCCGAACTCCTCAAAGAATATAACCCTCATGAGTCTTAGGGATAGACTCCGTTTCCAGATCCGCCTTACCGGCTACCCGTCTTTGCGCTGGCGTTGGGCCTGGGGGCTGCAGGCAGCATGGGGCGCCGTGCCGCAACTGGCATTGAAAACCGCTGGGCTCTTCCGGGATCAGGGTCAATGCGCCTTCTTCTCCTCAGGAGGAGCCTTTTCAGGAGGAGCCGCTTTTTTCAAGACCGCAAAACCGTACTGCTCAAAGACCTTCGCCGCCTCCGGAGACTGCAGGAAGGCCAGGGCCTGAACCGTTTTACCAGTGCGATGACCCTTCACGATGGCCACCGGGTAGACAATGGGCTTGTGGGCCTCGGCCGGCAGGGTAGCCAGCACCTTCACCTTGTCGCTGCGGGCCACGTCCGTGGCGTACACCACGCCGGCAGCGCATTCCCCCCGCTCCACGTAGGCCAGGGCTGCGCGCACGTCGGCAGCCGGGGCCAGTCGATCTTGCACGGCTGCCCACCACCCCAGCCACTCAAAGGCCTGCTTGGCGTAGATCCCGGCGGGGACGTGGCCTGGATCGGCAAGGGCCAGCCGCCCCTTGAAAGCGCCGGCAAAGTCAAAGCCCTTGCGGGCTTCCACCGCAAAAACCTCCCCGACCGGTGCGATGACCACCAGAGTGTTGCCCAGCAACTCGGCGCAGGTCTCTTTTTCGATCAGCCCAAGCGAGTCGAGGTGGGTCATCCACTCCATATTGGCAGAGAGAAATAGATCAGCCGGCGCCCCGTTTTCGATCTGCTTGGCCAGGGAGGAAGAACTGCCGGGTACCAGGGTCATCTCCCCCTGCCCACTGGTCTTGAAGCGCTGCGCCAAGTCTTGAAACACGTCACTAAGGCTGGCAGCAGCGTACACGGTTACGGGTTGGGCCGTGGCGAGGACGGGGCACAGCGCCAGGACCAGGGCAATGGCAAGCTGACGGAAAGCACGCATCGTCGTTTCTCCTTTCAGCATTAGAAGATCACCTGCAGGCGGGCGAGCACTTTGTTCTCGCCATCGCTCAGACCAGGGGCATCGCTGCGCTGGTAATCGAGTTGCAGTTTGAGGTCGTCGCCCTTGAGGTAATAGTTCGCTCCCACGAGTATGGTGGCGGTGTCGTCGTTGTCCTGATCGGTGTTCGGGTCAAAGGTCTCGTACTTCACCACCGCCTGTATTTTGCCGGGCCGCACAAAATACGAGAGCTGGGCATAGCTGCCGGCAGCCGTGAGTTCGTCCGTGGGGGTCTCGCCGGCCGGCTCGAAGGTGCCACCCAGATATTCGACCCACAGATCAAAGGACCCTAGGTGGACCTGGGTATCCACGCCCAGCCCCGTGCGCTTGCCGATCAGGATATTGTCCTTGGTGCCGGTGGCATCGCTGTCAAAGCCCAGGCCGCCCAAGGTCACGCCCCCGTCCTTTGAGCTGTAGGCCCCGGCCCCGGCGCTCCACTTGAATTCCCGGCCGCCCATTTTTCCCTGCCCGGGGATGCCGGTGAGCCGGGCCACATAGAGGAAGTCCTCCCCGTCATTGGCCCCGTTGTTGACCCCATTGCCGTTGAACAGCCCCACTGCATAGGAAAGGCGTTTCTGCCATTGGCTGCCCGATACCTGCACGCCCACCTGCCGGCCCCGGGGTGAGGCGGTCGTTGACCAGGGAGCGCTCAAGGGTGAAAAGGGTGGGGTCCCCTGCCAGTTGCTCGTACCCGAAGGGCGTCTTGAACTGCCCAGCCCGGATACTCAGCCCAGGATGGTGGTTCCACAGCCCGTACCCATCGGTCATCTGGCCGCGCAGGGCAGTGCCTGTCCCGCCCAGTTCCACTTCCACGCGGAAGTCGAAGCCTTCGGCAAAGCTCCCCTGGCCATTGGGCGGGCGCGGCGCAGCAGAAATCGGTTATCCTTGGGGAAACGGCTGTCGCCGGCATCCCCAAACTCCCCTTGGGCCTGGACCAGGCCACCCAAGGTCAGTTTGGTCTCCTTGCCGGCGGGTTTCACCACCGGGGTCTCTTCGGCGTGCAGCGGAGAGCGCAGCAGAGCCACCAGAGCTACCGCACTGAGCCCAATGCGCGCCAGCTTCTTTTGTCGCCTAAGCATACGGTTTTTCTCCCTATTAGAATCGCTATTGAAATCGTTATGCCCTCAAACGTAGAAAAATAACCCCTTCCGCTTGACAGGTATAAAAATCAAATCTATACTATTCCCGTAGGATTTATATGGATTGACTTATGAGACTATCAAAAAAAGGCGAATACGCGCTGCGGGCGCTCATCGAACTGGCCCTGCATGCGGACCAGGGGATCATCCAGTCCCAAGCCCTGGCCACCAAGGAGAATATCCCCGCCAAGTTCCTCGAACAGATCCTCTTCGCCCTCAAGAACGCGGGCATTCTCCACAGCCGCCGGGGAGCGGGCGGGGGGTACACCCTCAACCGGCCGGCCAACCAGATCACCCTGGGCGAAATCATCCGCCTGATCGACGGCCCCCTGGCCCCCATCCGCTGCGCCAGCCAATCCGCTCCAGAGCGATGTACGTGCCCGGATGAGTCGACCTGCGGCCTGCGGCAGTTGATGCTGGAGGTGCGCAATGCCATCTCTGATATCGTCGATCACACCACCCTCGCCGATGTCTGCGAGCGGACCAGGGAACTCCAAGAGCAGAAGCAAGTGGTGCCCCTGTACACGATCTAATTGACAGAGTCCACGCTATGAGCGCCTTGCCAACCCCCAAAGAACGAGAGATCGAGCAGGAAATCCTCCGCGCCGTCAGAGGTACCCGTTACGGCTCGGTGGAGATCGTCATCCACGATTCCCAGGTGGTCCAGATCGAGTGCAAGGAAAAGGTGCGCCTCGACAAGCCGCCTGCAACCCGCTAGCCCCTATCGCTCCAAACCCAATTTTTGATAACCCCAAACACGGCCGACCAGACCCCTGGAGGTCCTCTCGCCTGTCTATCTGGCAGGCTGACCGGACGACCGGAAGTATCCAGAGTACCGCAGAGGTATGTTATGAAGAATCACCGGTTGTCTCTGTTCGCGGCCCTGGGGTCTCTGGCCTTGGGCGCCCTGCAGCCCATCAGCGCCGCTGTGCCGGACTCCCTGTATAAGGCCCTCGACCAGCGGGTGAAGGTCCTGGAACGGCTGCGAGAACTGGAGCAGGAAGCTGCTACAGCCAAAGCCAAAGAAGCCCCGGTGGTGAGCGCGAGCAAGGTCGGGTTCTCCTTCCGCTCGGCAGACAGCGCCTTCCGCCTCTTTGCCCATCCCTTCAAGAACAGCCCCGACTCACCGCTCAAGAACCTGGGGCTGGGTCTGGCCGGCACCCTGGGCAACCAGGAAGGGAGACCTTGCCCACCTACCGGACGCCGGGGCAGGTGAGTTTCTTCACCTATACCGATACCACGGTGGCCGAGGGCAGCCGGCTGCGCCTCTCGCCGCAGGCCTACTACTATGTCGGCCCCCTGGGCCTGTTTGGGGAGTATGCTACTTCCAAACAGGAGGTGGTCCGAAAGACCGACACCGCCGAATTGCAGCACAGTTCCTGGCAGGTGGCGGTCTCCTATGTGCTCACCGGCGAGGCCTCTTCGTACCGGAGTGTGACCCCCAAGAACGCCTTCGATCTGGACAAGGGCCAGTGGGGCGCCTTTGAGATCGCCGCCCGCATCCACCAGCTCTCCATCGACAAAGACGCTTACCCCATTTTTGCCAACCCTAACCGCTCGGCCCGCTCGGCCAGGGCCTGGTCGGTTGGGCTCAATTGGCACCTGAACAAAAACGCCAAGTTCAACCTCGACTACGAGCAGACCCAGTTCAAAGGCGGCGCTGCCAGAGGGGCTGATCGCAAAGCCGAGAAGCTCCTCTTCCACCGCTTCCAGGTCTCTTTTTAGATGAGGCGGAGGGGAGATGACCCTGGAGGCCTTTACTGGGGACGCGGCGCCCTCTATATGGCGCCGCGGGGCCTGGGGGTCGGGCTGGGCGTCGGTGGCAGGCCCGGGCATCGGGAAAGGCCGGAGGGATCACTCCCCAACGCGACCACCTGGGGCCTTGGGAAAAGCCGGAACGGGTCGCTCCCCGACGCCCCAGCATTACAACGAGCAACCAACTAAATAGACTTCTACAAATGGAGATTCCCATGTCTTTCAAAAAACTGTTCCTCTCACTAATCACCCTGGTTATGGGCAGCGTTTTGTCCGCATCCGCCCAGCCCAAGGAGATCACCCTGCTCAATGTCTCCTACGATCCGACCCGCGAACTCTACCAGGAATTCAATGTGGCCTTTGCCAAGTACTGGAAAGATAAGACTGGCCAGACCCTCACCATCAACCAGTCCCACGGCGGGGCGGGCAAGCAGGCCCGGGCCGTGATCGACGGCTTGGAGGCCGATGTGGTGACCCTGGCCCTGGCTTACGACATCGACGCCATCCACGAGCGGGCCGGCCTGTTCCCCAAGGACTGGCAATCCCGCCTGCCCAACAACAGTTCTCCGTACACCTCCACCATCATCTTCCTGGTGCGCAAGGGCAACCCCAAGAACATCAAAGACTGGAATGACCTGATCCGGCCCGACGTCTCGGTCATCACCCCCAATCCCAAGACCTCCGGCGGGGCTCGCTGGAACTATCTGGCCGCCTGGGGCTATGCCCTCAAACAGCCGGGCGGCAGCGAAGCCACCGCGCGCGACTTTGTCTCGCGCCTCTACAAAAACGTGCCAGTGCTCGACTCGGGCGCGCGCGGTTCGACCACCACCTTTGTCGAACGCGACATCGGCGACGTGTTCATCTCCTGGGAGAACGAGGCCTATCTGGCGGTGAAGGAGTTGGGCAAGGGCGAAGTCGAAATTGTCGTGCCCTCGCTGAGCATCCTGGCCGAACCGCCGGTCACCCTGGTCGACAAGGTGGCCGCCAAACACGGCACCCGAGAAGCGGCTCAGGCCTACCTGGAGTACCTCTATACCGAGGAGGGCCAGGAGATTGCGGCCAAGAACTACTACCGCCCCCGCCTGGAGACGGTGGCGACCCGCCACGCCGGCCAGTTCGCCCAGGTGAAACTCTTTACCATCGACGAGGTCTTCGGCGGCTGGCAAAAAGCGCAGCCGACCCACTTTGGCGACGGGGGCACTTTCGACCAGATCTACCAGCCCGGCCACTAACCTATCCCAGAGGGGGCAGCGGTCTCCGGTGACTGCTGCCCCTTTCTCGACTGAGAAATCACGCTGCTGATGGCTATCCCCGCAAAAAAACCCAGCGTCCTACCCGGCTTCGGCCCGAGCCTGGGTTTTACCCTGCTCTACCTGAGCCTGATCGTGTTGATCCCGCTGGCGGCGATCTTCCTCAAGGCCAGCGTGTTGACCTGGGAACAGTTCTGGAAGATCGTCACCGATCCGCGCGTGGTGGCTTCGTACAAACTCACCTTTGGCGCTTCCCTAATAGGCGCATCGATCAACGCCTTCTTTGGCCTGCTGGTAGCCTGGGTCCTGGTGCGCTACGACTTTCCGGGCAAAGGGTTGGTCGACGCGCTGGTGGACCTGCCCTTTGCCCTGCCCACGGCGGTGGCCGGCATCACCCTCACCACTCTCTACGCGCCCAAGGGCTGATCGGCCAGTACCTCGAACCGCTGGGCATCAAGGTCTCCTTCACTCCGCTTGGGGTGCTCATCGCGCTCACCTTCATCGGCCTGCCCTTTGTAGTGCGCACCGTGCAGCCGGTACTACAAGATCTCGAAGCCGAGATGGAGGAGGCCGCCGCGGCCCTGGGGGCCAACCGCCGCCAGACCTTTTGCTGGGTGATCCTGCCCGAGGTGTGGCCGGCCCTGCTCACCGGCTTCACCCTGGCCTTTGCCCGGGCCCTGGGCGAATACGGCTCGGTGGTCTTCATCTCGGGCAACATGCCCATGCGCACCGAGATCACCACCTTGTTGATCATCACCAAGCTGGAGCAGTACGACTACGCCGGGGCCACCGCCATCGCCGCCGGCATGCTGGTCGCCTCCTTTGTGCTGCTCTTGGTCATCAACCTTCTCCAGTGGTGGCACCGCCACCGCCACACCACCTCGTGAAGGCCATGCATATCTCCCAGACGATCTCCCCCCCCGCACCCAGGACCACCACCGAACCGGCCTGGGTGCGCCGGACCCTGATCGGCGCGGCCCTGGCCTTTCTCGGGTTCTTTCTTTTTGTGCCGCTGGCGGCGGTGTTCACCTACGCCTTCGAGAAAGGCGTGGACGTGTACCTGGCCGCCATCCGCGAGCCCGTGGCCCTGGCCGCGGTGCGCCTCACCTTATTGACCGCTGCTATCTGTGTGCCCCTCAACCTGGTCTTCGGGGTGGCAGCGGCCTGGACCATCGCCAAGTTCGAGTTCCCCGGCAAGAATCTGCTGACCTCGCTGATCGACCTGCCTTTTGCCGTCTCGCCGGTGGTCTCGGGCCTGATCTTCGTGTTGCTCTTTGGCTTGCAAGGCCTCTTCGGCCACTACCTGGCCGACCATGACATCAAGATCATCTTCGCTGTGCCCGGCATCGCCCTGGCCACCCTCTTCGTCACCTTTCCCTTTGTGGCCCGCGAGCTGATCCCCCTGATGCAGGCCCAGGGCACCGAGGAGGAAGAGGCGGCCATCGTGCTGGGGGCCAGCGGCTGGCAGACCTTCTGGCGCATCACCCTGCCCAACATCAAGTGGGGATTGCTCTACGGGGTGATCCTGTGCAACGCCCGCGCCATGGGGGAGTTCGGCGCGGTGTCGGTGGTTTCGGGCCATGTGCGCGGGGTGACCAACACCATGCCACTACACGTGGAGATCCTCTACAACGAATACAACTTCACCGCCGCCTTTGCCGTGGCCTCCCTGCTGGCCTGCCTGGCCCTGGTGACCCTGGCGGCCAAGAGTGCATTGGAGTGGCGGACCCGCCAGGAGTTGGCCGCCGCCCGCCGCGAATCAGGGGAGTAAATATGAGCATCGAAGTGAAGAACATCACCAAGCGTTTCGGCAGTTTCACCGCGGTGGACAATGTGAGCCTCGGAGTGCCCAGCGGTTCGCTGGTGGCGCTGCTGGGCCCTTCGGGTTCGGGGAAGACTACTTTATTGCGCATCATCGCCGGCCTGGAGCGGCCCGACGCGGGCAGCATCCACTTCCATCAGGAAGACGCCACCGCCCAGCCGGTGCGCCACCGCAATGTGGGCTTCGTCTTCCAGCACTACGCCCTCTTCAAACACATGACCATCTTCGACAACATCGCCTTCGGTCTAAAGGTGCGCAAACGGCCCAAGGAAGAGATCCAGGAGCGGGTGCGCGAACTGCTTAGGTTGATCCAGTTGGAGACGGTCGAGCAGCGCTACCCGGCCCAACTCTCGGGCGGACAGCGGCAGCGAGTGGCCCTGGCCCGGGCCCTGGCCACCCGGCCGCAGATGCTGCTGCTCGACGAGCCCTTCGGGGCACTGGACGCCAAGGTGCGCAAGGAGTTGCGGCAGTGGATCCGGCAGTTGCACGAGGAGATCAAGGTGACCAGCCTCTTTGTCACCCACGACCAGGAGGAGGCCCTGGAACTGGCCGACCAGGTGGTGCTGATGAACAAGGGCCGGGTAGAGCAGGTGGGCACTCCAGAGGAGGTCTACAACCAGCCGGCCACCCCTTTTGTGGTCAACTTCCTGGGGGACGTCAATATCTTCCGCGCCAGGGTGGAGGGGGAGAAGGTCCACCTGGCCGCCGGCCTGGAGGCCCAGGCCCCGGCCCACCTCAGCGGCGCCGACCAAGAGGTGATGGCCTTTGTGCGGCCCCACGAAATCGAGGTCGACCTGGCGCGCAAAAACCAAAACTCGGCCCTCGCCCAGGTCAGGCGCGTGCTGCCCATCGGCTCAGTGGTCACGGTGGAAATGATGCTGATGGAGGACGGCAAGGTGGTGGAGGTGGAACTCAGCCGCGAGCGCTACGCCGCCCTGCGCCTGGTCCCCGGAGCACAGGTCTTCCTCACCCCAAGGGGGGTGAAGGTCTTCGTCGGGCACTACGAGATCTGAAGAATGCGGCGGGGAGATGACCCCAGCGGGGTGGGCCGCGAGGGTTAGCGCTGCGGCTGGTGGGGGGATCCTTCTATGCTTTCCACTGCTCCAGCCACGCGTACTGCGCCGGCAGATAGGAGCCCTGAGCCCGCTCCGCTGCCTCGGCCCACAACTGCAGCAATTCCGTCTCCGCCTGCGACATCCCACTCTGCACCGCGCCGACGTTCTCCACCACCTCAGCAACCGAGTTCATCGACGGGATGGCGCTGGAGATCTCCGGTGCGTCCAGGACAAAACGCAGCGCCGCCTGCGGCAGGCTCAACTCGGCGTGCTGCAGCCTTTCGGCGATGAGTGGATCGGCCATTCCCAATTGAAGCAGGCCGCCGGCAGCGAAGGTCTTGATGGCGATGAGCCCCACCCCGGTCTGCCTGACCAGCGACAGCAGCCCCGAATCTGGGCAGGGATAGTACTGACAGTCCACGCTGCTGGCCTTGGAAAGGCCGTCCAACTGCGGGACCTCCTCCTGAGACGGAGGGGCAGGGGCTTTGGCCTTGGCCTGGTCCCAGGACAGGGGCTGGACTGCGGTGACCGGGGAGAACTGCTGGTGCCGGAAATTGTACGGCAGTTTCAGGTAATCCAGTTCGGGATAGGCCCGCAACATCTGGGCCAGTTGCACGTGGTCGTGGGCTACCAGTCCAACCGCCCGGATCTTCCCCTGCTGCTTGGCCTGCTGCAGGGCCTGGAAACGCATCTCCACCTCGTCGTTGGAAACCCCGGTTTCCGCATAGATGCGGTACAGGTCGATATAATCGGTGCCGAAGGTCTTGAGGGCGTACTCCACCTCCTGGAGGACCTGGCTCGGTGCCCAGGAGGTGATCAGCGAGATCACCACCTGCTGGCGCACCGGTCCCAGGATCTCACCCATCGGCGCGAACTGGTGGAGGCCGTGGTCGTAGATATCGAAAAGGGTGATGCCCAGTTCCAGGCCCTTGCGGATGTGCTCGGCCCGGGCCAGGGGGTTGTTGAGGGCCGCGTCATTGAGGTGCGAGCCAAAGCCGATGGCCGAGACCTCGATTCCGGTCTTGCCCAGGGTCCGGTACTTCATGCCCGCAGCGTCCGCAGTATCCGGCACCGTCTGCGCCAGCAGGCGCTGCGGGTTCAGCAGCGCGCCGGCCCCCAGCAGGGCGGCCGCCATTTTGGGGATGAATGCCCGGCGGGTGAGTCTTGACGGTGCCCGCGTTGCGGGCCGGTGCTCCGACTTCGCCCCGTCCTCCATCCCTCAATACTCCTTCCTCGACCGCTGCAAGATTGGCCTGCTGGCTGCATATACTACAGAAATATTCCGGCCTGTCAACGCAGCCCTCGTGGCGAAACGCAGCGCACCCCTTGCGGGCAATCAGCCCACCTTCCTCGTTTTGAAATGGTCTCCGACCTACGCTCAGGCTTCGCCGTAGACCGCCTGAATCATGGCATTGATGTAGCCGAAGCAGTACGCATAGGACTGATAGTAGCCCTTCGGATCGTCGTCGGTGCGCGGGACGTGGTCAGGATCGATGCCGTAAGAGTAGCCCACGTCCTTGAGGGCCTTCAACACCCGGTAGAAGTCCATATTCCCTTCATCGGGCAGGGCTTCGCGGAAGCTGTAGCGCCGGCCGAGCAGGTTGCGGTAATGCACCAGAAAAATGGTATTGCGGCGGCCAAAATATTCGATGAAGGGGTAGATTTCATTGGCCGAATCTTCGAGCATTTCAGCGATGGAACCGACGCAGAAGTTCCAGCCGTGATAGGGACTGCGCTGAAGCTCGATGAACCGCTTCATGCCTTCAAAGTCATTGAGGACTTTGTCAACGCCCATATACCCGGGGGGAGTGGGAGGGTCTTCCTGGGAATTGCCCATGCGAACCTTGAATTCTTCTGCTACCGGAATCATGCGTTCGAGCAGGTACTCGATGCGCTCCCAGTGCATCTCTGCCGTGACGCGACCGGCCTCGGTCAGCCTGGCCTGCTCCTCTGCCGGGATCTTGTCCAGGCGGAACGCGGTGAAGTAGTAGCCGCCGCGACCTTCCTCCTGTTCGGTGCGGTCGATGGGCAGGATACAGGTGTTATAGCGCAGCGAAGTGACGCCGGCACGCGAAGCAGTGCGGATCATTTCGCATACCAGGTCGATCTCCCGGTCGCGCTCCGGGCTTTTGCCAAAATAGATGATGTGGGGAAATTTCTCGTAGATGGGCAGTGGGCTCATGTCCAGCGTCAGCCCAAAAGCCTCGTGGCGCTCTCTTTCCCGGATCAACTCGTCGAGATCCCAACCGCGATCGGGGTGGAAGGGAAAGGCGGCGGCCTTGTGGCGCACGCCACAGCGCTGCAGAAAGCGCAACTCGGCATCGGTTGACCCAAAGCCCTGGGTGCGCACATACATACGCTCGCCCTTCGCCGATGTTGGTGATGCGCCTCCGGCGGCAGAAGCCGCTGCCTCGCCGGCTGCGAGACCTTTTTCGAATGGATCGGATTTCTTCATGTGATTCCTTTCGTTGGTATGGCGTTGGGGTGGTGGGCCAGACGATGCAACCTTGATCGAGTCGGCTATCGGGCGCTTGTGTATATTGGCGACGGCCGCAATAACGGCGAATTGGATTCCAATAAACAATGTAGTCTCGAAACGCGCCACGGCGAAGGGAACGCGTTCTGCATGGCACAAAATACCTCGCCTCTTTGCCCTTTCCAAGCAGAACTTCACGCGCCCACCTAGGCCCGCAACTTGCCAAGACCTGGGCCCTTCCCTATAATCAACCCGCCTCATCCCATTCCCCGAAACGATCCTACCCGAGCGAAGATCCGAGATGAACAGAGATCCCTTCCTAGACGACCAGGGCCAACCCCGCCGCCTGCGCGGGGTGACCATTTACAGCGGTTCACCCCTCTTGGCCGGCCTGGCGGCCAAGGTCGGCTTCGAGGTGGTGTGGATCGAGATGGAGCACGGACCGGCCAGCTTCGAGCGGGTCGAGAGCCTGTGCCTGGCGGCCAAGGCCAACGGCGCCGTGCCTCTGGTGCGCCTGCCCGACGGCGAGCGGCACCACGTGTTACGCGCCCTCGAATCGGGTGGGCAGATCCTGGTGGTGCCGATGATCGATACCCCCGAGCAGGCCCGCCGCCTGGTGGAATACGGCAAGTTCGCACCCATCGGCCGGCGCGGCTTCAATCTGCGCACCTGGGGGGTGGAGTTCGGCCTGGCCGGCCCCGAAGCCGCCTTTGCCCAGGCCAACGAACGCAATCGGATCTTCGCCCAGATCGAGACCGCGCAGGCAGTGCAGAACCTCGACGCCATCTGCGCAGTGGAGGGGCTCGACGGGATCTTCATCGGCCCTGGAGATCTGTCGGTGAGCCTGGGCCACCCCGCCCAGGTCAACCACCCCGAGGTGATCGAGACCGCCCTCAAGTGTATGCGCCGCGCCAAGGAGGCAGGCAAATACACCGGGGTGCTGGTGGCACCGGGTGCGCTGCTGAACGCCATGCTCGAAGCCGGGGTGGACCTGGTGCTCTGCGGGGGAGATGTGGTGGAATTGGCCGCAGCCTGGCCCAAGCTGCTGGCCAGCGTCAGCCCCAAATAACGAGGAGAGCAAACCGAGATGACCGAGGAAGAGCGCTACTTCTTCGACGTGCGCGGCTATATCGCGATCGAAAATGCGCTGAGTAAGGACGAACTGACCGCCCTCAACAACCTTTTCGACGAACAGCAGGCCAGCTCACCCGACCCGCAGGCCGGCCGGGCCCGCTACCTGGAATTGATCGGCTGGGGCAAGCCCTACCGCGACCTCATCGACCACCCTTCGATCGCACCCCATCTGCAGGAGATGCTGGGTGAGGGATTTCGCCTCGACCACGAGTACGCCGAACACATGCGCGAAGGCGGGGCCGGCGAATTGCACATCAACGGCACCCCCTACAGCACCATGTTCCACTACCACGTGGCCAATGACAAGATCCATTGCGGCCTGGTGGCCGTGGCCTGGGCCCTGAAAGACGTGCCTCCGGGGGCCGGCGGTTTCTGCTGCATCCCCGGCTCTCACAAGAGCAGTTTTGCGCCCCCCTCCAGCATCACCTGTGTGGGCAACCCCACCCCCGGCGTGCAACAGATCTCCTGCCCAGCCGGCTCGGCCATTATCTTTACCGAAGCCCTGCGCCACGGCACCCTGGCCTGGCAGGCGCCCACCCAGCGGCGCACCCTCTTCTACAAGTACTCGCCCCGCCACGCCTCTTGGTGGGGCACCTTCTACGACCCTGAGGCCTACGACTACACCGAGCGCCAAAAGCAGATCCTGCGCTCCCCCTACCACAGCCGGGTCTGGAAAAATCCGCCCGGCAAAGGCTACGTGATCAGCCCGGCCTAAGATTCACCGCGACCAGCGCATTTCCAGCAACACCACCCCCGGCCCGGCGCGCGGCCCCAGACTCAGCTCAAAGCCGGCCAACTGGGCGTCCACATAGGCGTCGATACCCGCCAACGTGGCATTGGCCACCAACAGCAACACCCGAGTGTTGCGGCCGGCGGCCAGATCCTCCAATTCCAGATCAGGCGCTCCCCGACTGTCGGCGCGGCTCAGACTGCGCTGCTGCGCCACCACCCTGCCCGCCAACACCACCGCCGCCACCCCAAAACCCAGCGCCTTGAAGGGCCGGCCATTGGTGTATTGACCCCAACCGGGCAAGAGCAGCGAGCGGATCAGGGCCTTTCTGGGGGCTGGGGTCTGCAGACTGTCCGCCGGTGCCTGGCCCATTGCCTGGCCCGCCAACAGCAGGATTAAGAGCAGCTCAGCGGCCCAGACGGGTGCCGGCCTGGACGGGATATCCCCGGACAAAAGCACTGCCCTCCATGGGTGGTTTGCCTGCAGGTTGGACCTCGGTCAGCAACAGGGCCCCGTCGCCGGTGGCCACCACCAACCCCTGGCGAGGGTCGGCCAAGAGCACGGTGCCCGGCACCTGCCCCCGGTAGTCCGCGGGCCGGCTGCGGTGTACCTTGAGCAACCCGCCCGCCCATTCGGTAAAAGCCCCCGGCATCGGATTGGCCCCGCGGATCAGATTGCGCAGCGCCTCGGTGGACTGGTGCCAATCGAGGCGGCCGTCCTCCTTTTGCAGCTTGGGGGCGCGGCTCACCCGGCTCTGGTCCTGGCGGCGGGGTTCGATGGTGCCCTGCTCCAGGCCGTCGATGGTGCGCACCAGCAGATCGGCCCCCAGCGGACTGAGGCGGGTTTCCAGCTCGCCGGCGGTCTCCTCCGCATCGATGGCCACCGACTCCTGCAGGAGCAGATCGCCGGCGTCCACGCGCGGGTTGAGCAGAAAGGTGCTCAGCCCGGTCTCGCGCTCGCCCCGGATCACCGCCCAGATGATGGGCGCCGCGCCCCGGTAGGCCGGCAGCAGGGAAGGGTGGAGGTTGACGCTGCCCAGGCGGGGCAGTTCCAGCAGGGGCCGGGGCAAGATTGAAAAAGCCACCACCGCGAAGAGGTCGGGCTGGTACTCGGCCAGGCGGCCGGCCAATTCGGGTTCGTCGAGGGCGGCCGGCTGCAGTACCTCCAGCCCCAACGCCAAGGCCGCCTCCTTGACCGGGGGCGCGGCCAGGCGCTGCCCCCGACCCCGGGGCCGGTCGGGATTGGTGACCACCGCCACCACCTGGTGGCAACTGGCGGCCAGGCACCGCAGGCAGGGGACCGCGAAGGCGGGCGTCCCCATAAAGACCAGCCTCATCCGCTCAGGAGCTGGCCTCGCCGGTATTGCCCTTGACCGAGGACACCGCCGAACGCGACAGGTCAACCTTCACGTTGTCGGCGATCTTGAGGACCACCACGTCGTCCTTGATATTGGCCACCACCCCGTGGATGCCGCCGCTGGTCACCACCTGGTCCCCCTTCTTCAATTCGTCGATCATCTTCTGGTGGGTCTTCTGTTTCTTGATCTGCGGCCTCAGGATGAGCAGGTAGAGGACCAGGAACATCAGGATGAAGGGCAACATGCCGAGAATGGCGCTGCCGCCCCCGCTGCCCTCGGTAGGCAGGCCGCCCATGGCATGGGCGGCGTCGACTAGAAAAGTTAACACGTGTCTGTCCTTTCTTTAGGTGGGAATGGAGGTCCCAGAAGATAGGGCTTCAGCACCGATCGGCAAACCAGTCCGGTCGGCAAACTCAGTCCTGGTACGCGGCCAGGAACTCGGCCTGCCAGCGGGCAAAATCGCCCTCGATGATGGTCCGGCGCATGCGGCGCATCAGTTCCAGATAGAAATGGAGATTGTGGTAGGTGGCCAGGCGCAGGCCCAGGATTTCCTTGGTCTGGAAGAGATGGCGCAAATAAGCGCGGCTGTAGTGGGTGCAGGTCTGGCAGGAGCACTCGGGGTCCAAGGGACCAGGGTCCTCGGCCAGGGAAGCGTTTTTCAGCCGCACCCGCCCCAAGTGGGTGAAGGCGGTGGCGTTGCGGGCGTTGCGGGTGGGGATAACACAGTCGAACATGTCGACCCCGGCGCTCACCCCCGCCACCAGGTCGTGGGGCAGGCCCACCCCCATCAGGTAGCGCGGCTTGTGCAGGGGCAGCTGGGGCAGGGTGGAGGTGAGGATCTCCCGCATCAGGGCCGGCGGCTCTCCCACCCCCAGCCCGCCCACCGCATACCCGGGCAGATCGAGGGCGGCCAGTTCGGCGGCGCAGCGGGCGCGCAGCAGGGGAAAGACGCTGCCCTGAACGATCCCAAAGAGGGCCTGCGGGACTTCCTGCTCCTGCTGCAGTTGGGTATGCCGCTCCAGGCCGCGCCGCGCCCAACGCAGGGTCAGCTCCATGGAGTTGCGGGCGTATTCCTCGGTGCAAGGGTAGGGAGTACACTCGTCGAAGGCCATGATGAAATCCGCCCCCAGGTGGTGCTCGATCTCCATGACCTTTTCAGGGCTGAAGAGGTGGCGCGAGCCGTCCAGGTGTGACTGGAAGTAGACCCCTTCTTCTTTGATGCGGGCCAGACCGGAGAGGCTGAACACCTGAAAGCCGCCGCTGTCGGTGAGGATGGGCCGCTTCCAGCCCATGAAGCCGTGTAACCCCCCGGCCCGCGCTACCAGCTCGGCGCCTGGGCGCAGGTACAGGTGGTAGGCGTTGGCCAGCAACACCTGGGCCCCCAGGGCCTCCAAATCTTGTTGAGACAGGGTCTTGACCGTCGCCTGGGTGCCCACCGGCATGAAGAAGGGGGTTTCGATGGTGCCGTGCGGGGTGTGCAGCAGCCCGGCCCGCGCCCCGGTGCGGGCATCCTGGGCCACCAGTTCAAAAGCGAAGCTCCGGGCCTGGTCTGAGCGCAGGTTCATTCAGCGGGCCAACTGGGAGAGCGAGATCAGGCGGAAGCCGCGCGCCTCGAGGCGGGGCAGCATGGCCTCCAGGGCCAGCAGGGTGGACTCTCGGGTCTGGCCCAGGCCCAGAGCCTGGCCCCGCTGCGCGGCCAATTCAGCCAGCTCCCACAGCTTCTTCTCCACCTCGGCGCGGTTGTCCGCCTCGTCGATGAAGAGATCGCGGTGTACGGTGCGCACCCTGGCCTCCTTGGCCATAGTGCCGGCGTCGAAGTCCAATGCCGTAGCGCGGTCAACAAAAAACAGTTCATTTTTCCGGGCCTCGCGCAGCACTTCGGCGGTGCACCGCGCATTGGCGGCCGGCACGTCCACGCCTACCGCCTCGGGCACTCTTTTGAAGGCCAGCCGCAGCTGCTGGCGCAACACCTCGGGGGCGGGAGGCTCTTCGGGATCTACCGGCAGATGCACCAGTACCTGGTGGCCGCGTGCCTGGGCCAGGTCCAGCACCTCGCCCAGACGCTCACTCTCGGGGCGCAGCGCCAGGCCCAGGGGCGGGCGCAGGGCGCAGAAACGCTCCAGCAACCGCCAGCTTCCGAGCCCCTCCCCGCTTTCCTCGAGGAGCAGGGCGATGAGCCCGGCGCGCCGGCGCAGTTCGGGATCGCGCTGGAGCACGAAGAGGGTGGGTTGGCCGGCCTCGCAGTAGATTTCGACCTGTTGCCCGCGCTGCCGCTCATGGGCGCCCAGCACGCGGCCCCCGCAGCGTTCCACCAGGCGGCGCAGGTAGAGATTCACCTCGGTGAGGGGCAGATCCATCGGGACCCGCACCGCGATGCGGTCGCCCATCCCGCCGGCCGGGGCCAGGGAAACTCCGTGCGCCTTGTGGATCAGGCTGTCCTCCAGACCCAGTTCGGCCAGGGCCCCGTCCACCTGCTCGTACAGACTGCCCGCCGGCCCCTCCTGATCCTCGACTACGGCGGCCCGCGAGGAGGACGATTCGGGCGCCTGCAAGGGCCACTGGCCATAAAAAAAGATCCCCGCCCCTGCAACCAATAAGAGGGCGGTCAGCACCAGGTGCAGGGCGGGGGAGCGTTGCCTGCGGGTCAGGCGCACCCCCCGCTTCGCGCTTTTTTTCAACGGCCTTTGGCCTCGGCCCAGGAGGCCCGGCCCTCGGCCACTAGTTTGCCCTGGGCCTCAGACCCGCACTCGGTCCCCCCCGACAGCGGATCGTCCACCCAGCGGATGATCCGCCACAACCCGTCTGAGCCCTGGCGCAGCTTGAAATTCATCACCTGGTCGACCCGGAAGCCGTCGTTGTTCTCGTCGATGATGAGCATGTGGGTCCGCCCGCGGAACACCACCCAGTCCTCGTCTGGATGGCCATCCGGATCGCCTTCGAAGGCTTTCGGGTAGTCGCGGCCTAGCTCGATGCTGCGCGAGATCAGGGAGAATTCGTACTCAAAGGTGCGGAAGGTCGTGAAGAGCCCCGGCTTGCTGCCATCGCGGCTGCCCCCCATGATGGCCAGTTCAAACTCGCGATCGTTCTCGAAGACGATTTCACCCAGACAGTTGGTCTCGGTGAACCAGAAGTTCGGGTCGATGACCGTCTCGTACAATTCCTTGTCGCGGTCGTTCATCGCCCGGCTCAGGTTGTCGAGCAGGATCTCCGGGGTGGTAGCCGGCGGGGCCGGCACCTGCTGGGGGTCCTGGCCCTGGCGCTTTTTGGGCGCAAAGGGGTTGGAGCAGCCGGCGGCCAGCAGGGTCAGCAGGGAGAACAAACAGGCGAAATATCTGGTGTACCTCATGGCACTACTCCTCTTGCAGGTGTTTCAGCGGGAGAAAATCGCCCGCGCTTCGGTCCAGGTCCGCTTGGCAGAGGCCGCGTCGCGAAAATCCTGCCAACGCCGCAGCGACCAGACCGGGTTCTCGGCGGTGGGGGTATAGACTTCTACCTCCATGCGCCCCTTGATTCCTAAGACCTCCTGGTCGCCGCTGCCCGCCTGGGGGACAAAGTCGAGTTCGTAGGGAAAGAAGAACACCTCGCTCCGACCGTCCTCCGAGACCGTGCGCTGGTCCTTGGAGGACTCGTACCAGCGGCGGAATTCGACGCGCTGGAAGCGGCTCCGATCGAGCACGCCCACCGCAAAGGTGCGCTCCTGGGCCCGCGTCCACAGGGTGTCCTGTTCAGCCACGTACCCTTCGGGAGGATGGTACACCTCCAGGTACAGATCCATACCCTCCGGCTCGGGGATAAAGAAAAATTCTTCCGCCAGCTGGTCCAGGTACTGCAAGGGGCTGAAGCCTTCGACGGTGGTCTTGATATTGAAGAGGACGAATTCGGCCCGCGTCGGTTCCAGCAGCGAGAGGCGTTTGCCGCTGGGACAGTCGGGCAGGCGGGCTGCAAAGGGGTTGGCGGCATCCGGGCGCTCGGCGCTGAGGACCGCGTCGAGGCAGGCGGGGAAGAGGATCACATCCGTGTCCACCGTGCAGCGGCACTCCACTCGGGCGTCGTCGGCCAGGCCACAGCCGGACAGAACACCGGCCAGCAGCAGCGCGGAAAGACAGGACCGGGCTCCCATAGCAGCATCTCAGGCGCTGAAAGGCACGGGGGTGAAACAGAGCACGAAAACGATCAGGCATCCGTAACCCACCAGGCGCCGCCGGGGGTCAAGCGGAGTCTCCGGATCAGAGGGCGTCGGGTGGCCCTTGCCGAAGAGCGCCAGGAAAAGGGCCAACCCCAACCACCCTGGCCAGCCCTGTGGCCAGTTCCATACCAGCGATAAAATACCGTAGATCCCCATGGCCAACAAGCCGGCAAAGGTGAGCCGGCCAATGAGGCGATGGCGACGGCCGAAGAGGGCGTAGACGATGTGGCCGCCGTCGAGCTGGCCCACGGGAAAGAGGTTGAAGGCGGTGATGAAAAGCCCCACCCAACCGGCAAAGGCCACCGGGCTGAGTAGCACCGTCTGGTCGGGGGTATGGGCGGGCAGGATCAGGGCCGACAGACCGCTGAAGAGCAAGGGGGCGCCCAGCTCGATGGGCAGCTGTTGAAGTTCGGGGTGAAAGTAGCCGGGCGCCACCACCGCCGACTGGGACAGGCCCACCAGGCAGGCGACCAGAGCCACGACAAAGCCGGCCAAAGGTCCGGCTGCGCCGATGTCCAGCAGGGCCCGCCGGTGGGGGATGGGGGAGCGCAGGCGGATCACCGCGCCCAGGGTCCCCAGCAGGGAAAGATAGGGGAGCATGGGGAGAAAGTAGGGGAAAGAGGCCTTTAATCCCCAGCGGCGGGCGGCGAAGTAGTGGCCAAACTCGTGAACGGTGAGAATGCCCAGCAGGGTCACGGCAAAAGCAATGCCCTCACTCAGATGGACCAGACTTTTCAGATTGGCCAGCGGGTCCACCCCCTGCTGCATGGCGCCGGCGGCGGTCATCGAAAAAAGGGTGAGGGCAAAAAGCAGCAGGTGCAGCCAGGGGGAGTGGCGGACTGAGGCCGGCTGGCGGAAGAACTCCGGGGGCAAGGGCTCCCAGATGGCCAGGGGCGGCGGGCGGAGCGGTACGGGGGTCTTGCGCCAGAGCTTCACAACGCCGCCCGCCGGTGCAGGTGGAGGCTGAGACGGTGGGCGGCACCCAGGTCTGTAGCCAGGGGCACCAAGGCGTAGTCCAGGGCCCAGGTCTCCCGCCTCAGGCCCAGCCCCAGGGCCAGGCCGCGCCCGTCGGCACTTTGGTACCCGCCGCGCAGCAGCAACTGGG
>CAMAVQ010000080.1 GCA_945861755.1 Gemmatimonas phototrophica
GCCCGCGCGGGCTGATCTCCTGGTCGCGCCGGCGGGCCAGGGCCTCGAAGCGATAGCTCAGGCCCAGGTCAAACCCCTGGAGATAGGTGTAGCCAAAAGGCTTCTGCTTCACCCATTGGATGGTCTGGGCGTCGAAGTAACGGCTGGCGATGCTGGCGTCGTAGCGGTCGTAGGTCAGCGACAAGACCACTTCGCCGTGCCGGCCCGCATTGCCCTTGAATCCCAGATTGAACTGGTTGAGGTTGTAGGTGGTGCCGGTGGTGACCAGGTCCCTGGCCTGGGAACTGTCAGCCCGGGGCGAGCGCCGCCGCTGGTGGTTGAACTCCAGAAAAACCGTGGGCCGCCAGCCCCGGTATTCGTACAGGGCAAAGAGATCGCGGTCGCCATTGGCCGGGGCAAAAGCCGCCCCGGCGAAGAGGGTCTGCCGGCTGAGCACATCGCCCGAACTGACGTAGAGCCCGCCTTTGAAACGACCATCATCCAAAAGCAGCCGGGGGATCAACGAGGTCTTGAGAAAATCGACGCCATAGGCATGAGAGGGGAGCAGCGCTGCCTTGGAGGCGGCCCCAGGGGTGGGGGCAGAGAGGGGCACCAGCGCGGCGCCTGCTTCGCCCCCCACCTTGCGGAGTTGGAAGCCCCGCGCCCCGTACGCGGCAAAGACCACTTCCCCGCTCGGGCTGCAGGTGGGCGTGAAAGCCCCGCCTTTCACATTGGTCAGCGGGCGAATAGCCTGGGTTTTCAGCTCGTAGGTGTAGAGGTTGAAGATGCCGGTAAAATCGGAAGCGAAAACCAGCTCCCCCCCGCCGGCACTGAAGACCGGATCGCGGTCCGTGCCCGAGGTGGACACCAGCACCTCGACGGGCGCTTCGGGCCCGTCCACCCGAAGCTGGGCGATGTCCCGCGCCCCTTCGCGAGCGATGGAGAAGATTAGGTACTGGCCATCGGGCGACCACTGGGGGGTATAGAGCTGGGTGCCGTCCTCAAAGTGGGTGAGATAACGGATCTGGGTGCCGTCGGCGCGCATCACCCCTAGGTTGTTGTGGGTGCCTTGGTTGTGGACAAAGGCGATCCATTGCCCATCTGGCGAATAGGCCGGGTACAGGGCGCGCAGCCCATGGCTGAGGCGCTTGAGCCGCGGCGAAGGCCGCTGGTAGTCGCTGACCAGGCCGGGCATAGCCCAGAACACCTCGCCGGCCAGCCCGCGTTTCTTCACCTCCAGGTCGTATTCGTAGAGGTCGGCCTGGCGCGAGCCGTACTTGTCGGCCTGTTCATGGTGTACCAGGACCAGCTTCTGGCCATCTGGCGACCAACTGCAAGAGGAGGAGACCCCTGATTCGAGCACTTCCTCCACGCCGGTATCCAGCTGCCGCAGCACCAGGGCATGGGGCCCGAACTGCCGGTCGCGGGTGGACAGGTACGCCAGGCGTTTGCCGTCGGGGGAAAAAACGGGCCGCTGATTGGAAAACCCCCGGTCGACCACCACCTCGCCCTCGTGCAGGTCTCCCAGATTCTGGACCTGCGCCTGGTACTGGGTTTTTATCTGCTGATGCCAGTCCCGGTAGAGCTGATCGGCGCTCAGGTCCAGGGCCTGGTGGATGGCCGTGCCGATTTCCAGCGCCTTCCATCCGGAGGCGGCCCGGCAGATGGCCGCCAGCTTTTCATCCCCGTAGGTCTGGGCAATGTAGCGCACCAGGCCATACCCGTGATCATAGACGAATTCGTTGCCAAAGCCGCACTTGCCAAAGACCCCCATCTGGTCAAAGGAGAGCAACGAGTCGCTCAATACCGCGCTGCGCAGGATCATGTCGCGGTGGGAGTCCCAGCGGTCGTGACGGGCCCCCAGGGCCTGGTACTGGGCCACCCCTTCGGCGAACCACATCGGCACACTCATGGTGGTCACCGGGTACGAGGCCAGCACATCCGGATACCCCACCAGCACATCGGGCCGGTTGTGCTCGCGCTGGTACCCAAAGTACTGCAAATAGACAGCCGGCATGCGCTGGGGCGCCTTGAGGGCACTGCCCAGAGAGATGATGTGGGTGAACTCGTGGGTGATGACATTGCGCAGCCAATCAGAAGTGCCGCGCAACTCAAAGTCGTGGTCCAGGGCCGTGGCCCAGATCTCGATGGTGTCGTGGTAGTAATAGGCCGCCCCGTTGGCGTAGTCGTCGTAATCCTTGATCAGGATACGCACCTTGCCGCCGGGCTGGTACCCGTACAGACTGGTCACCGGCCCATACGCCTCCTCGGCGATGAGCGCCGCCCGCTGGGCCGCCGCCGCCAATCCCTGGTGATAGAGCACGCGGAAATGGTCCGTCTCGATCACCTGCCAGTCCAGCTCGGGATGATTCTGGGCCAGGACAGCGAGAGGCAGGAGCAATAGGAGGAGAAGCGCCCTCACTTACTCACCGCCATCTTCACCACCACCACCGCCTTCTTGCCGTCCTCAGCTTTGGCTTCGAGCCGGCACAGGTACAGGCCGCTGGCATAATTATCGACAGGCCAGCTCAATTCATTTTCGGCCAGCCCGCCCTCGACCTCTAGGTGCGTAATCCGCCCGCCCAGGGGATCGAAGACTTCGAGTTCGACCCGGGCCGGCTGGTTGAGGAAGAAACGCAGATGCGCCGGCTCGCCGCCGCCCACCGGGTTGGGATAACAGTAGACCCGCGCTGCGGGCAACAGGGGCGCGCTGCGATCGGGCCGGGGCAGTTGACGGGTGGCCGCATAGGCATGGGTGCCCTCGGCGTCGGCGCCCTCCTGGGCCCACCCAGCTTGCCGGCCTTTGTAGGGCGTGTCCCAGGTACCCGGGTCCCACACATAGAGGTACTCCCCAGCCAGGGCCGCCAACTCCAGTTCGCCATCCCCATCCAGATCCAGGCCCAGGGGCGATCCCGATACCGCTTCGCCGGTGAGCAGGGGGAAACCGGGCAGCACCTCGCCCGTGGCGCTGATCCCGTACACCCCGTTGTCTGTGCCGTAGAAAACCTCCTGCATCCCGTCGTCGTTCAGGTCCAGCAGCGTAGGAGACCACTGCAAGGTCCCAGCCCGCTGCGAGCGGGACAGGGCAGCCGGAAAGTCGGCTTGCCTCGTTCCATCGGCGCGCAAGGCGCAAACACCGTTCCGAGCGGCGGCCACCACCTCCAGGAACCCGTCCCCGTCCACGTCGCCCAGGGCCGGAGCGGCAGCCAGCGAATCACCCAGTTCAACCTGCCAGGGGGTCTTGCCCCTCACTTCCACCTGGCCCTCAGCCCGGACCACGATCAGTTCAGCCTGGCCATCGCCGTCCAAATCGCCGGCCACCGGCGGCAGGCTCGTGCCCGTCCACAGCGCCAGGCTTCCCTGCGACTGCAACTGCCATCCTCCCGCTCCGGACCCGATCAATTCCCGCTGCCCGTCCCCGTCCAGATCGGCGGCGACCAGACTGGAGGCCGACAGGGCCTCCAGGCGGACCACCTCGCCGGTGTTGGCGTCGAGCAATACCAGTTGCGCTCCACTCAGGGCCAGCATGGACCGACCGGGGAAGAGCCCCAGATCGGCAGCCAGCAACCCGCTGCCCGCCTCCATACCCACCTCGCGTTGCCAGACCGGCGCACTGGCGCCCAGCTTCCAGCGACTCACCTCGGTGTCTCGCGCCACCAACAAATCGCCCTTAGCGTCGCCGTCGGCATTGCCGGCAGCCAGCAGTCGCGCCCCTGGTACGGTCCACAGCACCCCGGACTCGGCCTTGGCTACCTGCAGGCCGGCATCGCCCTGAATCAGCAACTCGGACTTGCCGTCGCCGTCCAGGTCGGCCCCCTGCAGGCGTCGGCCCGCCCCCACCTTCTGGGGCCAGCCAGGGGCGGGCTGGGCAAAGGAGATGCGCACCAGCATGGTGTCGCCCAAGGGCGAGAGCACCTCGATGTCGACGCCGCTGTCCAGGCCGGTGTTGCTGCGGGAAGCGGGCAGGGTGTGGGCGCCGAAGCGGATATTGCCGCCCTCGAAGAATGGGTCCTGGGGCGAACCTTCGATCTGGTCGATACGCTCAAAAACAGGATTGCCGATATCGCGGTGCCCGTCGGCCTCGTGCAGAAAGATCCCCGGCTGCTGCGGGTCGTCGTTCAGCTGGCCGGCGGCCCGCTTCTGGGCGATCACCCGCTCGTCCACGTGCCAGATGAGGAGGCCAGAGCCGGGCACAAAGGCGTCGTATTCGTCCATCCCGATCCAGACCCCCTCCTCCACCTGGTACTGAGAAGAGTCCAGCCACACCGCCGCGGTGTCCTGGTACGGGGCGCTTACCCCAGAAGGCAGGCCCTGCCGGCCCCGCTGCTGGCGGTTTTCGATCAACAAGTACTCTCCGCCGGCCAGGGGGATGCGCAGGGCCTTGGGCAAGCCGCTGGGCCGGTCAGTGGCCACCACTGCCACCGCAGTGTCCCGCCGCACCTCCAGCGGCGCGATCCAGCCCAGTTGCGCCTTGCTCCAGGCCTCGGGGTGGGGTGGGGCAAAACCGAAGACCGCCTTCAGCGAATCGTCCTGCAACACATAGCCCAGCCGGTTGGCACCCACGTCCATCAGGCTCCATCCGCCCATGGCCGGCAACCCGGCCGCAAAATTCGACAGGCCCGGCAGACCCAGCTGGTGCCCAAAGAACTTGGCCAGCAGACCGATCAGCCCGGCCTGGCCACGCGGGCTCACCGCCTCGGGCAGAATCCAGGCATCGGGAATGGGGGTCTGGCCCTCGTCGGCTTGCAGCGGTTGATCGAGATAGAGTTTGAGGTCTTCAGGGGAGAGGTACACCGAACGGATATCGTTCAACGCACCCGTCTCGAGGCCTACCCCGGCGTGCAGGATGAGGAAGCTGTTGTACTCGGCAAAACGCGGGCCCTGAGGGTCGGCGTCGGCCAGGGCCACTGCCTCCCTCAGCAGCTGAGCCCAGCGCTGACCGATCTCCTCGCGGGTACGGCCGCTGCCGTAGTAGAGGGTCGGCTGGGGTAGAGTGTAGGCGCGCTGGTTCTCCGCCGGGAAGACGGCATAATTGATCTGCACCTGCCCTTCGGAAACCACCCGGTAGTAGCGGGCCAGACTCCCGAGTTGGCGCTCGAAATAGGCCCGGTCGTGGGGCGGGGTGTCAAAGGGAACCAGGTACTCGGGCAGCGCCGCGGCCCGGGTGCGCAGGTCAAAGGCGCCCTGGCCCGTAGTGGTGGCTTCATCTGGCGTTTCGGGGGGAAAGTCTACCCGCAAAGCCAGGACTCGCCACTCCTGGGCCGCCTCGGCGGCGTTCCAGGCCAGCAGCAAACCGGCGAGGAGAAGTCTCAGAATGGGCAAAATGGCAATAGTCGGCCAGGGGTGCGGCGCACCCCTGGATCAGAAGACCAGATTCAGTGAGAACCGGGTGTTGTCCTGCAGCGGATTGTCGTTGCCGCCAAAGATATAAGCCGCATCCACCTGGAACAGGTTGTATTTGAGCCCCAGGCCGGCGGTCCACAGATTCAGGTCGCCGTCGTGGTCGAGAGAATAGCCGCCGCGCAGAGCGATGAAGGCCTGATCTTGTTGAGCGGATAGGCCGTACTTGTATTCGCCGCCCAGGTGTAGGTCCATCTCCTTGATCTCATTGCTCAGGCTTTCATCGGCCCAGGCCTTGACCAGGTTGCCCATGAAAGAGCTGTTGGCGATCAAAGGTTTGTACACGTCCATGGAGAGCAGCACGTCGTTGTATTCGGTGTCCAGCAGCTTGTACGCTATGCCCACGACGATGTGCTCGGGCAGGGGATCGGCCTGGCTGGCGTCGATATAAGCGATCTTGGGGCCCAGGTTGCGCAGGGCGACGCCAAAGTTGAGCGCCGGGGTCAGGTGCCACAGCAGGCCCAGATCAGCGGCAAAGCTGTTGCCCACCCCCTTGCCACGCTCAATGCCGGCCCCGGTGGTGGCCAGATTGCTGCGGATGAACTTGAGGCTGATCCCAGCCGACATATTATTGGCGATCTGGGCGCCGTACGCCGCCGACAACGCCATGTCATAGCTGCTGAAGCTGCCCTGGACATTGCCCCGCTCGTCGGTGCGGGTCTGCTCGCCCAGATTCAGCAGGGCGAGGTTGAGGCCAATATTGCCCCAACCCGGCACCGGTTGGGCATAGGCCAGAAAATTATATGACATATCGTCGGCCAGGCCGGGCAGCCACTTCATGTGGGTCAGCCCCACCTCGTGCTTGGTCTGCCCGTACAGAGCCGCCGGATTGAAGTAGCTGGCGGTGGCGTCGTCGGCGATGGCCACATAGGATTCACCCATGCCGCTGGCGCGGGCCCCCGGCTCGATGAGCAGAAAGAGCACTGCGGCCCGGCTTTCGGGCGTGGCCGCCGCCTGCCGGGCAGCGCCCAGGCAGAGGACTATCAACAAGAGTGCGATAAATTTTTTCATGATCGGTATTCCTCCTTGGGAATGGCAGTGGAACCGGATACTGCGTGTTTCTCCTCTATCACTCCTGCAAGGGCAAAGCTCCTGTTGGCTGTCTCATTTCATCACCTGGAGGACCGCTGACTCTTGGACCAGGCTGCCCTCCGGGCGGTTGACTTCGATTTGGTAGAGATAAGTGCCATTGGCGAGGGCTGCGGGCGGACTCCACTCAACCTGGTTGTACCCCAGGCGTGTGCTTCCCTCCAGCTCGTCGATGAGCCGGCCGGCCAGCGAATAGACGCGAATAAACACCTGGTTGGCCGCTTCGGCGAGGAAGTAAGTGAAGTGGCCGCTGTCCTGCATGGGATTGGGGTGGAAGAGCACCTCGGAGAGGGTGAACTGCCCCCCTTCCTTGACTTCCACCTGGATTTCGGCATGGGCCGAATTATTGAAGGTGTCCCATGCCTTCAGACGAACGGTGTGCTTCCCCGGTTCCAGCAGGGGCAGCTGGTAACCCAAAATCCCAGACCGATAGTCGCCCTGCTGGTTGCTGAAAAAGTCGGTGAGCTTGTGTACCTGGTCGTCCAGGCGCAGCTCGATTTCGTGGCCGGTCTCCCCCGTCACGTTGATGCCGCTCTGGTCGTGCAAAACAACTTCCAGCACCAGGCGGGGGGGCACCTGGTCGCCACTTTTGAACCCAGGGTGACCCTGAAAACCCAGACCGATCTGTGGCCCCTCCTCGTCGGGGGCCACCCCGGCGGCGGTGCCGGCCATCACCAGGCTGTCCACGGCGCCAAAGGCCGAGGGTTTATCCGCACTCCAGGCATAGGCGCTGATCCGCCCCTCGTGTCCCTGATAGCTGATATCCTTGGGCACCCGGAAGGTCGCCTCGAAGCGGCCCAACTCCACCTTGAAGAGCCCGCGGAAGAGCGGCGCCCCTTGTTGCATGTACGCCAATCCCTCCACCTCGCTGGGCACCGCCGAGTCAAAGGCCTGCACCCAGACCTGGCCGCTGAAATCGCCGGCGGCGCGCCCCTCGGGGTCGCGGATCTGGCCGCTGAGGTGTACCTCCTGCAGGGCCCGCAGGGTGTCGGGCACCTGCAGATCCACCAGGTAGCGGGGCTGGGCCAGGCGGGTACCCGCGTCTCCCATCAGCGAATAGCGCTGGATGTTGCGCCGCCAGGAATCGGAGTGGATGAAGACCTGTTGTTTGGCCTCCATCAGGGCCAGTCCCACCGGCACGTGCGCCCGCCCGGAGCGAAACATCTGGTTGTGGAATTGCCTCGCCAGGCTCATGTTGCTGCTGTGAAAGCCGATGCGGGTGGCCGAGATCATGCCGATCACCCCGCCTTCGGGCAGACCGAGCAGGACCTCGGGCATGGACTCGCGGGCCGGGTCGTCAAAGACCCCCACCTGGCTGGCCGCGGTGTACATGAAGGGCAGACGCCGGCCATTGTCGATGGCGGCCAGGTCGCGCGAGACCAGGAAGATCTGCTCGTGGGCCAGCACCTCGGGGTTGCCGTGCCCCAGATAGGTCAGCAGCAGCGACCCTTCGTTGAAGCGGCGGATGAACTCGTCCCGGGCCCTGGGCTTGGTGCGGCCTTCCAGCGGATACTGCCCGATATAGAGCTTGACCAGGTCCAGGTCCTCGGGCAGGTTTTCGCGGGCCAAGCGCTCGGCGTCGACCAGGAAAAAGCTTTCGGGCACCCCTGGTTTCTGCGGGTGGTGTACATCGTCCGATACCAGCAGCACCCGGGTCTGCCAGGGGCCGATGGCCGGGTCGCGGTCATAGCCGATGAGCTTGTCCACCAACCCCTCGGCCTGGGCCGCCGTCTGCACCGGCAACCGGCCGATGGCCAGGTCAGGATACTCGTCTAATCGGCCTCTATTATCCTTGCCGGCCACCCGCACGTACCACTCGTCATAGGTGCTGTCCCCGTCCTCGTAGGGAGGGATCCAGTTGCCCGGGCTGGTCCCCGAGTTGTTCTTAAAATCATAGCTGCCGTCTCCCACCAGGGTCACAAAGCTGGGCGCTGGATCCCAGTGCTGGTAGGTGTAGCTGAGGAAATTGCGGATCGCCGAAGGATCGAGCAGGCCGCCGGAAAACTCGTCGTAGATATCCTGCACATCGATCACCTGCACCGAGAAGGGCTGGCCGAAGCGGTCGTCCTGGGCCCGCCACTGCCCCAGGCGCTGGGCCGCCTCCATGAAGTCCCCGTGGGTGATGAGTAGGTACTCGGCGCCCTGGCCGGCAGCCTTTAGGTGCGAAGGCTTGTCGCGTTCGATGCGGGAAGGCCGCTTCCAGCGCGAGGGCAGGGCAGCCACATAGTGGCGCGGGATCTCGGCAGGACCATCCTGGAACCGGACCTGGCCGGCAGCCTGGTCATAGGCAAAGTCGTCAATCTCGGCCAGTTCGCCCGAAACCTCAAAGAGGCGCGGCCGTCCTTCCCCAAAGCCGCTCAAGGAGAATTCGGCCACCCCTCCGGCGAGGCGGTACTCAAAGTTCAACTCACCGCGTTGGGCGACGAAACCGCGGCTGTACTCCAGCTCGTACCAGTCGAGGCGGGTGGCCAGTTTGTTCAGGTGTACCAGTCCCAGGGTATTCTGCCCCTCCCTGACGCCCGCCGCTACCTCGACCCGCAGGGTATCGGGCCGCGAGCCTGCAAAGGATACCCGGCCGACCTCCACCTCGTTCCACTTCACCGCAAAGGGATGTTCCGCGTCCGAATTGCCAAAGAAACACAGCCGGACCTGCACCGGCCCTTCAGCGGCGCCCTGGACCGTCAACGGGAAATTGCGGGCATTGCCACTGAACTCCTGCCAGTACCATTCATACCCCGAGTTGATGCCTTCCAACTGGTTCAGGATGCGCTCTTCGGACTCCTCGTGTACCCGGGCCCGGTAACTGGTGGGCCGCTGGGGAGCGCTGTCGGCCAGGGCCCCGCTGCGCACCTGCACCCGTTTGCCTGCTGCCCCCCCAATCACCAGCCAATACACATTGTCGCGGGTGTACAGATCCCGCCGAAAAATAGAGCTGCTGGTGTTCCGCTGATACTCCCAGCGCTCCAGTCCTTCTCCATAAAAAAGTAGGTAATCCTCGGGGTCGAAACGGCCATCCCCTCCGTCCTCCACCACCATAGCGAACTCTTTCCGCTCTAGATCAGAGGGCTGCAGCACCGGCAGCATCTGTCCGCCCCCGTAATACATGCTGATCCGCGCCGGGTCCAGTCCCTCCAAACTCAGCCCCGCTTCCACCAGGTCCTGACCGCTGATCCGATACAGGCCCGACTCCCGCACCAGCACCCGAAAGGCCTGCCCACCCAACTCCTGGGCCGGCTTGGCCACCCGGCTTTTCTGGTGGCGACGCCAGGGCCTGGCCTGTTGGTAATTTACCAGCAAAGATTGGTACAACTCCTCACCCCAGCGGTCCGGACGCACCCCGGAGGAGGTTCCGGTCCCACCAAAATGCACCACCACCTCCACCTGATCGTACAGGCCCACCCGGTCGGTCCCCAATTGCTGAGGCCCAAAGACCAAGCCCACCACCCGCTGGTCGCGCACATAGCCCACCTCGCTCAGGCGGGCCGGCCCCTGGGCCGTGTTCCACACCTCTCCCCCGGATTCCACCGCCAGGGAGCCGATCTGGTGGGTCGCCACCATCTCCAGACTCGGCGCTCCCTCCTGGGGTAGGCCCACCCAGGCGGTCTGCACTTCCCCTGCCGCCAGCTGGCCCGCATCGGCCTGCCACAACAGGCGCACCTGGCCCGCATCGCTGTACAACAGCCGCACCTCGGCCCTCGATCCTGCGGCACTGCCCAGCAGCACCGCCAAACAACCCATCACCCGCAGATAGAACTTGTTCATCAGCTCGGAAACAATATGCTCACGTTCGCTGCAAGACATATAATCTTCAATAATTAAGGTGCGGGCTGACCGGAGGATTGTCAAGCAGTTGCCCTTGACTTATCTGTAGGGTGCGGCTATTTTTAGTTTTCTTTTCCATAAGGAGCAGAATATGTCCCGCGTATGCGAATTGTCCGGCAAACGTCGCCTCGCTGGTAACTCGGTCAGCCACTCCAACCGCAAGACCCGGCGCTTCCAGCAGCCCAACCTGGTCACCAAGCGCATCTACATCCCCGAAGAGAACCGCACCGTCACGGTCCGGATTTCGGCGCGCGCCCTGCGCACCCTCAACAAGAAGGGGCTCAGGCAGTTCCTTAAAGAAGAGGGGCGTTCCCTCTAGCGCGCTATGGCACAGCTGGCGATCACCGGGGGCGAGCCGACGCGGCGCGCCCCTTTTCCATCTTGGCCAGTAATCACCCCCGCCGACGAAGCCGTTCTGCTCGAGGTGTTACACAGCGGCCGCTGGTTCCTGGCCGACAAGGTCGCCTCCTTCGAGAAGGCTTTTGCTTCTTTCCAGGATGCCCAATTCGGCATAGCCGTCAGCAACGGCACCGTGGCCCTGCAGGTGGCCCTTGAGGCCATCTCCCTGCAAACGGGCGACGAAGTCATCGTCCCAGCCTACACCTTCATCGCCACTGCCAGTGCCGTAGCCATGGTGGGCGGCATCCCCATCTTCGCCGATGTGCAGCCGGGCACCTACAACCTCTGCCCGGACTCGGTGGAGGCCGCCATCACCGAACGCACCCGGGCGATTATCGCTGTACACGTCGCTGGCCGGCCGGCTGATCTGGACGCCCTGGGCGAACTGGCCCGTCGGCACAAAATCTATTTGATCGAGGATTCGGCCCAGGCCCACGCCGCCGCCTGGAAGGGGCGCAGGGTGGGGGCCATCGGGGATCTGGGCACCTTCAGTTTCCAGGCCAGCAAAAACCTCAACGCCGGTGAGGGTGGCTTCGTCACCACCGACGACCGCCGCCTGGCCGAACGGGCTTGGTCGCTGCACAATTGCGGTCGTGCGCCCGAAGGTGCCTGGTACGAACATCCTTTGGTGGGGGGCAACTACCGCTTGGGCGAGTTTCAGGCCGGACTGCTGCTCAGCCAGCTGGGCAATCTGGAGGCCCAGACAGCGCGCCGCACTCGTAATGCCGAATTGTTGACGGTGCTCTTGGGAGGAATTGAGGGCGTTTCTTCGCTGGACCCCGACCCGCGCATCACCACCCACGCCAATCATCTCTATATCATTCGTTATCAGGCCAAGGGTTTTGGCGGCCTGACGCGCGACCGCTTCATCGCCGCCCTGCAGCAGGAGGGCGTTCCCTGTAGTTCGGGGTACAAGCCCCTCTACAAAGAAGCGGCCTTCCGCACCAAGTTCCAGGACACCTCCTTGGTCAGCCCCTATTTCAAGGGCAAACCCGACTACGACCGGGTCTGCTGCCCGCAGGTCGAGCGTATCTGCGCCGAAGAGGCGGTCTGGCTCACCCAGAATATGCTGCTGGGCCCGGAGGAGGACATGCGCGACATCACCCGCGCCATCCGCAAAATCCAGGAACACGCAGGGGAACTCGGGGATTAGGCGAGCATCATTTCGTCGATTTCTCGCCGGACCTGCTCTTCCCGCACTTTGTCGATCATATCCTTGAAGTACTGCGCCGTGCCAGTGAGGATCAGGCGTCCGATGGCCTGGACTTCCTCCTCGCTGTAGACGCCCGACTCCCGGACCAAGTCCATGTAGTGCAGCTTGGCGTCCACGTCCAACTTGGAGATGGCCCCCAGCATATCAAAAAGCTTGTACGCCGGTTCGCTTTCGAGGCAGCACTCCACGATCTGCGCCAAGCGCTCGTGCTGGACATCGGTCTGTTCTTCTGTGCGTTCCACAAGCAGCCCCTTTCGCGGTGAATACTGTCTTCTCTTTAACAGCTTTCCCTCCCTCCTGAGCAAGGACCGGGCCGCAGTGGCAGCAGATGGAAAAAAAATAATCAATTTAATTATAAACAATTACTTAAAAACCTCTCCACCTCCCGGAAAGGCCGGCTCTCACCTCCGGGAAGTGGGAAAAAAACTCCCCGGAGTGGAGAAAATCCCTCCCGACCTCTATCTTTGAAAGGTTCACTGTGTTAAAAGGGAGACTCCGATGATCGACAAAGAACTGCTCGAAATCCTGGCCTGCCCCGAGAACAAAACCCCGGTCCACCTGGCCGACCAGGCCCTGCTCGACCGGATCAATGCCCGCATCCACCAGGGCCAGTTGAGCAACCGGGCCGGCAAGAAGGTGGAAAAACCCATCGACGGTGGCCTGGTGCGCGAAGACGGCGCGTACCTCTATCCCATCGAGGACGAGATCCCCATCATGCTGATCGACGAGGCCATCCCGCTCAAGGGTTTCTAGATTCCACCTTGACCAGCACCTGACCGCTGGCGGGGTTCTTGAGCAGGCGCACTTCCACCCCTTTCTCTTGAGCCCGCGCCCGGTACTCGTCGATCAACTCCACGGTGCGCTGCCGCTTCAGCAACTGGTTGGCCAGCAGCCGGTCTATGCCTTCCCTGCTGATCAGCCCGAGCACCTCCCCCTGGTAGTAGATCTGGTATACCTTCATCCCGGCCGGTTCCGGCAGGGGCGGGCCCTCTCCGGCTGCGGCCCCGGAAGCCCCAGGCCGGCGGCCAAAGCTCAGGGCAAAACCCAAAATACTGGTCAGCATCACGCCCCCCAGGCACCCGCCCACCAGCAACCCCAGCCCGCCGAAGAATTTCAGCAGCCCCAGACACACTGGCATCAGGCAGAAAAAGAAAAAGAAAAGCAACCGCTCCCGATCCAGGGAACGGCCGCTTTTCTTGCGTTCCAGCATCGCCGCGATCAGCAGCAGGGCGCCGGCCTCGAAGATCATAAAAATTGCCATGAGCAGGGCATCGAAACCGCGCATATGCCTCGGGGGTGAAGAGGTCCGGTTAATAAATATCGGCCCCTGCGTCCCCCTATGATAGGGGCCCGGCTACCTCAGCGGATCAGCAACATCTTGCGGGTCTGGGCAAAACCCTCGGTCCAGAAACGGTAGAAGTAGACCCCCGACGCCCGGCTGCCGGCATCCCAGGCCGCCACATGGGCCCCGGCCTGCCGCCAGCCATCGGCCAGCACCTCCACCCGTTGCCCGCTGTCGTTGAACACCTCTAGCCGCATCCGGCCGTCGCGGGGCAGCCGGTACTCGATCAAGGTGGCCGGATTGAAGGGGTTGGGGTAGTTCTGCGTCAGCACAAAACTCTGCGGCGCGCTGCCCACTTCCTCCAGCACTGCGGTCGGCGGGCCATAGTCAAAGGGCTGGTCGAGCAGGTGGTAGAGCGGTTCCTTCTCGCCGCCGTAGTCTTGTTGTAAATAATAGGTGACCAGCGAATAGCGCTCCAACTCGTCCAGGGTGCGGCTCACAGGCTGCCCCTCCTCCCAGGTGTAAACCGGGATCTCGCGGGGATTGAGCCGGTCGTTCAGGCCCCGGTCCATGGCCGAATGGAAGAGGCCAAAGTTGCCCGGCTCGTGGCCGGCCAGCCAGTGGCCGATGATGTCCACCTTGAAGGAGTTCTGGCCAAAGATCACCAGATTGGTCATGAAATCCTCGGCCTTGCCGCCGGGACCGGGACCCTTCTCGAAGCCGTTGCCGTTGCGGCCGTAGATCCCCTCGACCATGTGGAAAGTGGGGCGCGAGGCCGCGTGATTGTCTAGGGTCTTTTGTGTCCACATCTCCATGCCGGCGCCGCTGTTCCAGTTGTCGATACTGCCCGGCCGGTCCCAGCGGGGCACCCCGCCGCTGCGGTGCCGGTCGTAGAGGGCCTGGATCTGGGCGCGGTAGGCGGGATTGACGTCGCTGACGGCGGGGCTGTCCTCGAACTGCTGTTTCACGGCGCTGCAATAATGCACGTAGGGATGGACATTGGTGCCCTGCCAATTCTTGGCCGTCAGGGTCATGCCCATGCCGTGGGCCTTGAACTTGGCGATGTTGAAGTTGAAGGCCCCTTCCTCGTTGATGGGCGCCACATAGCCGACGCGCTGGTACACCACTCCGCCCGGCACCTCCCGCCAGATCACCTCGCTGCCCTCTTCGAGATTGGTCAGCGTCGCCCGGGAGAGCAGCCGGCCGCTGTCGAAGCTGGTCAACTGAGCGCCGGTGCGCTTGGCCACCGGCTTATAGCCGTTCATGGAACTGCTGTCCGGGCAGTAGGCATCGCCGAGCAAATTGCCCTCGCGCAGATAGAACTGGGCGCCCTGCAGGCCCAGCTTCTCCTTCATGCCCTCGATGATGCCCTCGACAAAATCGGCGTCGGTGATGATGCCCATCAACTCGGGCGTGGTGTCCCCACCGCAGGTGAGATTGGGTTTGATGGCCACCTTGCCGGTCAGGGAAAACCCGGGGGTGTCCTGCACAGTGAAGAGTTCGCGGGCCAGGCCCAGACCCTCCTGCTTTTTGGCAGCACTATCGGTCTTCTCGACCACCTGGGTGCGTTTGATAAACACCGCTTCTGGGTGGGCGGCCACAAAGGGATGCAGGCCGAAATATCGCGGCGCATCCTGATAGGCCCCGGGCCAGGCCCACGCGGGCTGCAACAGAGAAGCTGCACCTACCACCCCGGCCGATTTGAGGAATTCTCTCCGTTCCATAGCGCCCCTCCTTGTATGGGGTAACAAGAAGTATAAACGCAAGAGTCGTACCAGCCGACCGCCCCCCTCGGCAGCGCCCGTCTGGGGCCGCCAAGGCCTCTACGGCTGAGACCCCCAGGTCTCAGATCCCCTACCAGTGAGATGGTCTGGCCCCTATCTGGCCCGGGCCCCCACCTCGCCCTGAGCCTTGCGCACGGCCTGGAGCATGGGCCAGCGCGGGGCCCATTTCTGGGCCTGCTGGTAGTAGTACTGGGCTTCCTGGGGACGCTGAGTCTGCTCGCAGAGAGCAGCCAACTCCTGATAGGCTAGCATATACCCCTCCTCCAGACGCACCACCTCCTTGAGGGCGGTTTCGGCGGCGGCCAACTCATGCTGCGCCACATACGCCAGCCCCTTGGCGAAGAACAAGTCCGCGTCCCCCGGACGGTACCGCAGGGAGCTGGCGAAACACGCCAACGCCTGCGGGGCCTGTTTGGCCTGCAGATGGTTGAGGCCCAGGCGGTAGTAGGCCCGTCCCAGGGCGGGAAGGGCTCCGGCATAAAGCGAATCGACCTGCAGCACTTTTTCGAGGTGGGAGATGGCCAGCTGATAGTCGCCGGATTGATAATAGGCCACCGCCAGATCGTAGCGCACCCCCTGCTGCCCCAGGTCCAGTGCAAGGGCCCGCTCCAAGTGGACCAGACCCTCCCCGGCCAGCCCCATGCGGCAGAGCAGGGTCCCCAGCCCCACCCTGGCCTCCACCATGGACGAGTCCTGGCGCAGCGCTTCCTCGAAGTGGGTCCTGGCCTCGGGGAACTGTCCCTGGGCCTGGAGCACCACGGCCAGGTTGCTATGGGCGGCGGCCAACCTGGGCTGTAATTTCACCGCCTTGCGCAGCTCGTCCCCAGCCCGGGCCACCTGGCCGTCAGCATAGTAGGCATTGCCCAGCAGCACCCGCAGTTGGGCATTGTCGGGATTCATCAGCACTCGGGTGGAGTAATAACGAATGCGCTCCTTGCTCCAGACCTGGTACCCCTCTCTGGCCCCGACTCCCTGCCAGCAGCACAGCAACAGCCCCAACGCGATCAGCAGCTTCATGGCGCGAACTTCTGCACGCGGTTGTTGAAGGTGTCGGCCACGTAGATAAATCCTCGCTGATCGCGGGTGATACCGCCGGCCACCACCCGACGCCGGGTGATCCGGCCGGCCGCCATGTCCTCGATCACTTCTGCCTCGCCGGCAAAACGAAACGCCCCCGCCGCTTCACCCTCCCGGCCCCAGGCAGTCAGATATTGGCTGCGGTGAAAAACCTCGATGCGGCTTTGGCCGGCATTTACGATGAACACACAATCGCGCCCTTCGTCCACCGCAAAATCGCTGGGCCGCTTCAACACCCCCCGACCCTGATCCTGTTCGGACAGGGGTTCGCGGCCCACCGACCACTGCGCCTCCCGCTGTTCCGGGCTGGCGTAGACCATCAACCTGGGGGCCTGCCAGCCCATCTCGAGATGGTTCATCGGTTCGATCAGCAGGGCAAAGCGCTCCCCCCAGAAGCGCAGGCTGGAGATCAGCAGGGAAGGCACGGTGTGCTCGGCCACCAAATCACCCCCGGTGTCGAACTGATACAGGCGGTCGATGCTCTCGAGGTAGATCCGGTCTCCCGGACCGATGGCCAGGTGGCGGGCAAAGAGCCCCTTCAGGCTGTGAGTCCACAAGGGCCGCCCCCGAGCATCGAACTTGGTCCACCAGGCACCGGGTGCCCGCCCATCGGCGGGCAGATTGTAGGCCACGTACAGCGCTCCCTGACTGTCAAAGCCCAGGGAGACAGCGTCCAGGGTTCCGGTCTCCAGGCAGGCAGGAGCCGGCACCGCAAAGGTCCAGCTGTCCAGAGCTCGCCCCTGAGCATCGAAACGCTCCACCCGGCTGGCCCCGGCCCCAGCCACAGCGAGGTTTCCCGCAGCATCCACGGCCAGGCGGGTGGGCAAGAACCCGTCCGACAGCGGCCAGGAGGCGCAGTGGCGGTGGATAGCACCTGCCACCGCCGCGCTGGTCAGCGAGCGCTGGATCCTTCCCTTGCTGCCAAAATGAACCGCGATGCGGTACTGGTAACGAACATCGGCTTGTAGTTCCTCGTCGCTCCAGGCCGTATCGCCGGCAGCGCTCAACCGGGCCTGCACCGAGTACTCCCCGCTCTCACCGGTGGCGCGTTGCACCCAGTACCCGAGAAAATCCCGCGCTAGTACCGGTTCCCAGTGCAAATGCGCTGCCGCAGAGCCGCTGTCGAACTCCACCCTCAACGGGGGCGGGGGCGGCAGGGGACCCTCCTTTCCGACCAGGGCGCAGGAGCCCAGCAGCAGGCCCAGCAGCAGGCCACCCGGCAGTCGCCCTGCCCAGCGCTCTTTCATCGCCTCCCTCATCCGTCCTGGTTGGGCCCAAAAAAAGAGGCGCCCGCGCCGAGTCCCACGCGAGTGCCTGAGTAGCATCTCTTCCTTGAGCCCTTTGGCATCAGCCAGGTCCGTACCGCCATACGGCTGTTTCCAGCGGTAGAACGTCTGCGCGGAAATGTTATGCTCCCGGCCCACTGACGGGGCCGTTTCACCCCCGTCAGCCTACCGGGGAATCCGAATGATCTCTTCGACGCTGGCGACGTTCGTTATTGACAGCGATGAGCAGCATGGCTGCTGCCATCACGCCCTGGAACCAGCCAAAGTTCTCACATACGTGTGCTGGATTATCTGCGCATCGAAACTTGCGCGATGGCGATGCTTGGGGATCTCTGCAAGCACGTTGTCCTTCGTTTCGTGCCAGCGCTCCTCTTGCCATCGCGACAGGATCATCTCAAGCGGACTGACCCAGAATTTCATATCCATTCGCGCTTCGTAGAAAAGATTCGTAAGCCACGGCTTGTCGACAACCCATCCGTCGGTATATAGCGTCTTTCCCTCGAGAAGCTCATTCATGTGAGTGGCGACCTCCCGAATAGGCCGTCCATAGGTTTCCAGGATGTCCCGGGCGATTCGATGTACCTTTTCTGCCTCATTGTCCCAGTGCTCCCAATCGGCAGCGGGAAATATGAGAGCACAGAAGGTGGTGTCGTCATCTAAGGCAATCCCGACTTCAACGGGATAGCTCGTCGCGCCGAAGCCAGAGGCTTCGACGTCGACAATGATCGGCTTTTCGGGGGTGTGCATATTAGCAGTCCTCCACTATTGATATACCTCGATGGTCTGCGTCTACTCGAAGTCTTACCCTCAACTTGGACGACGAATGATATTCCATTCAACGCCCCATGGCAAGCTCTCTGATCCTCCCCGAAATATTGGACACCCCGAAGCGCAAAGGTGATTTGCCCTGAGGGGAACACCTCGATTCCGGGCAAGGCCCGCCCTCATCCCAACTCCAGGAGCCAGCCACGACCCGCCGGCGCCGGCCAGTTGCGGCTCCTGCTTTTCGCCTTCGACGAAGTGGTGCCGCAGACCTAAGGTCCACCCCAGACTGCGAAGGCCAGACCAAAAAAGAAAAAGGGCTGCGTCGTGTTGACGCAACCCCTTGTTAATCAAGATGGTGCCGAAGCGGGGACTCGAACCCCGACGCCCGAAGGCACTGCCCCCTCAAGACAGCGTGTCTACCAGTTTCACCACTTCGGCAGGAACTAGGGCAAACCCTCTTCTTATTTTGCGCTCGGACTAGCCGGCACCGGAGCCGCTGCAGGGGCCTCTGCCGGAGTCGTCGGCACGATCTCGCCCCCGCCACTGGCCGGGGCCGGATTGAAAGGCACCGGAACCGCCGATTGCTGCTGCAGCATACGCTCGGTAGCCGAGCTGGCTTCCTGCCTGCCCGAGTCGAAGGTGAGGAACTGCACCAGGCAGCTGAGGAAAAACGCGGTGGCCAGCACGGTGGTGGCCGTGGTCAGAAAATTGGAGGCGGTACGCCCGCCCAGAAAGGAAGCCGAACTCAGGCCTCCCGCGATGGAACTGGCCAACCCTCCGCCCTTTCCGGACTGCAGGAGGACCACCAGGACCAGCAAGATACAGATCAATACATGAACCGAGGTCAGTAGGATCGCCATAGAGATATCAACACGCCGCTTTGACGATGGCAGCAAAACTGTCGGCCTTGAGCGCGGCGCCGCCGATCAGACCGCCATCGATGTTTTTCTGGGTAAAAAGCTCTGCCGCGTTTTCGGGTTTGACGCTGCCCCCGTACTGGATGCGCAAGGCACCGGCTACCCCTTCGCCGTACTGCTGGTGCAGCGAAGTGCGGATCAGACTGTGGACTTCTTCGGCCTGGGCCGGGGTAGCAGTGTGTCCGGTGCCAATCGCCCAGACTGGTTCGTAGGCCAGCGCAATTTTGAGGAGTTCTGACTCACTTAACCCCTGGAGGGCGCCTCGGACCTGACCGAGCACCACCGCCTCGATCTGGCCGGCTTCGCGCTGCTGGAGGGTTTCGCCGACACAGACGATGGGAGAAAGCCCCGCGCCCAAGGCCACCTTTAACTTGCGGTTGACCTGCTCGTCGGTCTCGGCAAAATACTGCCGTCTTTCAGAGTGGCCTAATATAACGTAGGTGCACCCGGTGGTCAAGATCATCGCCGGAGAGATCTCCCCGGTGAACGCCCCCTCGTTTTCCCAGTGCATGTTCTGGGCGCCCAGGGCAATGGGGGTACCGGCCAGGGCCTCGTGCACCGCCTGCAGGCTGGTGAAAGGCGGGCACAACACCACGTCTACAGAGGCGCATTCGCGCTGCACCAGGCCGGCGATGGCCCGGGCCAATTCCCCGGCCGGTTCAGCCGTTTTGTACATCTTCCAGTTACCCGCCACCAATGGCCGGCGCATCGCTCAACCTCCCTCCCGTTCCAGGACGGCTACCCCGGGCAGGACCAGCCCGCTCAGACATTCGAGCGAGGCCCCGCCACCGGTGGATACATGGGTCATCTGCCCGCTCAGGCCCAACTGGGTGAGGGCACCGGCCGTGTCCCCCCCGCCGATGATGCTGAGGGTGCCGCGCTCGCCAGTGGCCCGGACCAAGGCCTGGGCCACCTCGCGGGTGCCGACGGCAAAAGGCGCCATCTCAGATACCCCCAAGGGGCCGTTCCAGATCACCGTGCCCGCAGCGCTCACCCGGTCGGCAAAGAGCTGGCGGGTCTGGGGGCCGATGTCCATGCCCTGCCAGTCAGCGGGGATCTTTTCTCGCGCCACCACCTGGGTCTGGGCGTCGCCGGCAAAACGATCCGCCACCACGCAATCGACCGGCAGCAGCAGTTCCACCCCGCAGGCCTTGGCCTGGACCAGGGTCTGCCCGGCGGTCT
>CAMAVQ010000081.1 GCA_945861755.1 Gemmatimonas phototrophica
CGTCTGCGCCACCGAGGCCGAGGCCGAGGCCGCGCTGGGCGCCCTCAAGGCCGGCGAGTCCTTCGCTGTCCTAGTCTCCCAGTACTCCACCCCCAGGGTCCAGCGTCGCTTTGGCCCTGAGGGCGAAATCGGCTGGTACAAACTGCCCGACCTGCTGGAAGAGTTGCAGGCGCCGATGATGCAGATGGAAGTGGGGGCCTTCAACGAAAAGCCCATCAAGAGCGGGCTGGGGTACCACGCCTTCCAACTCAAGGCCCGGCGCGAGGTGCCTTTCGCCGCCGCCCGGGAGTTGATGGGAAAGCTGGTGCGCGAGCAGAAGAGGGCCATGGACAAGGACCGGTACGTGGCTGAACTGCGGCAGCGCTACGAACTCAGGCCCAACGACGGAGCGCTCAAGCGTTTGCAGGCTCTGCCGGCCGATCAGAAGGAGTGGGCCGGGCCGGAGGTGCCGCTCTTCACCTGGAAAGGGGGGCAGCTCGGCGCCGCCGAGTACCTGGAGCGACACCGCCGGGGCAAGGCCAGGCACCCCTCCTCCTATGACCTGAGTGAGTTGTACAAGACGGTGGACAATTTCGCCGGCCAGCAGATCATGATGACCGAGGCGGGCCGGCTGGGGCTCGACCGCGATCCGGTGGTGCGCAGCCAGATCGAGGGCCGGCGCAACGAGCTGATCGCCGAGGCGTTTTTTCGCAGCGAGGGGAAGGTGGTCAATCCAGTAGGGGAGGCCCGGGAGCGCGAGTACTACCAGGCCAACCTAGCCAAGTTCACCCGCGCCGATGGCCAGGTGACGCCCTTCGAGCAGTTGCAGAAAAGCATCCACACCTTTTTAGTGCAGCGCGAGCAGTCGCAGAGCATGGACCGCTTCATCGCTTCCCTGCGCGAGAAGTACCGCGACCAGATAGAACTGCACCCCGAGTTGCTGGAAGGGGTGGAGATTCAGAAGTAGGGGGTCGCTCCCCGACGCGCTATTACAAGGGAGCGGGTGCTCCCCTGACCTGGCCAATGGGTACCAAAAAAAGCCGGCCCCTCCGCGAGGAAGGACCGGCTGTTTTTTTTATGCGGGGTTGCTTACTTCTCGGTGCCCAGGCCCGCGAACACGGTGATGAAGGAGGAGAGTTCGGAGGCGGCTGGGGCCTTGGCCACGTCGCGGCGGCTCCACTGCAGGCCGATGTTGGCGGTGATATGGTAGCCCTGGTAGGCCGAGGTATTGGAGAGCTGGCCGGCCAGGGTCCAGGTGTTGGCGTCCTCCTCGTACCCGGGGGGCAGGGGATCGGGCCGGGAGCGCAGGTTCTGGAAAATCTCGTATTCGGTGCCGGCGGCCAGGCGGAGGTTGGCGCTGAGTTCGCGCTTGACCATGAAGGAGAGGATTTGGACCAGCTCCTGCCGCTTCAGCTCCTCGACCTGGGCGGGCACGGTGTTGTTATAGAGCTGTTTCCAGCGCGGCAGCAGGGTCCAGCCGGCCAGCTTCCTGGGCAACTCGCCCTTGTTGACCATGCCCAGAAAACGCTGGTCCCGCAAGTCGATGTTCCCCTTGCCCAGGTTGTAGAACTCGTGTTTGATCTTGGTGCTGAAGGGCAGGTAGCGGTCGTAGTGGAGCTCGAAGTAGGAGGTGTTGATAAAGGCGTCGCGGGCGATGAGGGCGTCGCGGGTAAAGCGCGACTCGCCCCGGGTGCCGGGCGCGTCGACCCATTGGAAGATGTCGTCGGGAAGGTCGTCCTTCACCTGGCGCGGGTTGGCGATGAACCAGAGGCTCAGATGCCGCTCGGGGAACTCCTTCTTGAGGGTGAGCAGCAGGTAGTTGACCCGGCTCTTGCGCGCCGTCAGCAGTAGCCGCTCGTTGAGGTGGCCCACCATCAGGTCGGACTCGGGGAAGAGTTCGGCGCCCCAGTAGGTATTGTAACCCTGGTGGCCGCGCTTGTACGGGTAGTCGGCCTCGTTGTCGTCCTCAAAGCGGTCGATAACCGCGTTGTTGTTCATGTCCATGCCAAAGAGGAAATCCGGCGGATCGACGTCGAAACGCAGGAAGGGTTCGGCATAGTCGGGTTGGCCGTTGAAATTGCGGTTGAAGTCGGAGATGTCGTCGTTGTCCTCGTCGAGCCCGGGGAAAACGGCGTCGTCATAGGTCAGGTTGCGGCCGAAGCGGGTGTTGGTGGTCGGCCCCAGGTACTTGCGGTTCCAGTCGGGCAATTCGTCCTGGTCGTCGTTGTCGTCGACAAACTCGTAAAGGCTCTGGTTTTCGTTGTCGTAGTAGACCGATCCCTGGGTGGTGGGGATGAAGGCGCTGGTCGAGTAGTTGGGATCGATGCTGAAGACCTCGGCAAAGCCGCGCCAGGGATAGGTGTTTTGCTGGGCGGTCAGGTAATAGGCCTTGGCCTTCTCGGTGGCCAGAGCCTGGTGTTTCTCGATGTTCTCGTTGGCAAAACGGCGGTACTGGGAGTTGCGCACCAACTCCCCGCGCAGGCTGAAACCGCGCACGTCGTCCACATCGAGGCTGAGGCCGACCAGGCGGCTGCCGGTGGGCAGGCCGTAGCGGAACTGATGGTAGGCCTGGTTGGAGCCGTCTTTGACGTTGCCGCCCGCCCGCAGCACCGGCAGAAAGACCGGGGTGCCCAGAAAGTTGGTCTGTTTGTTGGAGGTGACCGCCACCTGGTAGTCGTTGGCCAGCACCAGGCCGATCTCGACGACCTTGATCTGGCGGAACTCGTCGATTTTGTCATCGACGCTGGGGGAGAAGTCCTCCAGGTTGAAGGTGAGGGTGACCACGTCGGCGCCGCTGGCCTCGATAACCCCGCGCCGGCGCAGGCCGCCCTCGATGGTGGGGATGATGTCGTCGGTGTGGTCCACCCCGTCGATGAGGATACGCCAGCGCGAGAGCAGGGCCCCGCCCTCGTTGTCTTCGGGAGAGTCGTCGGCGACCCGCACGATAACCGAGCGCACGAAGTCGGTGTTCAGCGGGCCGCTCAGCACCCCCTTCAGCGAATTGTCGCCGAAAGGTAGATCGGAGCTGCGATGGGCGGCGTTGACGAAGGTGAGGCCGAGCCGGGCGAAATCGCCAACCTGGGCCTGGCCGCGAAAACCGTAGAGGTTGGTGAAGGGATCGGCGGAGATCGGCGGATCGGAGGTGTTGTTGGCCACCACGCCGGTATGGTTGAGGCGCGAAGAGATCAGGGTGACGCTGTATTTGTCAGAGAGGAAATCCCATTGGATGCCGTCGCAACGCGGTTTGGAGAAGGTGAGCGGCGTCAGCGAGGTGCGGATGCCGTCGCCCACCATCAGCGAGGTGTGGTATTGCCCGGCGTGGCCAGAGGCCACCACCAGGTTGCGGAACCAGCGGCTGAAGTTGGGATCCTTGTAGATGGTGCTGCCGTTTTTCTGCGGGTAGTTCTCGGTCCAGTTGTAGATCTCCCAACCCCGGGTGATGTAGGTGCCGTACTGGTCGTAGTAGGGCACGCCCTCGAGGGCGATGGGGTTGTAGGTCTGGTAGGTCTGGCGGGCGTAGTTGGTGTAGTCCTCGGGCTGCCACCCGTACAGGCTGTAGAGGCGCTGCGGCAGATACCACTTGCGCAGGGTGGGCACCAGGGTGGAAGGGGCGATGCGGGTGCCGGTGGTGTAATAGGGGTTTTCGAAGCCGGTCGCCCCCTGGGCCCCGGTCTGTCGGGCCCCGGCGCCCAGCAGCGCCGTTAGGCAACACAGCTGGACCAGTTTGCGGTATCTCATGTAAACCTCCCGATAGTTTCTGCCGCTGCTAACCACGAACTCAGTAAACGACGCGGACCAGCCGGTAGAGGGTCTCGTCACCGGCGTCGGCTTCAAGATGGATGCGGGCCAGGTAGAGCCCGGGTGGCACCGTCTGTCCCTGGGGACCGCGGCCGTCCCAGGTGTAGGAAGCGCGCCCGGCCGTGGGAGTGGCATTTACCAGTTCAGCTACCAGCGCCCCGTCGAGGCGGTGGATGTGTACCCTGGGCTGGCGCTCGGTTTTGACCACGTTGAAGCTGAGCCGGAACAGGTCGTTGGCCCCGTCCCCGTTGGGGGTGCACACCGGGCTGGCGTTCAGATGCTGGAAGAAGGAGGCGGCCTCCTGCACCTGTGGCACAAAGACCTGATCTGACCCCAGGGAGGCGGGCACCACCCCCTGGGGATTGTCGGCCTGCGAGGAGTTGGACACAAAGGCCTCGAAGACGGTGGGGTTTTGGAAGACGCGGGCCTGGAACATCACCTCCACCGAGTCGCCCTTGACCACCGGAGGGGGCAACTGCACCAGCAGGGAGTCGCCCCGCAGCTGGCCCTGGGCTTCCACCACCTGGCCTTTGACGCGGGCGCTCACCAGCCTGGCGTCGGTGCTGCCGGGCGGCAGGGCGATGAGCACCTGGTCGAAGCCCAGGTCCGTGCCCTTGGCTTTGTTGGGTTTGATCAGGTAGCGGAATTCCTGTAGGGAATCCAGGGCCGCCTCGCGGGGGAAGACCTGGCCGCTGAGGCCATTGCCCACCACCGGGGTGTTCATAATGAAGGACAGTGAGCGCAGGGAGGGCATGGCTTCTGGGGTCTCGCTGATGAGTTTGACCCGCACCCGCAGCCATTGCCGCGGCGTGGGTGAGAGCAAGTCCTGGCCGGAGAAGCGATGGGGTGGGCTCCAGTCGCTCCAAGTGGGATCGCGGATCAGGTCATCGACGATCTCGCCGCGCCGGAGCGCCTTGGTCGCCTCGTATTCTTCTTTGGTCACTTCCTGGCCATTGGTCAAATAGTAGCGGGTGATCTGTTGGAAGCCGTTGCCGGTCTGGGTCTCGACCTCGATGCGGGTGTCGGGGGGCGTGTCGGCCTCCCACTCGAGGCGGCGGATGCTGAAGGCATTGCCCAGATCCAGGTCGGGAGATTCCAGCTGCACCTGGGCCGGATACCCCTCGCGGTGATAGACAAAGAGCTGGGCGGCCCGGCCCCAGGAGCCGTTGCCGCCGCCCGGCATCAGCCGCCAGAAGAGATAGCGGGTGTCGCGGGGGGGGAAGTGGAAGTCGAAGAGCCAACGCTTGGCGCCGATGGTATTGTCGATGCTGGAGAGCATGTCGTACTGGTAAGGGCCTTCGACCTCTGCATCGGCGGAGTTGCTGAAAATGCCAGCGGAGGTCAGCAGGTCGAAGAAGCCCCAGGTAGTCTGCCTTTCCCGGTCGTGGCCGTAGAGCAGGGGGGTCTCGCCCACCACCAGGGGCAGCCAGACGATGCGGTCGATGCGGAAGACGCTGCCCAGGTCCACCCCGGCCCACTGGCCCCAGGCGCGCCAGTCTGAATTGGTGGCCGACTCGATGGCCCAGTAGCGCCCGGCGATATCGCCGTCGATGAGGCCATCGGCCCCGGTGCCTTTGCCGCAGGCGTTGCACTTGCGTTCCGACGAGGTCCAGGCCCGCCCGCCCCAGGTTTGCTCACCCTGTTCCACCCGGTTGTCGGTGGTCACCTTGAGGGCAAGATTGAAGCCGATGGTCTGCACCTCGATCTCAGCCAGGGCAGCGCCCTCGGTGTGGCCGGTGGCCTCAAAACGCACGAAGCGCACCAGGTCGAAGCCGAGGGTGTCACCGGTGACCAGGTACTGGCCGGTGGCTCCTGCCTGGTCGATGGTGTTGAGCGCGAACTCGACTACCTGCGCGGTGTTGTTGTTGACTGGCCGGCCCACCCGGGTAAAGCGGATCTGCTGGTCGGCGTTGCGCAGCGGCATGCCCGGGCTGGTGAAGAGCGAGAAAAAGGCGAAGGGATGGGCCCCGGTGGTGTCGGGGAAGATCAGGCGGATCTTGTCGGCCGCCACTGCGCGGCCCAGGTCCACCTCCACCCACCACTTGTCCGTTGGGTCGGCCGTATCGGGCTGCCACCAGGTATTTGGGTTCTGGTCGGCCAGCCGGCCCACGGTGGCAGCGCCCGAGAGGGTGCGCAGGGGGCTGGTCCCGTGTTCGCCGATGAGGCTGGCGCGGTATTGGGCGATATCGGTCATGGCGATGTAGGTCTTGGAAAAACGCGTGACCTGGGTGCCCTCCGAACGCACTTCGACCAGCCCTTTGGCATAGGACCAGGTGGCGAAGTCGGCGGTGGTGTAGGTCTGCGTTTGCAGTCCCCAAGCGCTTGCAGCCAGGGCCAAAAGGAGTGCTGCCACAATCCGCATCATGGGTCTGTCTCCGTTTGCATATCAGTACACCACGGCGACCGGTTTGATACGGGTGAAGGTCCCTTGATCCACTTTCACCTTCACTTTGATCAGATACAAGCCGGGGGGGACACATTGGCCCTGATCGTCGGCACCTCCCCAGCTGGGCTGATAAGCGCCGGCGCCGGTGTCGAGCGCCCCGACCAGGGCGACCCGGCGGCCGCTCAGGTCGCAAACCTCCACCTCGACATGCGCCTGGTCCACCCCAAAGATGGGCATCTCGATCAGGGCCTGGTCGTTGACCCCGTCCCCGTTGGGGGTGAAGATGGCGGGCAGGACCCGCACCTGGCCCAGAATCTGGAGGTTGAGCTGAGTGGCCACCACCTGGATCCGGTCGCTCTTGACCTCGGGCCGGGCATCCCCGGCCTCGATGGACTGGGGCAGGCTCTGGGAGGCCGGATCGCGGTTGATGATATTGCCCCCGAAGAAAGCCGAAGGCTGGAACAGGGCGCTGCGGAAGCGCACCCGAAAGGAGGTGTCGGCTTTGAAAGGTTGGGGAAAGGTGAAGATGAGGTGATCCTCGCCGGCTGGCAGCAAGGTGAAGTCGGTGCCCTCCCTTGCCGGCTGGCCGCCGATGGCCAAATCCAGGAGGCGGGTGTTGGCCGGCACGTCTAACTCGATGCTGTCGAAGCCCTGCCTGGCGCTTTTGAAGGCGGTGCGCAAATCGTAGACAAAAACCGTGTCCACGCCCATCGGCACCTCAATGCGCCCGCCCGGAGGTTCGGGCTGGCCCTCCAGGGAAACCTCGGCCAGCACGCTGTCGGCCAAGAGCGGGGCAGTCTGGAAGGACAGGCTGTCGAGCAAGCCAAAGGCCCGTGGGTCGGCGGTGGTGATCTCAAAGGAGAACTGGAGAAACTGGCGGCCGTCGGAGGAGCGGATCTGGTCCCCTGACTGCGGGTAGGCGATGGACCAGGCGTTCCAGTTGCCCACATCCTCGGTCTGGGCACCGCGAAAATTGGGCAGGCCAGATTCTAGGCTGGTTTTTGGGGGGGTGGCGGCGAAATAGGCGTCCCGGTCCACCTCCTGCTGCCGTCCCAGCTCGTCGAAGACATAGTAGGACTGCGGGTCGGCGTCGGTGCCAGAGCGGGTGCGCAGGGTGAACGCCACCGGCGCCTCCGGCGCCTCGACGACCTGGCCGGCAATCAGCCGGTACTTGGTGAAGGCCCAGGTCACGTTGCCAAAACTCACGGGCTGGCCAAAGGCATGGGGCTGGGAAAGGTACCGCCCCTCAGCCGGGAACCCCTTGCCGAAGGCCTTGATTTCGGAGAGGATGCCGGTGCTCTTCACGCCGCCGAATTTGAGGCGCAGAAAACGGGTAAAACGCAGGGGAAAGCTGAGGGCCACCACACTCTGGTTATTGGAAAAGGTGGAGGCCAGGATATCGTCGAGGGGATGGTAACGGGCGCTGCCGGTGGAACTGGTTTCGTCTTCGTACAGGAGCCAGTCCACCGGCAGCTCGGAACGGCTCACCTCATAGGCCTGGGGATATTGGTCGCGCAGGCGCTGGTTGGCGTTAGTCAGGCCGTTCTGGGGCGGAAAAAATGACAGGCTGTCGATGGCCAGGGGCACCCCCAGGTCGACGGTGATCCAGGTCACGGGGCTGGGCCGGTCGGTGGCCGGTTGGGCATTGGTAAAGGAGGGTGTCAGCTCGTCGCCGTCCACCAGGCTGCGGATGCCGGTGGCCTCGGCCGCCCCTCCCTGCCACAGGCGGGGATGCCAACCCAGGTACAAGGTGTCGGCCTCCATGCCCAGACGCCCCCGGTTGAAGGACCATTTATACTCGCAGATATTGCGCGGCGTCACCGCGCTGGAGCGCACCCGCTCGCGCAGCACGTTTATCCCGGTGGGAATCTCCTGAAGCTGCACTGCCCCCGGATGGGTCGAGTCGTCCAGGGCGATCCAGCGCAGGGCGGTCTCGGCCCAGGGAACACCCTGGCCGCCGCCCACCACCCAGGCCGCAGGCGTCTGCTGGCCCCCACTTGCCGAGGCCAGGATCAGCGCCACCATCGCCCTTATCAGCGTCCTGCCCATCAGTAGACCACCCCTATCACTTTTTCGGTGGAAAAGGTCCGGGCCTGGGCCTTGGCCTGCACCCGGCACAGGTAGTTGCCCGGCGGCAGCACCTGGCCGCCCTCGCCGCGGCCGTCCCAGCTGAGCTGGTAGACGCCGGGCACCTGGGGCGCGGAGAGCAGTTGGCGCACCCGCCGCCCGGCCAGGTCAAAGACCTCGATGTCCATCTGGATTTGGCCGGCAAACTGGATCAGCGAATAAGAGATGCGGCCCACCTCATTGGCCCCGTCGCCGTTGGGGGTCAGGATGGCCGGGGCAAAACTCACCTGCAGGGCCGGCGCCGGATCGGTGGTGTACACGTTGAGCGCATTGGTCAGCACCCCGTCGCTGGCATTGCCGGCGGCCACCGGCTGGGGCAGGCTGCCCGAGGTGCCCAGCAGCCAGGCATCGATGGCGGTGTTGTGCTCCAGGGCCTGCTGCCGAAAGACCAGGCGGATCGGCTGGTTGTTCTGGCTGGTCATCGCCGGCGCAAAGAATACCGAGAAGCCGTCGCTGGCCAGCTCGACGCGGGTACCTTGCACCGGGGCTGGGGGTGAACCCATTTCCAGCCGCTCGAAGACCGGGGGGGGAAAGGAGGCCAGCTTCACCCCGGAAAAGCCGGCTAGTCCCGCCTGATCGAAAGTGGCGCGCAGGTCGCAGGTGAAGGTGGTGTCCACCCCGCTGGGCACCGCGGCAAAACCATCGGCGGGCGCCGGCTCAGAAGCCAGCGCCACCTCACCCACTGCCGAGCTGGCCAGTTGGGCGGAGTACTCGAGCCGGAAGGCATCGAGGCGCATGGTGTTTTCGGCATCGCCGGTAAAGGAAACGCGGAATTGGAGATAGGTGCGAGGACCGGGCAGATCCAGGGGGAAGGCGTAGCTGCCGGTGGAATCCAGCTCCATGGGCACGGACCAGGGGCTCCAGTTTCCCCCGTCGGTGCGGATGCTGCCCTGGACAAAGTCGCGGATGGGGCCCTGCTCCTCGACCGGCAGGACCAGGTAGGCGTCGCGCGAGAGTTCATCGAGCACGGTGCCGTTGAGCGGGTCCTGGCGGAAAAAGGCCAGCCGGGGAAGTTGGGTCTCGTATTCGGTGAGCGAGACCTCGGTCTGGGTGCCGGTCTCGCGGTCGCTGCGGTAGTAATTGAGTGGGGTGTCGTCGGCTCCGTTGCGCACCTGCACCAGACAGCGGGCCGCTTCCTCCTCCGCGCCGTGGCTCAGCAGGGTGGCATCCAGGAGCAGCCGGCCGTAATTGACCGGCCCGCCAAAGGAGTGGAGCTGGGACACATAGCTGGAGACGGGTAGGAAACCCTCGCCATAGATCTCGAATTCGGCCAGGCTGAAGGGGGTTTTGGACAGGTTCTTCAGCTGGATGAAGCGGGTGTTAGAGGTGGCGAAGTCGACCTCGACTATTTGGTCGTCGTTGTTTTCGACCCGGCGCAGGTTGGTGTAGGTGGGGCGTCGGCTGCTGTCGAAAGACCGGTTGTCGCTGAGGAAAAGTTCGTAGGCCCGCAGGTGCCCGTCTAGGTCGCCGGCTGCTGGATAGAAGCGCACCCGGTTGATGGGGAAGGCCGCGCCCAGGTCCCAGAAAAAGGCGGTGCCGGCCGGATTGCCAGAGGATTTGAAGATACTCTCGGTGGAGGTCAAAGAGTCGCCGTCGACCAGCTTCAGGGGACCGGCGAGGCCGTTGAAAAAGTTGGAGTTGGTCCAGGTATGGGGCAACCCTCCCAGGGTATAGTCATCCGGAGGGTTGTTCTGCCACTGCTGGCCGGCGGCGGGCAGCAGGCGCGTCAGGTTCACCCCGGGGGCGACTTCAAGGGGCTGCAGGGCCCCGGCCACCGAAACCGCGCCCACCTGAGTTTCGGCCTGGGAAGCCCAGCTCAGGCCGCCCTTGCCCAGCTGCCAGATCGCAACCTGGGCCCTGCCGGGACCGGGGAATACCGCTGGAACCAGCAGGCCAAGGGCCAGCACCGAGGCCAGGCGAAGGGTCGTTTTCATAAGGGGTTATTCTGTACCAGTTGGGGCGGAGGCTGCCTGCCGCGAAACACCTCCCGCTCGAAGGAGAAGCTGATGTCGGTGGTCTCGGAGGGCTGGTCCGTATAGTTGAAACGCACGGCGATGCCGGCGACGTGGACCTGGAGGACCTTCACATCGTCGGGCAGCACCGGGAAGACCACGAAGCCCTCGCTCTCCTGGCCGCTGAAGACCATGTTCGCCTGGTACAGGGTGCGGCGGAGCAATTCGGTGCGGTCCTTGAACTCGTCGCGGCCTAGGCCGGTGCGGCCCTGCCAGTAGGCCTGGTGGTACTCGTAGAGCTGGGCAAAGCTGAGGGCCTGGTAGTGGCGCTGGTTGGCGGTGGTGAGGGTGATGGCCAGCGGATCGATGAACACCTTGGGGTATTCGTAGTTGCTCACCTTGAGGCGGAACACCGTGAAGCGGGCCGGGGTCCACTTTTCACCGGGCGGGGTCCAGTTGCCAAAAGTATAGGGGTTGGTGGAGGCCGCACCCTGCGCCGAGACGCTGACAAATTGCCGGTTGAGCTGGGCATCGCTCATGGGCTGCAGGGAGATCTCCAGCCGGTTGAGGGCAAAGGTGATCGAAGCGTCGTCGTTGACCTCCACTGAGGAAGCCTGTTGGGCGGCCGGGCGCAGGGGGCCGGCAAAGTAGCGACCGCAGCCTCCCAGCACCGCGAGCAGACCCAGGATCCACAACCTGCGCATAAATCCCTCCCCAGAGGTAAAAGGAACAGGCTGACCAGAATCGCTTCCAGTCAGCCTGTTTCCCTTCATATCAGTAGTCCCCAGTTGGGTGAACTACATTTAGAACGAGTTTTTAATCCGGCCCCAGGTGGTCTCTTCGACGGCGGTGGCCGCGGTGAACTCACCGACGCGCAGCAACTTCGCCAGGGCAAAGTACTGACGGGCAGTGGCCTCGGAGCCGCGCACGGTCCAGTCGTTGTTGAAGCCCGGATCGCCGTCTTCGACGAAGAAGACAAAGGACAGACCTGCACCATCGGCGCCGGCCTGGGCATTCAGGTTGCGGGGCGTGCTTGCCGCCGGACCGCCCTCTTCGAGTAGGTCCCACACCGCCAGTCTCCACTCGTAGTAGGTGTCGCCGCCGGTGTCCGAGGTCCACGGATCAGCCGCCCAGGCTTCGATCGGCTCCACGCGCACGCCGGCGATGAGGTAGGGAGATTCGCCAAAACCGCGCCAGGCCGCCGGCCCGTCGCCGCCTTCGCTCTCGGGATAACGCTCGGTGAAGTTGACGGTGGTGTTGCCCGGCGCTGCCACGTATTCCTGACTGTAGCCCAGCTTGCCGCGGGTGCGGCCGTGGTCCTGGGGATCCAGGATGAAGCCGATCATGTCGCCGTCCCAACGGCGGACCTCGGTGCCTTCGTGGCTGAGGGTGTCGTCGTGGATGGCCATGAACACGTACCAGTAATTATCCTTCCAGGCCATCTTGGTGGTGACGTCCAGGTCGTCGCGGCTGGGCGCGGGCCGGTCACCCTCGTCCTTCCACTCGTCCATGGTCAGCACGTACTCGGGGTCGAACCAGGCCCAGTCGTCGTCGTAGGTGTCGACTCGGATCTGGCCGACATTTTCGGGCCATTCGAGCATATAGTACGGAAAACCGCTGGCATTGCGGTTTTCGAGGGTTGGGGGGTTGTTGAAGTCCTGAGCCTGAACCGCACTGGCCATCGCCAGGGTCAGGCCCAGAAGGGTCAAAGCTTTGCGCATTGTCTCGCACTCCTTGGTTGGGTGGTGGTGGACAACAGAGAAAGATGAGCGATTTCGATCTCCACCTCCTTTCTCCGGTCAGCATTTAAGGTATAGGGTACATCATGCTTCCGTTTCAGTGTCGTCAAGGATATTTTGCCAAAAAAGACCGGAGGGCAAACCCCAATCAGGTTTTGCATTTCAGGGGTACTTGCCGCGGATGCGGGTGGCTTCGGCTACCCGGGACACGGCCAGCATGTAGGCGGCCAGGCGCATGGACACCTTTTCGCGCAGCGACACCCGGAGCACATCGGCAAAGGCCTGGCGCATGAGCCGTTCCAGGCGTTCGTTCACCTCTTCCTCGGTCCAGAAGTACTCCATCAGGCCCTGAACCCACTCAAAATATGAAACCGTCACCCCGCCGGCGTTGGCCAGGATATCGGGCAAAAGAAAGATGCCCCGCTCGGCCAGGATCCGGTCGGCCGCCGGGGTGGTGGGGCCGTTGGCCCCCTCGGCCACCATCCGGGCGCGGACCCGGCCGGCATTGGCCCCGGTGAGCTGATGGCCCAGAGCGGCGGGGATGAGCACCTCGCAGTCCAATTCCAGTAGTTCGGCGTTGGTCAGCGGTTCGGTTCCGGCGAATCCTGCCACCCGCCCGGCTTCCTGGTTGTGGCAAACCAGGGCTTCGATGTCCAGCCCTTGCGGCTGGTACACCCCGCCCCATTCGTCGCTCACCGCAATCACCCGAGCCCCGGCCTGCTGGGCCAGGCGGGCAGTGGCCCGACCCACGTTGCCGAAGCCCTGCACCACCACCCGCGCTCCCGCAATGGGCATGCCTAGATGGCCGAGGGCCTCGCGGATGGTGCAGACGCAGCCCCGGCCCGTGGCCTCCTCGCGGCCCCGCGAGCCGCCCACCGAGACCGGCTTGCCGGTGACCACGCTGGGCACCGAGTGACCCACGTTCATGCTGTAGGTGTCGAGGATCCAGGCCATGGTCTGGGCGTTGGTGTTGATGTCCGGGGCCGGAATGTCCTTGTCTGGCCCCAGGATGATCATCAGTTCCGAGGTCAACCGGCGGGTCATCAGTTCGAGTTCCCGCAGGCTCATCTCCTTGGGGTTGCAGACCACCCCGCCCTTGGCACCGCCGAAGGGGATGTCCATCAGCGCGCACTTCCAAGTCATCCACATGGCCAGGGCGCTCACCTCGTCGAGGCTCACCCCAGGGTGATAACGAATGCCGCCCTTGGCCGGGCCGCGCGCCAGATTGTGGTGCACGCGGTACCCGGTGAAGACCTGCAGGCTGCCGTCGTCCATGGAGGTGGGCACGGCGACGATGAGGGTGCGCTTGCAGTGTTTCAGCCGCTCGTGGACATCCGCCTCCAGGTGGATATGCACCGCCACCTCGTCTAGTTGCTGGCGGGCCATGGCCAGGGGATTGAGTTCCTCGTCCATCAGAAGTTGCCTTGCATGGACCACTGCAGGCGGGTGTTGCGCTGCGCGGTCTCGGGGTTGAGGTACTCGGTCTTCCACCGCGACAGTTCGAGACCCAACTTGTACCCGGGCACCAGCTCGTACTGGGCATTGGCAAAAACGAAGGCGTTGGTGGCGCGGACCTGGTTCACCTGGGCTAGGTCGGACTGGCGCACCTGGTCAAGGCCGCCCCCGGCGGAAAGGGACAGACGGGGGGCCAGTTGGTATTGGGCATTGAGCCAGCCGCCCGAACTGCGCAGCCCTTCCACCCTATCGGTGTTGTAGATGGCCCCGGCGTACTGGCCCAGGTTCGAGCCGGTGTAGCCTTCTGCCAGCAGCGCCAGTTTGGCGCTGAGGGCCACCTTGAGATCGCCGCCCACCGACCAGTTGTTGTACTTCCTGTCGACGGGGGGAGGGCAGGTGTTCCAGCCGTAGTGGGCCGAGGCCCCCAGGGCGGCTTTCCTGCCCGCTGGGCTGCCGCTCAGGCCCAGACGACCCTGCAGGGCCGGCTTACCCGAGGTTTCGCCGTCGGCCAGTTTGTCGCCGTCCAGATCGCTGCTGATATTGCGCGCCAGGGCCACGCCCCAGTAATAGTGGCGGGTCTGCTGGTAGAGTTTCACCTGCGGCCGCCGGTAGCCGATATTGCCGGCCCCCCAGGCCACCGTGTAATTGAGGGTGGCGGGCACCAGCGGTGAGATCAGGTCCGAAGCCTGACCGGTCTCCAGCATCAGCGGGCCGGCGGGCACCGTGACGTAGGCGTGGCGCAGCATCAGGGCGTTTTTGTTCTCGGGGCTCTCACCGTAGAAATCGAACTCCACCCTGCCCTTCATCTTGCCCCGCTCGATGTTGGCGCCCAGGCGGGTCTGGCGGGCAGTGAGGTTGAGGGTGGCAGTGGCGCCGGGTTTGACGTAAAGAATGAAGTTGCCGTTGCTCGACACCCCGCTGTCGCGGGCCAAGTCCAGCTTGAAGTTTCCGTACCAATCGACCTTGGTCGGGACGGGTGCATCGGCTGACAGGGGGCTGGACATGAGCAGTGCCAGGCACAGATAGGTTGCAGGTTTCATCGTCGTTCTCCTTGGCGAATCAGGCCCTCGCCCTGGCCAGGCCCCAGACCACCACCGCACAGCCGGCGGCGATGAAGCAGAGGATGCCGGCAAAGACAAAGGCCATCACGTACTGCCCGGTCACGTCGAAGAGCACCCCGCCCACCACCGGGCCCAGGATGCCGGCCACTCCGTAGGCGGTAAAGATCCATCCGTAATTGATGCCGAGGTTCTTGGTGCCAAAATAATCGGCAGTGGCCGAGGGGAAGAGGGCGAAGCAACCGCCAAAATTCAACCCCACCCAGGCGGAGGCCACGAAGACGGCCACGTGGGACTGCACACTGACCAAGACCATGAAGGCCATGCCCTGGGCCAGGAACATCATCATCATTGCCCGCGGCCGGTCGATCACATCGCTGAGTTTGCCCCAGAAGACGCGCCCCAGGGCATTAAAGAGGGCCAGGATGCCCACCGGCTCCACAAAGCGACCGAAACCACCCATCCACTCGGGGGCAAAACTCTTGCCCTTGAGGATGGTGGCCATCATCGGGGTCCACTGGCCGATGGCCATCAGGCCGGAGGTGGCCCCAAAGATGAAGGTCAGCCAGAGCATACAGGCGAGGGGAGTGTTGAGCATTTCGTGCCAGTCGGCATCGGCGCCGGTCCTGCCGGCAGTCTGATGGGGCGGGGTCCAGCCCGGCGGGGACCAGCCCGGTGGCGGATTGCGCAGCAGCATGGCCCCCAGCATCACGCCGCCAGCGCAGACAATGCCGTGCAGGATGAAGAAGGCCTGCCAGCCGATGCCGAACCCCTGGCCTTTGACAATGCCCAGGCCCACCAGCAGGATCTGCGAAAGGCCCAGGGCCTCGCCGGACTCCTCCCCGGGGGGCAGCAGCAGGGTAGAGGCTGGTCCGGCAAAGAAGAGGGCCCCGGCCCCGAAGCCGGCTACCGCCAGACCGGTGATCAGACCTTTTTTGTCGGGAAACCACTTGACCGAGGCGGCGATGGGACAGACGTAGGCGAAACCGATGCCTGCCCCGCCGATGATGCCGTAGGTCAGATACAGGGCCCAGGGGCGGGAACCGTCGACGATCAGGGCTCCCAGCAGGAAGGAGAGGCCCAAGAGCATCCCGCCGATGCTGGCCACCCGGCGGGGCCCGAGGCGGTCCTGGAGCCGGCCGGCCGGGATCATGGTGATGGCGAAGCTGGCAAGTGCGAACGAGAACGCCCACTGTGTGGTGGTCCGGTCCCACCCGAACTCCACTTGGAGTGGCTTGACGAAGACGCTGAATGCGTAGACCGTGCCCAAAATCACCTGCACAATGAGGGCGCCGGCGACTACAGACCAACGGTTTTCCTCGTGAGGGTGTTCATCCATGGCGGCCGCCTCCTTATGGAGTTGTACAACTATTTTCCTTCTAAAGGAGTTACATCAAGTTCTGTGCCAGATGATGCGCAAGGGTGGCACAGGGTTTGCCGGAAGGAGAAGTACAGAGAGGAGGATCTGCCCATGCCCCGTGAGACCATGACCCCCCGGGAACGCTGGCTGGCGGTGCTCCACCGGGAGTGTCCCGACCGGGTGCCCATGGACTATTGGGCCACGGCCGAGGCCACGGCCAAACTAAAAAAGCACCTGGGATGCGCCGAAGACCAGGCGATGTACGAGCGGCTTCACATCGACCGGGTGATCACCCTGGGTCCGGCCTATGTGGGACCTTCTCCGCTTCCTGGGGAGGATATCTACGGCTGCCGGCACCGGCAGGTGGACTACGGCGCCGGGGTGTATGCCGAATGTGTGTACAGCCCCCTGGCCCAGTGGCAGAGCGTCGAGGAGATAGCGCGCCACTACCGCTGGCCCAGCCCGGATTGGTACGACTATTCGTCCATCCCCACCCAACTCAAGGGCTGGGAAGCATATCCCATCCGCGGCGGCGGGTCCGAACCCTTCCTCCTCTATAAGAAACTGCGCGGGGAGGAACAGGCCTTTGTCGACCTGATCGAGCACCCCGACATCGTCGACTACTGCCTGGGCAAACTCTTCGACCTGGCCTACGAGAACACCCGGCGTATCTACGAGCAGGCCCCGGGCAAGGTGATGATCAGCTATGTGGCCGAGGACCTGGGCAGCCAGGAAAGTTTGATGTTCTCCCTGGAGCACATCCGCCGCTTTCTGCTGCCGGGCATGAAACGCATGATCACCCTGGCCCATCAGGCCGGGGTCGTGGTCTTTTTTCACAGCGATGGAGCGATAGGGGCGGTGCTGCCGGAGATGATCGAGCTGGGCATCGACGTGCTCAATCCCATCCAGTGGCGCTGCAAGGGTATGGAGCGCGAGGCGCTCAAGCGGGACTTCGGCGACCGGCTGATCTTCCACGGGGGTGTGGACAACCAGTACACCCTGGCCTTCGGTTCGGTGGCAGAAGTGCGGGCCGAGGTGTGCGAGAACCTCTGCCTGCTCGGCGAGGGCGGGGGCTATGTCCTGGCACCCTGCCACAACATCCAGGCCGTCAGCCCCCCGGAGAACATCGTCGCCCTGTACCAGAGCGGCTATGAGGAAGGCTGGATTAACTGATCCAAATCTGGGACCAGCATGCCCCAATGGCAGATATTTTTGAGACGCTGGCGTCTCTCGCGCTCGTAGAGATGCTCCAGAATCGGGCTAGTATCTACTATGTTTCTGGCGCTGTGTAGTCCTGGCATAGCGATTGCACGTACCCCAAGGGCCGGCACCCTGTCGGTGCAGGGCGGGCTTATACCTCAAGGAGGGAAGAGATGGCAGATCTACAGGGGATCGCCCAGAGCGTGATCAAGGGACAGGCAGCCAAGGTCGAGGAATTGGTGCGCCAGGCCCTGGACGAGAAGGTGCCCGTGCGCCAGATCCTGCACGAAGGGCTGATCGCCGGCATGAACGTGGTGGGCGACTACTTCAAGAACAACAAGTTCTATGTTCCCGAGGTGCTCATCGCCGCCCGGGCGATGAAGAAGGGCATGGAGATCATCCGCCCTCAGCTGAAAGCAGAGAAAGTCGAGCCCCTGGGCCGGGCCTGCATCGGCACGGTAAAGGGAGACCTGCACGACATCGGCAAGAACCTGGTAGCCATGATGCTGGAAGGAGCTGGTTTCGAGGTGGTGGACTTAGGCATCGACGTGCCGCCCAGCCGCTTCATCGAGGCGGTGAAAACCCAGGGTGTCCAGATCATTTGTATGTCGGCGTTGTTGACCACCACCATGTCGGGCATGAAGACCACCGTCGAAGCCATCAGGGAAGCCGGGATCTCGGGGCAGGTCCGTACTCTGATCGGCGGGGCGCCGGTGACCCAGACCTATGCCGACCAGATCGGGGCCAATGGTTATGCTCCAGATGCGGCCAGTGCCGTGGACAAAGCCAAGGAGTTGGTCGATAGCCTGAAATAGCCGCGGGCGCGGCGGACGGGGAGACCTATGCGGGCCGAGATCGATTACCAGCGCCACAACGCCGAGGTCCGCCAGGTGTGGGAGGCCTATCACCGGGGCCAGCCCCTGCGGGTGCCCATGATCCTGGGCATCAATCCCCGCTACACCGCCTTCGACCACCCGGCCAATCCGCGCCGTCTCAGTTTTGCCCAGTACTTCGGCGATCCGGAGGGTATGCTCACCCGGCAGCTGGAGCACCAGGCCTGGGTGCGTTTACACGTGCCCCAGGACGCCGAGATGGGGCTGCCGGAAAAGGGCTGGGAGGTCTACGTCGACTTCCTCAACTCCTACGAGGCGGGGTGGTTCGGCTGCCCGCTGCGTTTTTTTTCGGGTGAGGTGCCAGACACCCAACCCCTGCTCCAGGACGAGGGCCACAAGTGGTCGCTGCTCGAAAAGGGCCTGCCCGATCCCTTCAGCGGCGGCCTGATGGAGCGCAACTGGGCCTTCTACGAGTACTTCAAACGCCGGCAGCAGGAGGGCTTCACCTACCTGGGCAAACCCCTCGCCCGGGTGATGCCCACCGGCCTGGGCACCGACGGCCCGGTGACGGTGGCCTGCAACCTGCGCGGGGCCGCCGAGTTCCTCACCGACCTGGCCGCCGACCCGGAGTACGCCCGCCAGTTGCTGGCCTATATCACCGAGGCCACCCTCTCCCGTATCCGCGCCTACCGCCAGCACCTGGGCCAGCCGCTAAAAACCAATGGTTGCGGCTTTGCCGACGACGCCATCCAGTCCCTCTCCCTCCAGATGTACACCGACCAGGTGCTGCCCTTCCACCGCCAGCTCATCGAGGGATTATCCGAAGTAGGGGCCAATGCCATTCACCTGTGCGGCGACGCCACCCGCTTCTTCCCCTTCCTGCGCGACGAGCTGGGCATCCGCTCCTTCGACACCGGTTTCCCCATCGACTTCAACTGGGTGCGGCAGACCCTCGGGCCGGAGGTGGAGATCCGGGGCGGGCCCTCGGTGATGTTCCTGGGGGCTGCCACGCCGGCCCAGGTGCGGGAGGAGGTGCGGCGCATCTTGGGCAGCGGTATCTCGCAAGGGGGCCGCTTTATCCTGCGCGAAGGCAACAACCTGCCCCCCGACGTGGGATTGGATCAGCTGTGGGCCATGTATGACGCGGTCAGGGAATTCGGACGCTACTAGGGAGAGCATAATGTTCCTGAAAGTTATCGCCTGCGAGGTCGCCTTCCGCGAGATCTGCGCCTGCGCCGCCCGCTCTCCCAACCAGTTCGACCTGGAGTTCCTCAGCCAGGGGTACCACGACAACCCCGAGGTGGGCATTCATCGCATTCAGGAGCGCATCGACGCGGTGGAGGAGGGCCGCTTCGACGGTATCCTGCTGGGCTACGGCCTGTGCAACAACATGCTCAAGGGGCTGGAGGCACGCCACACCCCGCTGATCATCCCGCGCGCCCACGACTGCATCACCTTTTTCCTGGGCTCCAAGGAGCGTTACCAGGAGTACTTCCTGGAGCACTCGGGCACCTACTACTACACCGCCGGCTGGCTGGAACACCGCCAGCGGGGCGGGGAGCGGCCCGACCGCAAACAGGGGGCCGGCCTGGGCAAGCAGCGCAATTACGAGGAGATGGTGGCCGAGTACGGCGAGGAGAATGCCAAGTACCTGATGGAGGTGATGGAGGGCTGGACCGCCCATTACAGCCGCGGGGTGTTCATCGACTTTCCTTTCACGCGCGATCTACCTGCCAAGGAAGAGGCCCGCCAGATCTGCACCGAGCGCAACTGGGAATACGCCGAGGTGGAGGGGGATCTAAGTCTGATCCAAGCCTGGTTCGACGGCCCCTGGCCCGAAGAGGCCTTTCTGGTCGCCAAGCCAGGTGAGCGCATCGCCCCCAGCTACGGCGAGGACATCATCCAGATCGCGTGGCCCAGATGAGCATCTTGACCCTGCGTCCCGAAGGGCAGAGTGCGGAGGTCCCAGACGGCCTGACCCTGCGCGAGGCCCTGGCCCGTCTCGGCGCCGAAGTGCTGGCCCCCTGCGGTGGGGAGGGCACCTGCGGCAAATGCCGGGTGTTGGTCCATGCCGGGGCTGCTCCACCCTTATCAGAGGAACGCGCCCTGCTGGCCC
>CAMAVQ010000082.1 GCA_945861755.1 Gemmatimonas phototrophica
CCCAGGTGCTGGAAGGCATCCGCGCCGCCGGGGCCGCCGGCTTCGCCAGCCTCAAGATCAACACCGTGGTGATGCGGGGCGTCAACGACGACGAACTGGAGGTCCTGCTGGAATTTGGCCGCCAGGTGGGCGGCGAGGTGCGTTTCATCGAATACATGGACGTGGGCGGTGCCACCCTGTGGTCCATGGACAAGGTCTGTGCCAAGGCCCAGATCCTGGCCCGTCTCGAGGAGCGCTACGGCCCCATCGTCCCCTGCGGCCCCCAGGGGGCCGCCCCGGCCGAACGCTTTCGCCTGCAAGACGGCACCTGCTTCGGGATCATCGCCTCGGTCACCGAGCCTTTCTGCCGCGCCTGCGACCGCAGCCGACTCACCGCCGACGGGCAGTGGTACCTCTGCCTCTACGCCCGAGAAGGCATGGATCTGCGCCGCCTGGTGCGCGCCGGTCACCCACCCGAAGAACTGGCCGCCTTCATCCGCCGGGGATGGGAAGCCCGCACCGACCGGGGCGCCGAGGAACGGGCCGCAGCGCCCCACCGGGGCGCCCTCTACCAGGTGGAAGACCTCAAACAGAACCCGCACCGCGAGATGCACACCCGGGGCGGTTGAGCCCAGCGTATGGATTATTTCCACAGCAAGCGCTTCCTCGACACCCTGCCCGATTGGGAGAGCGGCCGCCCGGCTCTGGGGCCTCTCGACCACTACCTGCCCCGCATGCGCGCCCTGCTCGCCCGCCTGGACAATCCCCAGGAACGCTTCACCACCCTCATTGTGGGCGGCACCAACGGCAAGGGCACCGCCAGCAGCCTGCTGGCCGCCCTGCTGCAGCGGGCGGGCCGGCGGACCGGCCTCTACATCTCCCCGCACCTGCATACCTGGCGCGAGCGCATCCAGGTGGAGGGCCTGTTGCTGCCCCGCGACATCTGGGCCGAGGGTATCACCTTCCTCTACGACCACACCCGCGGCTTTGCGGCCGAAGGCCTGGGGCCCTTTAGCAAATTCGAGGCCCTCACCGGACTGGCGGCCCACTTCTTTGCCCAGGCCCAGGTGGAGTACGGGGTTTTCGAGGTGGGGTTGGGTGGACGCTACGACGCCACCAACGCCTGGGATTCGCACCTGGCCATCCTGACCGCTATCGACCTTGACCATGTGGAGGTGCTGGGCCACACCCTCGAAGAGATCGCCGCCGACAAGTTCCATATCGCCCGGCCCGGCTGCCCACTCTTCACCACTGCGGCCCAGGCGCCCCAGGTGCTGGAATACCTGTGCGGGGCCAGCCGTCAGCGCCAGGTGGAATTACTGGTGGCCGGCCCCGATGGGGTCACCGGCCCCAATGGGGTCCGCCCCTATGTCTGCGATCCGGCCTCCCTGCCCGGCCGGCCCCGCACCTTTGCCGAGAACGCCTGCCTAGCTCTGGCGGCGGCCTCGTGGCTGCTGGGCACCGAACTGGATACCGAAACCGCCCGGGCCGCCACCACCGCCCACCACTGGCCTGGCCGCTTCGAGACTGCCCGCACCAATCCTCTGGTGCTCTTGGACGGGGCCCACAACCCAGCGGCGGCGGCGCGTCTAACCGAGGACCTGGGCGCCCTGGCGCCCCGCTGGACTTTCCTGGTGGGCGCTCTGCGCGGCCACGATGCGGCCGGCCTCCTCCAGGCCCTGCAGCCCCTGGCCATCAGAATGGTGCTCACCGCTTCGGATCACCCGCGTGCCCTGCGGCCCGAGGACCTGGCCGCCCAGGCGCCCACGGGCCTGCAAATCGAGATCATCCCTTCGGGTCTGCGAGCCTTGCGCCAGCTGATGACCCAGCTCGGGCCCGCCGACCACCTGTGTGTCACTGGCTCCCTCTCCCTGGTAGCCCAGGCCCGGGAGTTCTTCGATCTGGCCGGTGAACGGGACGGGGTGAGTGAAGACGCGGCCCTGGAGAGCCTCGAATGTCTGCAACTGGCCTGCCAGCGGCGGGGGCTGGAATGGGAATTCGCCTCGGCCAACGGCCATGTGTTGAGCCTGAAGCGGCCGGGACCCCCCGTCTATTTCTTGCGCAACAAACACCCCTTCAACGATTACGTGACTGCCCGCCTGGCCGAGGACAAGGGCTATCAGTTCGAACTCTTCAGCCGGGCCGGGCTGCTGATCCCGGCTACGATGCAGGTCTTCAATCCCTTTGCCGACGACCGCTTCAACCGCTACAAGACCCACCCCTCCGTCGCCGCCATCGCCACTGAGGTGGAGGAGCGCTTCTCCTATCCGGTGTTAGTCAAGAAGTACCACAGTTCTCTGGCACAGGGCGTGTACCTCGAACACAGCCGCGACACCCTGTGCCGACGCCTGCAGTTGCTGTGCGAGAACAGCGGCTATCTCGACAACGTGTTGCTGGTCCAGGAATATGTAGAGGGGCCCGAATATCGCATCGTCGCCAGCCAGGGCGAGATGCTGCTGGCCTACGAAAAACAGGGGACTGGCGGCAGCGAGGATCTCAACCCGCTGCACCACACCAGCGGCCAGGCGGTACAGGTGGAGGCGGAGGAACTGCTGGGGCCCCTGCGGGTGCTGACTGCCCAGGTGGCCGGGGTGCTGGACCTGGGCTTCTACGCCATCGACCTGATCGCCGGCCGGCAGGGCCTGTATATCCTAGAGGTCAACCCCAACCCCTTCTGCTTCTTCTACAACCGCAGCAACGGCCGCGAGGACTTTGTGCGCATCTACGAGCGCCTCATCGAGAAATTCCTTCTGTGAAAGGAAGCGCATGGCCAATACCTCCCACCACATTCAAACTCAGCTGATCCACGCCGGCGAGCCGCAGCCGCGGCACGCCGGGGCCGTGGTCCTGCCCATCTACCAGAGCGCCACCTTCGAGCACCAGGGCCAGGGCAGCTACGACCAGATCCGCTACATCCGCCTGAACAACACCCCCAACCACTTGGCCCTACACGCCGTGCTGGCGGCCATCAGCGGGGCCGAGGCAGCCCTGGTGGCCGCCTCGGGCATGGCCGCCATCACCACCACCCTGCTCAGTTTTTTGGGCGCCGGCGACCACCTGCTGGCCCAGGACTGCCTGTACGGCGGCACCCTCAGCTTTCTCAACGAAGAGGCCGCGGCCCTGGGTATCGAGGTCGACTTCATCAAGGGAAACGACCCCGCCTCGTGGGCGCGTTTCCTGCGGCCCACTACCCGGCTGATCTACGTGGAGACCATGACCAACCCGCTGCTAGAGGTGCCCGAATTGGAGGCGGTAGTGGGATTTGCCCGGCGGCGGAACCTGCTCTCGGTCATCGACAACACCTTTGCCTCGCCGGCCAATTTCCGGCCCCTGGCCCTGGGTTTTGACCTCGAAATACACAGCGCCACCAAATACCTCAACGGCCACTCCGACATCGTGGCCGGCTGCGTCATGGGCCGCCGCGCCCACCTGGCCCAGATCACCCGCCGGCTCAACCACCTGGGCGGCACCCTGGACCCCCACGCCTGTTTTCTATTACATCGCGGCCTCAAGACCCTGGCCCTGCGCATGCGCCAGCACGACGAGAACGCCCTGGCTCTGGCCCGCTTTTTGGAGGGACGCCCCGAGGTGGAGCGGGTCAACTACCCCGGCCTGGAAAGCCACCCCCAGCACCAGCGGGCCCTGCGGCTCTTCAGCGGCTGTGGCGGGGTGCTCAGCTTTGAACTGCAGGGCGGCACCGCCGCCGCCGACCGGCTCATCGCCGCCCTGGAGTTACCCGTCTCGGCCCCCAGCCTGGGCGGGGTGGAGACCTTGATCACCCGCCCGGCCACCACCTCCCATGCCGGCCTCACCCCGCAGCAGCGGGCAGCCCTGGGCATCAGCGACCGGCTGGTGCGCGTGGCCGTGGGCATCGAGGCGACCCAGGACCTGTGCGCTGATTTCGCCCAGGCCCTGGACCAACGCTGAGCAACCACGCCGCTGCCCCTACTGGGGGGCGGCCTCCTCGGGATTCTGGGTATAGCGGCGGTCGATCTCCTGCAGGTAGCGCCTGGCCTCCTCCACATGCCAGGCCGAGGCGCTCCACGAGATGATGCGGGTGAAACCCTCGTACGCCTTCTCGATCTCACCCTCTGCCATCCAGTTGGCGGCCAGGACCAAGAGCAGGGCCGAGCGGCTCTTCAGGGGTGCCACGCGCATCTCCAGGTCGGATATCAGATCTAGACCCTCTGCCATCCGGCCATCGAGGTAGAAGGCCTGGCGCAACCCAGGCACCACCTGGTCCCACACGTTCTCATCGGGGGGGATCTGGGCGACGGCGTCGCGGATCTCTTGGGTGGAGCGGGTATTGCCCCACAGGGTGAAAGCCATGGAGAGGGCACGGGCTCCCAGGCGGGAGGGGCGTTTCTCGAGATAGGTCTGGAAGTATTCGGCGGCCAAGGCGCGCTGCTGGGCCACCTGGCTTTCGGCCTGCTGCTTGGACAGGTAGGCCGGCAGGATGAGGCGCTGGTCGCTCTTCATCTTGGCGTCGAAAGTCGCTTCCTCCGCGGAGATCTGCAGCTGCGGAGGCCCCGCCTCGCCCTGGGGCAGCAGGTGCAGCTGGGACCAGGAGGCGTCGTTGTCGCTCTCCCCGCCATAGGAGAGCTGGCCGCCAAAGGGACGCGGCCCGCCGTCTGGATCGGTGACCAGCAACATGAAACCCAGGATCCGGCCAGTAAAGGGGGCGTGGAAGGCCGGCGTGAAGAGCGAGAGCACCGCCATGGGGATGGCCGCTTCGAGGGTATACCCGGCCCCCTCCATTTTCAGGGCCAGTTGGGTTTGGGGCGGGGCTAGCCCTTCCTGGCGGCCGTGTTGGTCGCCGTGGCGCCACCACCGGGCCTCGGGCGGCAGGGTTGCATCGGCGGTGAAGACGAAGGCGTGATCCCCCACAAACCAGGTGGGCCCGTCGCCGTCGTGGGGCACATCGAGGAAGAGGGCCACTCCGTCGCGGCAGAACCAGCGGCTCTGCTCCCCGCCCTCCACATCGTGTACATTGTCGCGGATCTGGGCCGCCAGGTAGAGCCACTGCTCATCCCACTGCAGCGCCAAGCGGCCAGACAGATCCGCTTGTGTGCCGGCCACACCTGGGCCTTCGGCCGGTCCGTCGTCCCCCAATCTGCCCCCCACCAGCGAATCTCCGGGGGCCAGTCTTATCCACCGGGCTCCGCTCCACTCCTCCAGGTCGCCGTCCACCTTGGGCGGCACCTGGACATGGGCCGCCTCCACAATCAGGTTGGGGTGGGCCTGGGCCACACCAGCAGCCCCCAGCGCGATGGCCAGACAACCTACCTGCAAGAACCAGCGCCACATGCCTCGACCTTCCTCTCTCTTGTTTGTTATTTACAGTATACTCACTGGTTCTGGCCCCAGCTACCACCCGCGCTGCAAAGGCCTTGCCTCAATCCCCTCCACCCACACCTGGGAAAGAGCCCGATGATCGTCGACGCCCACACCCATATCTGCGCTACTGACCTGGAGCGCTACCCGCTGGCCAATCCCAACTCCTCCTATCGCCCAACCGCCGAGGGCAGCGCCGAGGTGCTCAGGGCGCGCATGCAGGAGGCGGGTGTGGACCGCGCCTTCACCATCACTCCGGGCTATTACGGCTGGGACAACCGCTATCCACTGGGCGCACTGGAGGGCAACGGGGATTGGCTGGCCGTGGGCGTGCTGATCGACCCCCTCAGCCCGCAAGCTCCCCGCGAGTTGGAGGACTGCATCCGCCGGGGGGCCTGCGGCCTGCGCATCCAGCAGCACCTCTTCTATCACGAAGGCCTGGACAATCCGGCCATCACCCCGCTGTGGGCTGCGGCCGCCGAGCTGGGCCTGCCCATCGACGTCAACGCCACCCACGAGGAATACCCCGAGGTGGAGCGGCGGATCAAGGAGTTCCCGCAGACCACCATGATCCTCGACCACTGCGGCTATGTCTCGGGAGGCGTGCTGGGCCCGCAGAAAAACACCGTGGCCCCGGTCCTGGAACTGGCCCGCTACCCCAATGTCTGCGCCAAGCTGACCTTCATCGGCCTGGCCAGCGAGGAGGCCTTTCCCTTTCGCGATGTACACTGGATGGTGCGGGAGGTGGTGGACGCCTTTGGGCCGGAGCGCTGCATGTGGGGCAGCAACTTCCCCGTCTCGCTGCGCCAACCGCGCATGACCTGCACCCAGGCGGTGGAACTCTTCGCCGAGGCGATCGTGTTGAGCCGGGAGGAGCGGGAGTGGATTCTGGGAGGGACAGCGCAGAAATTGTGGCGCTGGACTCAGTAACTCAGACCGATGGCGCGGAGGGCTCGCTGGGAGTCGGCGTCGCCGTTGACCTCCAGGCGCACCAGGTAAATTCCCGGTGGCAACAGCCGGCCCCCGCCGTCGCGCCCGTCCCAGCGCAGCTGGTAGTGCCCGGCCAGGCCCTCGGCCTGGGCCAGTTGGCGCAGGGTGCGGCCCTGCAGGTCGCAGACCCGGGCGCTCAGGGGACGCCCGGCCAGCAGCTTGAGCACGTCGAAGTCGATACGCAACTCGTCGTTGACGCCATCTCCATTGGGGGTGAACATCGCCGGGGCGACCTCCAGATGGCTGAGCAGGTGACCGCCCACCGGCAGGGAAACCACATCGGTGCTCCCCTGTATCTCAGGGGCGGCATCTCCCGGGTCTGCCTGCTGGCGCAGGGCCCCCTGCTCCATGAAAACCTGGAACCGGGCCGGTTGGAAGAGGGTGGCGGCAAAACGCAGTTCGAGCAGGTCCTCTCGGCGCAACGGGGCGGGCAGGTGTAGGCGCAATCCCTGATCGGTGGTCGCCGTATCGACCGCCAGCACCCGACCGCCCAGACGCGCCTCGGCGAACTCCAGCGGCACCGGTGCCTCGACCGCCACCTGGTCGAAACCCTGGTCTCCGGCGGCAAAGCTGGGGTGCAGGAAGTAAGTGAACTCCTGCCTTTCCCCCGGGCGCACTTGCTGGGGGGAGATTTCGCCCAGGGCCTGGCGGGCCAGCGGGCGCACGTAGTGTACCCGCAATTCCTCGAGCACGGCACTGGCGTCGGATTGGTCGGCCAGCAGTTCCACTTCTAATTGAAAGTAGCGACGCGGCGAAGGCGATCGGAACGCCGCCCCCGAAGTGGTGTAGGTCTCGCTCCACAGGCTCCAATCATCCCCCGGCTGCAGGGAGATCACCTTGGGGCCCCGGAAAGATTCGATCAGCTTTTCCCACTTGCGCTGGGTCAGTTCCTTGCCCTGCTTGTCGTAGTAGCGGGTCTCCTCCACCACCTGGTCCCCGCTGCGGCTACGCACCAGCAGCCGGGCACCGGACTGCACCCTTGCCAACCACGACAGGTCGGTGATGTTCCAGCCCTGCCCCAGGTCGATGACCGGAGAATGTAATAGGATTCGGGCCGGGTACCCCTCGCCGTAGACCTGAAATTCCCCCACCAGCCCCAGGCCGTCGTACCGGGCCCCCTTGGAGTCAATGCTGCCGCCGATGATCGCGTCCCCCTCGCTGGTGGGATAGTACAGACGCAGGTAGCGGGCGGCCACCGGGGCAAATTCGTGGCGAAAATTGCGCCGGTCGAGCAGGTTCTTGGGATCGGCCGGCACGGTGGCCAGTTCCTGCCAGGTCAGGCTGCCGTCAGGGGCCAGCGAGCCGTCTGAATAGAGCAGCTGATAGGCCAGGAAATTGGCGTAGATATTGCGCAACCGGGGCGGGATGCCCAGGGGCTCGCCCAGCAGCCAGATGGTGTCCAGCCAATAGGTGGCCCCCAGGTCGATGCGGTAGTCGCCAGTGGTCTGGCGGCCGCCGGTAGAACCCTTGGCCAGCGGGCTCACCCGCCAGGCGCTGACCAGGTCGCCGTCGAACATCACCGCCGGGTTGCCGGCTACGGTGACGATCTCGGCCTGCACATCCACGCTGCCGCCTTTGTCGATCAGGCCGTAGGTCAGGTTGTCGCCAAAGGCCTCCACCCCCACCTCGGCCAGCGCCGCACCCTCGGTCTGGCGCTCGGCCTGGATGCGGATCACCCGCACCAACTCGTCTTCCAGGTCGAGGGTGATTTCGTGTGCCTCGTTGAAGGAGAAACGCTGGCTGCGGCTGTACAATAGGGTGCCGTCGACGACGATATTGGCGCTGTTGATGAACTGCTCGCCTTTGGACAGCAACAGCGTGAAGAAGGCCGGGGCCGGGCGGTCTGGGGCAAAACTCAGGCGCAGCCGCTGCACGGGCAATACCTGTTGTAAATCGATCTCGATCCACCAGTCTTCGGCCGGGGTGGCGGCCGGCGGTTGCCAGAGGGTGCCCGGATCGCCGTCAAAAGCAGCGGCAGCTCCGGCCAGGTCGACGCCGGCCCCGCGCACCACCGCCTGGCGCGCCGCGTCGATGGACTTGCGGTTGTAGACCGGGCTCAGTCGGCCGTCCGCCACCTCCAGGGCCCCGCGCGGATAAATCCAGGCCGCCCAATCAGCGGCCTGACGGAAAATCAGCTCCTCGGCGGGGGCCGGCAGGGCCGGAAGCAGCAGGGCCAGCAGCAGGGGGGCTAGACGCAGCATTTGTTTATATTCGCTGAGAGGAAAAGCACTCTATCCCTGAAGAGATAGCCGCTAGACCGTTGAAAGTCAAGCAGATGGTTTTCCGCAGCGCGGTGTTCCGCACCTTGTTCAGAAACCTGGCCTGGGCCGGCCTGGCCCTGGCTCTTCTGTGCTGGGGACTGGGCGTTGTAGAGATCCTGCGCTTCCTGCACGCCATTCCCGAACTGGCCCTGACAGGTGCGGGAATCTGCCTGGCCCTCTATGCCCTGTTGCGGGTCTGGGAAGAGGCCCGGCCAAAGGCCCGGGTGCTGTGTTCGGCCCAGGGGCCGGGCGGTGAGCTGCTGCAGAAAGCCACCCTGCACGCCTTCAGGGAACAGCAAAACTACCGCGCCGGCCAGGATGAGGAGACCTTCTTTTTGCGCGGGGAGCAGAGCTTTGGCGACTGCCGTTTCGCCGATGCCACCAAGTACTACCAGCAGAGTCTGGATATACGCTCCTCCCTGCCAGTCTGCCTCAACCTCAGCGCCGCCCTGATCAACGCGGCCCACTTCGACCAGGCCGGCGAGACCCTGCAATTGGGCCTGCAGCAGGCCCGCCGCCAGCAACGCCGCGACTACGAGGCCGCCTTCCACGCCAACCTGGGAGTCCTGGGCCTGCACCGAGGGAAACTAGAGCCGGGCAGGCAGGCCACCGAGGAAGCCCTCGATCTCTTTACCAAACTCAAAGACACCCGGGGAGAGGCCGACGCACTGCTGGTCCTGGGCAGCATCCACGCCCGCCGAGGGGAGTGGGAGGAGGCCGCCCGCCTGTACCGGGCAGTGTTGAAAACCTACGAAAAGATCGACCACCCCCTGGGCCGGGCCAATGTTCTGGCCGATCTGGGCAACGCCCGCCTGCACCAGGAGGAGTACGACGAAGCCCTCCTGCACTACCGGGCCGCCCTCACCCTGCACGAAGGGCAGGGCAACACCCTAGGAAAGGCCAACGCCCTGACCAATATCGGCGTTGCCCATTTTCGCCGTGGCCAGCTGGAGGAGGCGCGCCACACCTACGAGGCCGCCCTGGATTTACACCGGCAGGCCGGGGCCCTCGCCGGAGAGGCCGGCGCCCAGGCCAATATCGGCACCGTGTTCTTCCGCGAGGGCAAACTAGAAGAAGCCCTGAACTGCTTCCAGGCCGCACTGAAGATCCACCAGGAGACCGGCGACGCCCTGGGCCGGGCCAGCGCCCTGACCAATATCGGCAGCCTCTTCGCCCGCCAGCGGCGCTTTCAGGAGGCCCTAGATTCCCTGGAACAGGCCCGCATCCTCTATCGGGAGGCCGGGGGCCGGGGCCGGGGCCTGGAAGCCGTGGAAAAACTCGTCGCCCGTCTCAGACGCCGGCTGGCCAGCCCGCCGGCAAAGAGAAAATCTTGACATTATCCAGCCGCTGCTGTACCTCTGCTCTTAGCACTCTTTCCCCGAGGGATGAGATGATCCGCAGGCATAACCCCAGATAACGCGGTCGCACGCGGCACCTCGCATACGGCTGCCTGAGATCATCCAGGCGGCGGTCTCTGCCTAGGTGCGCCCGGCCGCCTCTTAGGTGTATGCCGGCCGCTGCGACCCCCTCTCACCCTCTTGTATGAGGAGAGCCATCCGGACCACCGGGTGGCTCTTTTTTTTGGAGCCTGCTGATGACCCACTGCGAAGTCCTCTTCCGCGGCGTCGAATTCGCCTACGAAACCTCGGCGACCGCCCTCTTCGAAAACTTCGACCTCCACCTGCCCGCCGGCTGGACCGGTATCGTCGGGGCCAACGGGGCCGGGAAGACGACCTTATTGCGCCTGGCCATCGGCGAGCTGACCCCGCGCCAGGGCCGGGTGCAGGGCCCGTCCTCCGCCCTCTACTGCGCCCAACGCACCGACGAACCGCCCCCGCAACTGGACTAGTTCCTGGCCGCCGCCGAGGCCGAAGCCTGCCAACTGCGGGGCCGGCTGGGCGTGGAGGAGGACTGTCTGGCGCGCTGGGACAGTCAGCCACGGGGAACGCAAGCGGGCCCAGCTGGGGGTGGCCCTGTGGCGCCGGCCCCTGGTGCTGGCGGTGGACGAGCCCACCAACCACCTCGACCTAGAGGCCAAGGCGCTGCTGAGCGAGGCCCTGCGCACCTTTCAGGGAGTGGGATTGCTGGTCAGCCACGACCGCCAGTTGCTCGACCAGTTGTGCCGGCAATGTGTGTTCATCGACCCGCCAACTGCGCGCCTGCGGCCGGGCACCTTCACCCAGGGCATGGCACAAGCCCGCCTGGAAGAAGAACAGGCCCGCCGGCAGCGCGACCTGGCCAGGGAGGAACGCCAGCGCCTGGAGCAGGAGAGCCTTCGCCGCCGCGAAGAGGCGGCCCGGTCCCAGGCCCGGCGCTCCAAATGCGGCCTGGACCCCAAGGACCACGACGCCCGTTTCAAGCGCAATCGCGCGCGGGTCAGCGGCAAAGACGGCTCAGCCGGCAAGTTGCTGCGCCAGCTCGACGGTCGGGTGGCACAGGCCCAGGAGCGGCTGGAGGCGACGAAGGTCAAGAAGACCTACGAGCTGGGTATTTGGATGGCGGGGGCCCGCTCCCACCGGCGGGCCCTCTTCAGCCTGCCTGCCGGCACCCTGCCCCTGGGCGAGGCCAGGTATCTGCGCTATCCAGACCTTTCGATGGGGCCAGACCAGCGCCTCGCCCTCACCGGCCCCAACGGGGGCGGCAAGAGCACCCTGGTACGGCGCATCGTCCAGTCCCTTTCGCTGCCGGCCGCGCAGGTGGTCTACCTGCCCCAGGAACTGCCCCTCAATGCGGCCCGGGAGGTGCTCGACCGGGTGCGCGCCCTGCCCCGCGATCAGCTGGGCAAATTGATGAGTGTGGTCAGTTGCCTGGGGTCGCGGCCCCAGCGCCTGCTGGAAACGGCGGCACCCAGCCCCGGCGAAGCGCGCAAACTCCTGCTGGCCCTGGGCATCGTGCAGACCCCGCACCTGATCATCATGGACGAGCCCACCAACCATCTGGACCTGCCTTCGATTCAATGCTTAGAGGAGGCCCTGGCCCAATGTCCCTGTGGGGTGTTGCTGGTCAGCCACGACCTGCCCTTCCTGGGCCGGCTGGCCCGGACCCGCTGGCAGCTCGAGGAGCAAGCCGAGGGTGAGTGGGTGCTGCAAGTGAGAGAGATGCCCGCCCGCCATTTTTAGTGTAGATCGGGAACGCTCCCGGCGCTGCCTCACTTGCGCTTGGGCTTCAGATCTCCGTTCTCGATCATGCTCAGGTAGGCGGAGTCCCTCTGCTTCAGGGGTAGGTCCACGCGGCCCCGGCGCCGGCTGGATTCGTAGGTGGCGAAGATGATCTCGGTGGCCTGCAGGGCGCGGCGGGCAGACAACTCGGGCTCGCGGCCCGCGGCGAGGGCGTCGACTACGTCGTGTAACGCCCAGCCGACCGCTTCGCCGCCGTGGAGGTTGCCGGCGACCTTTGGCGTCCTCCACTTGCCGCCCTTGTCCTGGACCCACAGGGGTTTTTCGCCCCCGCGCAGGTCGATGCGGCCCTCGCTGCCGATCAGGCGGATGCTGCAGCCAATGTCGTTGTCCTCGCCGGTGTAGAGCACGCCCCGCACGCCGTTCTGGAACTTGAACTCGCAGATTGCCTGGGTTTCGATGGGCAGGCCGAAGACTTCGCGCCACCGAGGGGCGCTGATCTGGCCGAGGACCCAGACGGCGGGGGTCTCATTATTCATGAAAAACATCATATCGAGCCAGTGGGTCCCCCAGTCGATCATGTTGTCGCAGGCCCCTTCGAGGCGGACGAGGTCGCCGATGGCACCCTCTTCCTTGAGCTGCTTGGCCTTGCGGAAGGCATCGAGAAAACGGCGCTGGTGGCCGAAGGTGAGCTGCACGTCGGCCTTGTCACAGGTGGCGACCATCTTCAGCGCCTCGCCCCAGGTCGGCGCCATGGGTTTCTCGCAATGGATCGCCTTGACGCCCGCCCTGGCGCTGGCCAGCACCGCGGGCGCGTGCAGGTGGGGCCACAGGCAGACGCTGACGATATCGGGCTTCTCGACCTTCAGCATCCTGACATAATCGGTGTAGATGGCCGCGCCGGGTGCGTGGGATTCAGCGCGGGCCTTGGCTTTGTCCTCGGAGATGTCGGCCACGGCAACGATCTCGCAGCTCTTGTGGGTGGCATAACCAGCAGCATGGAGATTCGACATGCCGCCACAGCCGATCAGGGCACAGCGGAAATGGGCCATTGTGGGCCTCCGTGGGGGAAAGGGTCAAGGGTAGGGACGCAATAAGCAGGTTTGGGGCCCTTGGGTCAAGATGGGGGCTTGCCGGGGACAGCGTGCTGCGGGCATGCCCATTAGGGTCCTGATGTGCTCAATGGCTTCTTGATCCGCTTAACATACTCTTTGACAAGCTCGGACTACTTTGACTATGATCGTGGGAATGACGGGAACTGACTCCCGCATGAAAGGAGCGTCTTGCAGATGAGCGGCAAAATCATCATGTCACACGTCCTCGGTCTGGACCAACCTGAGCGCCTGCAGCTCTGCCTGCAGATGGGCGTCACCCATGTGGTGTCAACCCCATCGCTGGCGGGCATTGGTCCCGATCAATACGCGGCGGCGATGAAGAAACACCAAGAGGCGTGGGCTGAGGCGGGATTCGAGGTTGCCATCTATGAGACCATGACCCCGATTCCTGCTGACAACATCAGGCGGGGTTCGCCTGGCCGGGATCAGGAACTCAGGCATTGGATCGCCTGCATCGAGGCCATGGGCAAGGTCGGCATTCCGGTGCTGTGCTACAACCTGGGTCAAGGAGGCGCACGAACAAACAACAGGCTTGCTCTGCGCGGCGGCGCCCTCACCACCGAGCATGATTATCAGCAATCCCAAAAACTGCCTCCGGCAAAGGAAGTCTATACCGAGGACCAGTTGTGGGAAGCGTTGACCTGGCTGATAGAGCGCATTACCCCGGTTTGCGAGAAAGCCAAGGTCAAGATGGGGTACCATCCCAACGATCCGACCGTGTCTCCCTATCTCGGTTCTGCACAGATCATGATCAACCCCGCAGCCTACCGCCGTCTGTTCGCGATTGCCGACAGTCCGTACAACGGGGTGTCATTCTGCCAGGGGAACTTCAGATCGATGCAATACGCGCCGGGTGAGAGCATCTATTCCGTGGCCACGGAATTCGCTGAGAAGGGCAAGATCCAATTCATTCACTTCCGCGATGTGGAGGGCACTGCGGACACGAGGTACCACGAAACCTTCCACGACAATGGCCCGACAGATATGGCCAGAATGCTCCAATGCTACGCCGCGGGCGGATTCGTTGGCCCCCTGCGCACCGACCACGCACCCGCTATGGCGGGCGAGGAGGGACAGAAAAACCCGGGCTATGGCATGTTGGGGCATATCTTCGCCATCGGGTACACGATAGGCCTGATGCAGGCACTGAACATAGCCTATGAATAGATCCGCCGAAGGGGCCCAGCAGCAGCTCCTCTAGGTCGAGGATCAGCCCGGCGGGAAACCATGGCGAGGAGGTCGGTCCCAATTGCACCAGCTTGTGCTATTCATATTCGTTCATGGTGAACCAAAGATGGACCAAATGAAAAAGGAGTTACGAGCCAAAGCTCATAACTCCCTGTTTTTTCTGGTGCACCCAGAGGGACTCGAACCCCCAGCCTTCTGATTACCGGTCAGAAGGGCGGTCGCTCAGCAGGACAGGTCATACCTGTACGACCGACTCCAGCATGTCCCTGCGGCGTTTGACCAGCACCAGAGACATCCCTCTATCGACCAAGAGCCGAGGCGACCCCAATACCCGCACTGGCACCCGTGATTACCACCGCCTTTTCGTTCATGCTACAACCTCATCGTGCTCTGCAAGAGCGTTGGCATACCGCCCTCGACATCGAAATTCACCAGCGCCGGTCGGGGGCGTCCGGTACATCTGAGAAGTCGATACCGATGTAGCGCGCAAGAGGTGATACTAGACCGCTTCCCTGAAATGCTCAAAGCGCAGTGCGAGCCTGTCCCGGTGATGAAGTGGAAACTATCGCTTCACGACCCAGCGCCTTTCCATAGCTTGCCCCGGAGTTTGGCGATGAGGCGCTCGCTTGCCAGCGCGCCGGCCCTGGTGACCTCGTACCTTGTCCCGGCGGGCAAGAGCGGCTCTGGATCCGCGAGGAAGGCCGGCGCCAGGAACTTGGCACTCAAGTTCGTCTCGAACTCAGCGCGGGAGACGGAGAGGCGGTCCTGCTCCAGGTAGAGGCCGAAGCACGAAACCACCTTTTCATCGTCCAACCTCAGAGAGGTGAGTGTTAGCCACAGGTCGTACAGATCGCGCCCTTTTTTTCGCTGACAGAGGGCCCGTAATTTCGTCCCGAGCAACTCCTCAAGCTGGTAGGTGCTGACCTCAGTCCTGCCAGAGAACCACGGGCTATCAACTAGAACCTCGCGATGCTGTATACCGAAGAGGGAGAAGTGTTCCCGCGTGTTGATCTCGATCTTGAGCCGCATAAGCTGGACTGGCCTGCCGGTGGTTTCGAAACGGTAGAGCATCGTGACCCGGCCATGGCCCTGCTTGCGGGCCGGTTCGCCCAACCAGGGATCCAGCACTGCCCGGATCGCGTCGAGGATCGGGCCGACCGGGCCGGCCTCGATCTGGACCAGGTCGAGATCTTCGGAATAGCGGCCCGGCTGTGCAAAAAAGAGCTTGTGCAACGCGGTGCCGCCGCGGAAAGCCACGGCCTGGGCCACTGCCGGACTGCTGAACATCTCCACCAGCGCACGTGACAGGACGTCCTGCTCGACCTGGGCATCGATGGGCCAGGGAGCCTGGGCGCGCCAGGCACTGATGTGGGCGCGGGGGATCAAAGTCCATCTCCACAGCCTCGTTGGGAATGACGCGCCAACGCGGGTCTAGCAACGCTGCACCTTTGCCCTGTCCCAGCGCCAGCAGGACGGATCGGTGGCGCTGAGTGCCAAGCCAGTCGGCAAGCGACCTGGCCAGTCCCTCCTCGCCCAGTTGCTCCAGCAGATAACCCAGCCGCTGCACCTCAGGCACAGCATAAGAAGGGGCCAGTGCCGCCAGCACAACCGGATCGAGCTTTTCGGCGAGCTCAGCCAACACCGTGGCGACATTGCTCAGGTGGCCGGCTGCGGGCGCGAAGCGAATCAGATCGAATGCGGTAGCTTCCGGAGTCGAAACCCGCAGCGACCCGGTCTCCGTCTGGACCGCGACCACCGGGACCGTCTTGAGGTGCCGGCTCACGTGAAACCTGATCTGGACCCGGCCAACAACAGCCGGACGGGTGGGCCGGTCAGTGATGACCTGAGAGACCATCGGCTGCTGGTGGGCTGCCCCGTGGAGCGCGGCGGCACTCAGCAGCCCGACATAGTACGGCTGCCCGAGATACTGCATCAGATCATCGACGAACCAGGTAGCGGGGGGGCAGCCTGCTTGCCGGTACTCTACTGGAACGAGTACGTAGAAACCGCGCCGTGGATTGCGATTCGGCCCCGCTGCTTGAGTCGCCGGAGCGCGGCCTCGAGGGCCACCGGGGAGCGCTCCTGGGCATGGGCGACCTCGGCCCGGGTGAAGGTATAGCGACCTCGGGCCTGGAGGTCGTCGACAAAGGCGGTCGGTGGCTTATGGTTTTGAATATTGGCTTTATCCATTTTATATGCAAAAACTAACACAAAATGTTATGCAAACAAAGTGGATATTTAACTAAAAGGGGCTGCTGGCTTTTGTCTTCCGATGAATCGGCCTCCCACTTCAGTACGGCAACTTGTTCATCGGATGCTTCTCCAGCTCGATGAAGTGCAGGTAGTTTCTTATATATGTAATAATAACTACTTCTAGTAGTCATTATTGCGCGAAATAGAAAGTCATGCGATCTCTTGATTTCTTCGATACCCACCCCATCTTCCGCCACGCAGAATTCCTGAAAGCGCGCGCGGTACTCTGCCGGAGTGTGCATACCAGCAACAACCTCCTGGCCCAGCATCTGGACACCGGCCGGCTGTTGCGGGTACGGCGCGGGTTGTATGCTACAGTGCCCCGTGGCATGGACCCAGCCCGGGTGAGTGTGGACCCCTATCTAGTGGCCTCACACGTAGCCGACGATGCGGTGGTGGCCTATCACGCCGCGCTGCAGTTCTTCGGGAAGGCGCATTCGCTGTGGCGGCGCTTCCACTACCTGACGCATAACCGCCCACGGCCTTTTTCAGTCCGGGGGTTGGAGTTTTTGGGAGTCCAGGCTCCGGCTGCCGTCCGCTCCCGGCCAGACTGGGGCGGACAAATAATCGAAGTGGAGCACAGGAGGCCAGGTGCGCGTCACCACCCTGGAGCGCACCCTCGTCGATGTGCTGGCCGAGCCGTCCAGGGGAGGCAGTTGGGAGGAGATCTGGCGCTCGCTGGCGATGATCGAGTACTGCGATCTGGAGGCAGCCATCACCTACACCCTGGCGCTTGGCTCGGCGCTCAGTGCGGCGCGGGTGGGATTTTTCCTCGAACAACAGCGCGAGGTCTGGATGGTCGAGGAGACCCACCTCGAAACCCTGCGCGCCCACGCACCAGCCCAACCACGGTACTTCGACAGTACCCGCCAGCCAGGCCGGCTGGTCCCTCGTTGGAACCTGATTGTCTCTGAGTACATCCTGCACCGCGGATGGGAGGAGGGGGCCTGATGTCCGCTCACGAGCACTTCCTGCGCCTGGCGGCGGAGCAAGGCTTTCAGGCCGAAGCCGTCCACTGTGGTGCGTTCCAGTCCGGTGAAGGCTACGTCGCGTCCCTGGCGTTCTCCCTGCCGCAGGCCTAGCCGGGTCAGGCGCCGGCGCCGGAGGGCGGTCGGGTGGGCAAGGAAGTGGAGTCGCTGCGGTCCCAGAGACAGCACTGGCCCCGGATCGTCACAGAAAAGGGTGTGTTCCTTCCACAGGGAATGGCCGGTACGATTGGCAGCAATAAGGCGATTGGCCTGCCAGCCTGCGGGAAATCCCGAGCCCGCCCTCTGGGCATCCCGAATGGTTGAGGCTGCAAGTGACCCCGCCATAACACCCGCTGTATGGCCGGCGCACATTCCTTCAGCGCTGCACAACCAAAGTTGCCCTCGTGCCTGGCCAGGGCGCGGGAGATGGTCTGATCGACCCCACCTTCCTGCAGCAACTGGGCAAAACGCATGACGACGTACTCGTCCATGACCTCCATGGGGAGGTTCACACCACTGGCGGTGCTGGTATCTTTGGTGTGCTCACCCCAGCCGGACTGATCCCATTCGTCATAGCCATGCGCCACCCATACATGCAGATGGCTCTCGTCACGCCACAGATAGGTTTGCCCACGCATGTATGCCATGTACCTTTGCCGGCATCGTGCCCTGCCCGCCCCTCTTGATCTTGCCTGCGAGGGGACCTGATCCCATTCCGCATCCCCCCCCATACCTGTGGTAAATCCGAGCCCTTCCTCAGCAAACCCTTGACATTGTGAAACCGTCAGGGGAGCTTCAAAAACTGCTCACTCTGCCCTCGGAATGGGAAGCATCAAGGAGGAAGGACCCATGGCACCGAGCAACACCCGGCGCCTGTACGAGGCGCTGGAACTGCGGGCTGAATACGACGCCCGCCTCAAGACCCTCAAGGACTGCCTGCCCGAGTCCCGCCGGGAACACCGGCCCTTCAGGTTCGACCGGGAGGAGCAGAGCCGCAGCCGGCCCAGCCCGGACTTCGACCTGGCCGAGGTGCGCCAGCAGTTGAAGAGCCTGGAGTTCAAGCGGCGCAAGCTCAACACCGCCATCCAGGAGGCCAACTTCCAGCACCAGGTGGGGTCTGGCGGGGAGTCCATCCGTCTTAGCGAGGCCCTCGAACTCCGCAAAGGCCTCGATACCCAGTTGGGGGAGCTGCGCACCCAACTGGTGGAGGCGGCGTACCAGCGGGTCATCTACAAGGAGGACCGGGACATCGTCGAGGACAACGAGCGCTCCTACCCCGAGTGCGGTACCGCCCTCGAAGAGGCCCGGCTGTCCTTCCGCGCCCTGAACCGCGCCATCCGGGCCGCGGCCTATGTCGTGGAAGTGAACTTCGCCGACGAGTAGCAGGATAGGGGAGACAGGGGAGCAAGCGCGAAGGTCCCGGCGACAGGACCTAGCCCAGCGCATGGCTGCTGTGAGTGCCATATCGGATTGGGCCGCCAACCCGACCTCCGCGGCAAAGCCCTACACCGCTCAGCCGCAGACGCCTCAGCCGATGCAGCCGCACACCCCAGAGCATCAAGGGCTCCGCGTCTCCCCCATCCACTCTCTATCAGTAAACGCTGTATCACACTGAGGACAGACATGCTGGAACAAGCTACAAAGGAGCTTGGCGTAGGGGCCAAGGACCTCCAGGAATTCGAAATGGAGGATACCTTCAACGGCCACCTCCTGCGCGGGTACCTGTGTCGCCGGCCCGACCACCGCTATGGCGCGCTGTACCTGACCCACGTCAACGGCGAGGAGGAAACCCAGCTCATCTTCGCCACCCCCAAGCTGCATTATCCCTTTGACCGGGCCGGGACCTACCGCTTCCCTCCGGCTCGGGAGGTGCTGGTCTTTGAGAAACTCGACGGAACCAATATTTTGGGATTCTGCTACCACTGGAGAGGGCAGTCCTTCCTCACCTACAAGCTGCGCCTGTCCCCGATCGTGCGCAATTCACCGCATGGGCCTTTTCTCGACCTGTGGTGGGAGATCCTCCAGCAGCACCCCGAGATCCCGTCCCTGCCGGCACTCAACGGTTGTGCCATCAGTTTCGAGCTCTATGGGGCTCGCAACAAACACCTGGTGGTCTACGACGCGCCTTTGGCCGTGGCCGTGCTCTTTGGCGTGGGGGAGGGGGGAGCGATCCGTCCGCCCACGGATTTGCAGCTTCTTGGGGTGCCGGCCGCAGCGTTGGTCACCCGCCTGGCACAGGCCGGCGACTACCAGGCCTTGTACCAGCACCACCAAGCCGAGTGCGAGCAGGGCAACCAACTTATCGAGGAAGGCGCGCTCCGTGGGACCGAGGGGCGGGTCTGGTACCTGCGCACTGTGGTGGGCGAAGTAGTGATGCTCAAATGCAAACCGGAGTCCGTGGAGCAGATCCACTTTGCGATGGGCGCCGGCCTCAGCAAGGCTATTGTTCGGGCCACGGCCTACAATGTGCTGGAAACCGAAGCTGAAGTCAGCTACGAGGGGGTCCGGACCTTGCTCCTGGAAGACTACAGCGAGGAGGAAATCGAGGGTTACCGTCCGCTAATAGACCAGGTCATCGCCCAGCTCAACGAGGAGTTGCAGTTTCAGGCGCAGGTCCTGGCAGTATATGACACCCTGGGCCTGGACCTGGCCACGCAGAAGGACCAGGTCATGCGAGCCCTTTCAGCGCAGTTCCCCAAGAAACTGATGCGCAA
>CAMAVQ010000083.1 GCA_945861755.1 Gemmatimonas phototrophica
CAACCGCTCAAGGCCGGCCTCAACCGCGAGCAGTTGCGCAACCTGGCCGACCGCCACGTCGATCCCGAACTCTTCGACCAGGTTTTACAGGATTTGGAGCGCGAGGGCCGCATCGCCGCCGAGGGCGCGCTAGTGCGCGCCGCCGCCCATCAGATCCACTTCTCCGCCGAAGAGGAGACCCTGCGCCAGCACCTGCTCGACGCCCTCAATCACCCCTCCCTAACCGAGGTGCCAGACGCCGAGGGCCTAGCCAAACTCTTGCAGCTGGAACCCAGAAAAGTGGACGCCCTGCTCAAGGCTTCGATGAGCCTGGGGACCGTGGTGCCCCTCGAGGGGGGCCTGTTCCTGCACACCGAAGCCCTGGAGCGGGTGCGCACCCGGCTGCGGGCCCACCTGCAGGAACACGGCTCGGTCACCGTCGCCGCCTTCCGCGATCTATTGGTCGCCAACCGCCGCTGGTCCCTGGCCCTGCTGGCCCACTTCGACCGCGAAGGCCTCACCCTTCGTCAGGGGGATCTGCGGGTGCTGCGGGACTAGCACAACGCCGAACCTTGCGGTGCTCTACCGGTGTGTTCGGCGCGAGCGTTTCGGCCTGAACACATCCACAATCGCTCCGAGCACGCCGATTATGGCACCCAGGACGCCGAAGATCGCGCGAAAAATACGCCCGACAAACGCCCCGAAGACGCGTATCAGAATTTTCTCGATAAAACCCAAGACCTTTTCCACCACCGCCAGGATATTCAACAACAAAAAGAATATCACCGGTATGAGAAGAAAAAAGACCGCCACCCCAAAACCGCGTATATCGGTACCTAGAAAATCCATCTTTTCATCCGCCCTTTGATGGATGAGATGGAGCTAAACTCCTGTGTACCAATATTCCCGATAGCGCCCATTCCGTCAAGATTGGGGCAACGCCCGACGCAGGACGGGGACCCGCGCTCCTGAGGCTGTTCACACCTCTACCTGAATGGCGCTGCCGCTCTCGTAGCGGCGCAGCCCTCGGTGAAAGACCACCACCCCCAGGCCAAGGAAGACCAGCGACGCGCCGGTGAGTTGGGCCAGCCCCTGCCAGGTGAAGCTGCGCACGAACTCCGCCGGCACTGCCCCCATGAAGGCCGCCGGCAGCACGGTAAAAAGCACCAGCTTGGCCGTGCCGTCGAAAAGGTCGAGGGGATAGAGCGCAAAGCTGATAAGGGCGTTCATGGCCTGACTGCCCACCAGGCCGGCGTGCCCCATCCAGAAGGCCAGGCTCTGCACCAGCACCATGAAACCCAGAAACACCGCCATCGCAAAGATCAAGCCCAGCACAAAACGCAGCACCTCTGCCGCCGAGCCCGGCCCCGACAGCGCAAAGCTGAGACAGCCGTACAGGAAGTCCCCCAGGCCACTGGCCACACTGCGGCTGGCCAGGGCGTGCAAGAGCGCCGGCCGCGGCAGGGACAAATAGTAGTCGAGCCGGCCGCCGGCAATCAGTTCGGCCAGGCGCAGGGCATTGCCGAAGAGGTACACCGCCAGGCCAAAACCGCCGGCCGCCACCCCGAAAAGCACCAGCATCTCGTGTACCCCCCAGCCGCGCACCGCTGGAAAGCGCTCGAAGAAGAGGATCCAGAAAGTGAAGTAGATGGCGTTGTTGAGGGCCATGCCCGCCACTTGAAAGAAAAAGGCCCCCCGGTATTCCATGGCCGCCAGCAGATTGGCCTTCCACAGCGCGCCCAAAAACCGCAACTGACCCATCGCTTCATCCTCCGTTGATGTTCAGGTGCGCGACACTGCGGCGGTACCCTAGGCACAAGAGTCCGCCCAATAGTACCAGCCAAAACGCCTGGCCCGCAAAGAGCCCCATGAAACGCCCCTGGTCGGGGTCCACGAAACAGCGCGCCGGCCCATAGACGATATAGGCGAAGGGCAAGTACCCGGAAACAGTCCGCAGCCAGTCGGGGAAGAAATCGAGCGGCACCAGCAGCCCACCCAGGATGAAGGTCAGCTTGGAATAGATCCACTCGAAGGCCGAAACCTCCTCGGCGACAAAGGCCAAGAGCCCGATCATCGCCCCGACGCAGAAGTCGATGGCCCAGGCCCCGGCAATAGCCACCAGCACCAGGGACCAGTGGCCCAGATCCGGGGGCGGGCCGACCATGATCCAGGTGAGCGCCCCGCCGGCCAGCAGATTGCACAGCAGGCGCAGGGCACTGTCCCCCAGGCCCACCCCGGCCTGGTAGAGCAAAAAATTATAGGGCCGGTTGAGCAGATAGGCGATGCTGCCGTCCTTCACCCCCTCGGCGATGGCCCCGGCCAGGCGCGGCCGGCTGAGCACGATGACCTCGGCGATCATCAAATACCACAGGGTGTCCCGCCGCGAGAGCCCCGAGATGCGCTCCTGGCCGGCGCTCTCGTACGCCGCTGCCCACAGATGGGAAAAGATCCACAGGAAGAGCACGATGGTCAGGCTGCGGCTGAGCAGGTCGGCCGGATAGGACAGGCTGTGCACCAGTTGGGTCTTGAAGATGGCCCAGTATTTGGCCAGGGTTCTGCTCATGGCGGCGCTCCTTCCGTGGGCTGCAACTGACGCGTTTCCTGGTAGATCTCCCGGATCACCTCCTCGAGGGCTGGCTCCGAGATCACCAGGTCCACTAGATTGCCCGCCGCAGACAACTGCTCGACGATGACCCCAGCCGGGGTGCAGCGCGTGTCAAAGCTCAACACCACCTCGCCCTCCTCCAGCCGGATCACCTCGGCCCCTTCGACGCAGAAATCCGGTGCCAGGGGCCGCTCATAACGGGCCGTCACCTGTTTGACCTTCAGGTAGCGTTTTTTCAACGCGGCCACCTGATCGTCGAAAACCGGCTGCCCGTGGTTGACGATGATCACCCGCTGGCACAAAGCCTCGATGTCGCCCGCGTCGTGGGAGGTGAGCAACACACTCACCCCTTCCTGCTCGTTGAGGTGGCGGATGGCCTCGCGCAGCCGCTGCTTGGCCACCACATCCAGGCCGATGGAGGGTTCGTCCAGCAAAAGCAGGCGCGGGTGGTGCAGCAATGAGGCCACCACCTCGCAGCGCATACGCTGGCCCAGGGAGAGTTTGCGCACCGGGATGTCGAGCAGATCCTCAAGGGCAAAGATCTCGGCCAGGGCACCGATACGCCCGCGCAGGGCCCGCCGCTCCACCTCGTAGATCTCCCCAAAGAGCAGGAAGGTGTCGATGGCCGGCAGGTGGTACCACAGCTGGGGCCGCTGCCCAAAGACGCTGCCGATCTGAAAGGCCAGCTGGCGCCGCTGCTGCCAGGGGACCAGCCCCAGCACCCTGGCCTCCCCGCTGCTGGGGTGCAGGATGCCGGTGAGGATCTTGATGGTGGTGGACTTGCCCGCCCCGTTGGGACCGATGAAGCCCAGCAGCTCCCCCTCCTCCATGGTGAAGGAGACCTCCCGCAGCGCTTCGACCACCTGTTTTTCCGGCCGGACCAGGGCGCGCAAACTGCCCCGGAAGCCGGCGGCCTTGCGTTTGACGAGAAAGGCCTTGCTCAATCGGTGAACCTCGATGGCCCGCATGACGTACTCCTCGGGTGAAAAAGAAAAAGCCCGCTGTCGAAGGTGTTTCGACGGCGGGCTGGGAAAGGGAAATGTGGTGCAGCCTTAAGGCTCTTCCCTCCACCGCGCGCCGCGCGCCGCCATAACCATGGCGACCCGGACAAATCCGGTACCCCAACCCTGGGGCTGGGGAATGTAGAGGAGGGCTACAAAGGCTGAGTGCATCGTCTGGACTTTCGGCAAATGGGCGGTGAAGGACTTCAAGATACCACGGCTGCTTCGACAAAGTCAAGCCAAACTTTGCCCTCGGTGGCCCCGCCGGGGCGGGTTTAATAGATTCTACACTCTAGCAACCCCTGCAAAAACCAGCAGTCTCCTCAATTCGACGAAAGAAGAACACCATGAGCAAGATTCGTTTGGGTTTCATCGGCTGCGGCGGCAACGCCACCGGCCATATCGGCCGCGCCCTGGAGATGCCCGAGGTGGAGGTCGCCGCCCTGTGCGACACCAGCCAGCCGAGCCTGTCCCGGGTGCAGGAGCGGTACCCGGCGCTGGCAGCGGTGCCCGTCTTCACCGACTACCGCCAACTCCTCGACCAGGTGGGCCTCGACGCCGTGGAGATCTCCACCCCCCACACCCTGCACTTCGAGCAAATCATGGCTTCGCTGGACAAGGGACTACACGTGCTCACCGAAAAGCCGATGGTCTGCAGCGTCGAGCACGCCCATGTGGTGATCGAGAAGGCGGAGAAGCAGGGGAAGATTCTGATGATCGCCTACCAGCGGCACCTGGCCCCGCAGTTCCGCTACATCCGCAACCAGATCATGGCCGGCGAACTGGGCGAGATCCAGTTCATCTCGGCGCTGCAGGATCAGAATTGGCTCAGCCTTACCGTGGGCAGTTGGCGGCAGCAGTTGTCGCTATCGGGAGGTGGGCAGTTGAACGATTCGGGGAGCCATCTGCTGGACATCCTGCTGTGGATGACCGGGCTGGAGGTGGAGGAGGTGCAGGCTTTTCAGCAGAACTTTACTTCGGAGGTGGATATCAATTCGGCCCTGTCCCTGCGCTTCAGGAACGGGGCCCTGGGGAATATCTCGGTGGTGGGCAATTCGCCGGCCAACGGCATGTGGGAGGACCTGACTATCTGGGGCAGCAAAGCGGTGATCTATCTGCGCAACGGCGAGATCACCTACCGGACGGCGCTGTCCAACGAAAGTCACAGTCCGACGAACCTGCCTGGAGGCACCACCCCGGACCGCAACTTCGTCGATGCCATCCTGGGCCGGGACTCCGTGCAGGTGCCGCCGATATGCGGACTGCGGGTCATCGAACTGACCGAGGCCGCCTGGGAATCGGCGCGCACCGGCCGGCCGGCCAAGGTGAAGGTAAGTTAGTTAGGCCTGAGGCGCGGGGGGTGGGGTTTCCTCGCGGGACTGGTGCAGGGCTTCCTTGAGCTGCTTGCCCGGCTTGAAGTGGGTCTTGCGCCGGGCCGGCACATAGACGATCTCACCGGTGCGCGGATTGCGCGCTGCCGGTTTGGGTTGGGTGTTCTTCACCTCGAGCACACCAAAACCCCTGATCTCGATGCGGTTGCCCAGAATCAGGTTTTCCCGCATGGCCTCAAAGAGGCTGTCGATCATCTTGGCAGCGGTAATATTCTTGCAGCCGATGGCATCGGCTACGGAGCTGGTGAGATCTTTTTTGGTGATAGTCTGCAAGGGGGCACCTCCTCTCGCGCTGCTGTGGAATTTGACTACACACAGCATTAGTAGCTGATAAACAAAAACTTATAACATGCCTAAATAAGTTCAGAACCTCTCAAAAGTCAAGGGAGATTTGCACGCATGCCGCGCCGCCGGTTTGGGGGCGCGGTTTTTGTGCGTATATTGCGCCAGGCACCTAGGTCCCCAAAATACAGGAGATTTACATGGGCACGCACCAGCTGAGCCCCGAGCAGATACACCAGTTCGACCAGGATGGGTACCTGATCCTCGAAGATTATTTCCCGCGCCAAGACATGGAACTGCTGAGCCGGACCGCCCGCGCCGACCAGCAACTGGCCGCCATCGCCGTAGACCGCCGCGATGCCGACGGCCGGGTGGGTCGCCTCTCGCTGCGCTACGAACTGCCCGAAGACATCTACAGCGCCCTGGTACACAGCCAGCGCATCGTCGAGCCCCTGGAGCAACTACTGCGCGCCGAGGTCTACCACTACCACCACAAGATGATGATCAAGGAACCCTTCGGCGGCGGGGCCTGGGAATGGCACCAGGATTTCGGCTATTGGTACAGCGGCTTCCACTATCCGGACATGGGCAGTTGCATGATCGCCGTGGACCGGGCCACGCGCCAGAACGGCTGCCTGCAGGTGATCCGCGGCTCCCACCGGCTGGGCCGCATCGAACACGGCAAGGTCGCCGACCAGACCGGCGCCGATCCGCAGCGCGTCGAACTCATCCTTCAGCGCCTGGACAAAGTCTACTGCGAAATGTCACCGGGCAGCGCCCTCTTCTTTCACAGCAATCTGCTGCACCGCTCCGACGCCAACAACAGCCCCGACCCGCGCTGGGCGCTGATCTGCTGCTACAACACCGCCCACAACTTGCCTTTCCGCCCCGAGGTGAAGGGCCAGTACGCCCACCTGGAGAGATGGGACGATGCGCAGGTCCACGCCGTGGCCCAGCGGCATTGGCAGGAGGTCAGCCAAGGCCAGGCCGCTCCCGTCGCCAAGGCATGAAACGGGTCGCCAAACCCGCCGGCCGCTTCAACATCACCATTGAGGAGACCGAGCGTCCCCGCCTCGCGCCCACTGAGGTACTGATCCGCGCCGAGTGTTCGCTGATCAGCCGGGGCTCGGAGCTCTGGCGGCGTTACATTCGCGAGGAAGCCATCGACCCGCGCATCATGGGGTATTCCCTGGCCGGCCAGATAGTGGAGGTGGGGGCCCAGGTGGCGGACTTTGCGCCCGGCGATCAGGTCGCCGCCATCGCACCACACGCCGAATACGCCGCCATGGAGGTGGTGACCCCCGCGCACCGGCCCAGCGTGGTCAAGCTGCCCGCAGGGGTGTCGGCCGAGGCCGGCACCTTCTGGCCCCTGGCCACCAGCTCGGTGTTGTGGATGGAGGAGTTGGGCGCCCAGCCAGGCGACCCAGTGGTCATCCTCGGCCAAGGCCTGGTCGGCAGCGGTTGTATGCAGATCCTCAGGGCCCTGACCGGGGCCCGCGTCCTCGCCGTGGACGCGCTGCCCCCCCGCTGTGCCCTGGCCCGCACCTTGGGCGCCGACGAGGTGATCGACGCCTCGACCGAGGACCCGGTGGCAGCGGTGCGACGGCTCACTGGCGGAGAGGGGGCCCAGGCGGTGGTGGAAGCGGTGGGCGGCCGGGCCGGGGCTGCGGCCTTTTCCCAGGCCCAGGACATGCTCAGGCGGGGCGGGTTGCTCCAAGTGCTGGGCCTGTACGAGGACGAGCCCCTGCCCCTGGACTCGGGCAAGATCCAGGGCCGGCGCCTGGTGGGCGGGTACCTCGACCCGGACCAGCGGCCCCGGGGCTCGGACCAGGCCCTCGAATTGCTGGCTTCGGGCGCGATCCGGGCCGCCCAGATGATCACCCACCGCTTCCCCTTTGCCGAGGCCGCCGCTGCCTTTGACCTGCTCTACCACCGCCCTGCCGAAACCCTGGGCGTGCTGCTGGTGTGGAAGTGATGGACCAGAACCTGAACGCCGCCGAAGAGGCCGCCGGCCGGCAGTTGACAGAACAGGGCTACTGCGTGCTGGAGGGCTTGATAGAAGAGGAGGAAGCCGCAGGGCTGGACGCACGTGCCCGCCAGTTGATGGCCGACCGGAGCGGGTACGTCAAGCTGGAGGGCGCACTCAATCCCATCCCCGCCCTGGCATCGCTGTGTATACACCCAGCGGTGCTGCGCCTCGCCGGGCGTTTCCTGGGCGCGCCTTTTTACCTGGTCAACAACGCCTGCATGATGTGGTGTCAGCCCGGCGCACCTGGGGGCCGCTTACACGCCGACTGGCCCCTGGGAGACGTGCCCCAGCCCTATCCCCTCTGGCCCCTCTTGCTGCAAACGATGTGGATGCTCACGGATTTCACGCCAGAGAACGGGGCCACCCGCCTGGTCCCGGGCACCCACCTGAGCGGCAAGCCCCCCGGGACTCCCGAGGACGAGGGGGAGGTGCCAGCCCTGGGCCGGCGCGGCTCAGTGCTCATCTGGCTGGGAGGGGTCTGGCACCGCAACGGGACCAACACCAGCGCCGACCAGCACCGCATGGGCGCCAACGTCGCCTACATCCCCCGCTTTGTCCACCGGCCCGAGTTGTGGCCCCGCGTGCGCCGAGAAATCTACCGGGAATTCCCCGCCCAATTGCAGCAACTCCTCGAACGCTCGGTGGAACCCTGATCAGCCGGGCTTGATGGCTTTCCACAGCCGGCGCAGCGGGTCGTAGTACTCGTCCACCACCCGCTCCTTGAGTGGAATGATGGCGTTGTCGGTGATGGTGATCTCCTCGGGACAGACCGTGGTGCAGCACTTGGTGATGTTGCAGTACCCCACCCCGTGTGCCTCCTTCAGATCTTCGGTGCGGTCCTCCACATCCAGGGGGTGCATGTCCAGCGCCGCAGTGTAGACCAGCAGGCGCGGCCCGATGAACTTTTCGTGGAGCTGGTGCTCGCGCAATACATGGCACACGTCCTGGCAGAGGAAACACTCGATACATTTGCGGAATTCCTGGACCCGGTCCACCTCGTCCTGGGACATCCTCCAGGTCCCGTCCGGGGCGTCTGGCGGCCTGGGCTTAAATTTCTTGACCGTCTTTTTGGCGCGGAAATTCCACGAGACATCGGTCACCAGATCCTTGATCGGCGGAAAGGCTTTCATCGGCTCGACCTTGATGGGCTGGTCGGGGGGCATATCCCGCATCCGGGTCATACACATGAGCCGGGGGTGGCCGTTGATCTCGGCGGAGCAGGAGCCGCATTTGCCGGCCTTGCAATTCCAGCGCAGGGCCAGGTCATTGGCCTGATCAGCCTGGATCTGCAAGATGGCGTCCAGCACCACCATGCCCTCGGCCACCTCGGTCTCGTAGTCCTCGAAGTGCCCTGCCTGATTGTCGCCGCGCCAGACGCGGAATTTTGCCGTGGCCATCACTTCATCTCCTCGATGATCTGCTGCAGATCCTGGCGCACCGGCGTCAGGGGCCGGCGCTCGATCTGCATCCGTCCGTCTGCCCCTTTGCGCACAGCGATGTTGAACTTTGCGGCGTTGGGATCCTTATCGGGATAGTCGTCGCGGAAGTGGGCCCCTCGGCTCTCCTTCCGCTCCAGCGCCGAGCGGGTGACGGCCTCGGCCACGGCGAACATATTGCGCAGATCGAGGGCGGTGTGCCAGCCGGGGTTGAACTCGCGGTTGCCCGCCACCCCCACCTTTTGCCGGCGCGCTTCGAGCTGGTAGACAATCTCCAGGGCCTGCTGCATCTCCCCTTCCTGACGCACGATGCCCACCAGCTCCTGCATCCTTTCTTGTAACTCGTGCTCCAAATGGTAGGGATTCTCGCCACTCGTGCCGCGCTCAAAAGGTGCCAGGGCCAGCCGCATCTCCTCCTCGACCTGACTCTCATCCACCGGGGCGGCCCCGTGTTCCTTGGCGTACTGGGCTGCATACGCTCCGGCCCGCTTGCCAAAGACCAGCAGATCTGAGAGCGAGTTGCCCCCCAGGCGGTTGGCCCCGTGTAAGCCGGCACCGCACTCCCCAGCGGCAAAGAGGCCGGGCACCGTGGACATCTGCGAGTCGGCGTCTACCGAGATACCGCCCATCATATAGTGGGTGGTGGGCCCCACCTCCATGGGCTCGCTGGTGATGTCGATATCGGCCAGTTGTTTGAACTGGTGGTACATGCTGGGCAGCTTGCGTTTGATGTGCTCCTCGGCGTGGGGCAGGCGCTCCTTGATCCAGGAGATGTCCAGGTACACCCCCTGATGCTCGGTCCCCCGGCCCTCCTTGATCTCGCGCACAATGCAGCGGGCCACGTGGTCGCGGGTGAGTAATTCGGGGGGCCGGCGGGCGTCCTTGTCGCCCTGGGTGTAGCGCCATCCCTCTTCCTCGTCGGTGGAGGTCTGGGATTTGTACAGGTCTGGGATGCTGTCGAACATAAAACGGCGGCCCTCCTTGTTGCGCAGGACCCCCCCTTCGCCGCGCACCCCCTCGGTGACCAGGATGCCCCGCACGCTGGGCGGCCAGACCATGCCGGTGGGATGAAACTGGACAAACTCCATGTCGATCAGTTCAGCGCCGGCCCGGTACGCCAGGGCGTGGCCGTCGCCGGTGTATTCCCAACTGTTGCTGGTGATCTTGTAGGCCCTGCCGATGCCGCCGGTGGCCAGCACCACCGCCTTGGCGCGGAACACCCTGAAGCGCCCCCGCTCGCGGTCGTACCCCAGAGCGCCCACCACCCGGTCGCCGCTTTGCAGCAGGGCGACGACCGCGCATTCCATGTGTACCTCGACGCCTTGGTGAATGCCGTGGTCCTGCAAAGTGCGGATCATCTCCAGCCCGGTGCGGTCGCCCACATGGGCTAGGCGCGGGTACTTGTGGCCGCCGAAGTTGCGCTGCAGGATGCGGCCATCACTCGTGCGGTCAAAGAGGGCGCCCCAGGATTCCAGCTCGCGCACACAGGCGGGCGCTTCCTGGGCGTGTAGCTCGGCCATACGCCAGTTGTTGACGTACTGCCCGCCGCGCATCGTGTCGGCAAAGTGGACCCGCCAGCTGTCGCGGTCGTCCACATTGGCCATGGCCGCAGCGATGCCCCCCTCGGCCATGACGGTGTGCGCCTTGCCCAAGAGCGATTTGCACACCAGCCCCACCGAGACCCCGGCAGCCGAGGCCTCGATGGACGCCCGCAACCCAGCGCCGCCGGCGCCGATGATTAGCACGTCGTGTTCGTGTACCTGGTACTGCGCCATCAGAGAATCCTCCAGTCGGTCCAGATGCCCATCGAACACAGGCGGATATAGAGATCGGAGAAACCGACCCAGAAAAGACTCATCCAAGCGCAGAGCATGTGGCGGCGGTTCAGGCAGCTGGAGCAGGCATGGACCTGCCGGCGGAGCTGGAACTTGGAGAGGCTGTCCAGGCGCCCGCCCAGCAAATGGCGCAGGGAATGACAGCCCAGGGTATAACTGCCCAGCAGGATCACATTGACCGTCAGGACTAGGGTGCCAACTCCGATCCCAAAGACCTCCTTTCCGGTGGCGGGGTCCACAAACCACAGGGCCTTCCACGCGTCGTGGGCCAGGAAGACCACAAAGGCCAAGGCCAGGTAGAGAAAGTAGCGATGCACGTTTTGCATGATCAGCGGAAAGGACTTCTCCCCCCGATAGCTCTGGCGCGGCTCGGCCACGGCACAAGAGGGCGGATCGGCCCAGAAGGCCTTGTAATAGGCCCCGCGATAATAATAGCAGGTGAGACGAAACCCGGCGGGGGCCCACAGGATAAGAAAGGCTGGCGAGAAAGGCACCCCGCCTGGCCACCACTCGGGCCGGGGCCCGAACCAGCTGTGGGGCGAGCCGCCGAAGAGTTCGGGGGAATAAAAGGGAGACAGGTACGGCCCCAGGTAATAGTGCGCACCCTGGAAGGCCGCCCAAGTCGAGTAGGCGATAAAGGCCGAAAGGCCCAAGAAGACGAGCGCGGGCTGCACCCACCACGCATCGCTGCGCGCCGTGGCGCCGAACCCGCTCTGCTTCAGGTATACCCCGGTAGAAGTCATCGGCACTCCTGGTCGAATGGAAGGTAAAAAACTGGTCAAAGATAATACGGAGGGTGTGGCGGGGCAATACAAGAGGACTTTCTTGCCGGCAGGGGGGAATTTTACTATTCTACTGCCATGTTCAAACTCAAATCCCTGTCTGAGGAGGCCCTGCCCAGGGCATTGGAGCGGGCCGAGCGCTACCGTCTGCTCAACGAGCCGGCGGTGGCCGAGAGCATCTGCCAGGATATCCTGTCCCTGGAGCCGGAGCACCAGCAGGCCCTGATCACCTTGGTCCTGGCTCTGACCGATCAGTTCGCCGAGACCACAAATTTGAGTATCTCACAGGTATTGGCGCTGGTTCCCCGGCTCCACGGCGAGTACGAGCGGGCCTATTATTCGGGCATCGTCTACGAGCGCCAGGCCAGGGCCCGGCTCAAGCGAGAATACCCAGGGGCCTGGTTCGACGCCTACGACCTCTTCCTCCAGGCCATGGAGTGGTTCGCCAAAGCCGAGGCCATACGCCCCCTGGGCAACGACGAGACCATCCTGCGCTGGAACACCTGCGTGCGCCTGATCGAGGGCCACAAGCTGCAACCCAGGCCCCGCGACGAAGCCGAACACGGCATCGAGTAGCTCCCTTCCCCCGCGCCTACCTCCGCTTGAGTCCCGCCTTCAGGTAATCGCTATTAAAGAAGGCGATGTGCGAGACCGAAATCTCCTTGGGGCACACCGCCTCGCATTCGTACTCGTTGGTGCAGTTGCCGAACCCCTCCCGATCCATCGCCTCCACCATCGCCAGCACCCGCCGTCCCCGCTCGGGCTGCCCCTGGGGCAGGATGCCCAGGTGTTTGACCTTGGCGGCCACGAAGAGCCGGGCCGAGGCGTTGCGGCACGAAGCCACACAGGCCCCGCAGCCGATGCAGGCCGCCGCGTCCATGGCCTCTTCGGCGACATCTTGTGGAATAAGCAGGGCGTTGCCGTCGGGCGAGGAGCCGGTGTTGACCGAGGTGTAGCCCCCGGCCTGAATGATCCGGTCGAAGGCCGAGCGGTCCACCACCAGGTCCCTGATCACCGGGAAGGCCCTTGCCCGCCAGGGCTCAATGTGGATGGTGTCGCCATCTCTGAAGCTGCGCATGTAGAGCTGGCAGGTGGTGGTGCCCTTGCCCGGCCCGTGGGGCACGCCGTTGATCACCAGGCCGCAAGCCCCGCAGATGCCCTCGCGGCAATCGCTCTCGAAGGCGATGGGGTCCTCTCCCTTGAGCGTCAGTTGATCGTTCACCACATCGAGCATCTCCAGGAAAGACATGTCCGGAGAAATGTCCGCCGCTGCATAGGTCACCATCCGACCCGGTGCCTGGCCGTGGGGCTGGCGCCACACCTTGAGGGTCAGCTTCATGAGATTTATGCCCGCACTCACTTGTAACTCCTCTGGCTGGGAGAGACGCGCTCGAATACCAGGGCCTCCTTGTGCAGCACCGGATCGGCCCCCACCTGGGTGAACTCCCAGGCGGCCACATGCGCAAAGTGCTCGTCGTTGCGCCGGGCCTCGCCCTCCTCGGTCTGGTGCTCCTCGCGGAAATGACTGCCACAAGACTCGTCGCGCATCAGCGCGTCGTGGGCCAACAACTCGGCGAATTCCATGAAGTCGGCCACCCGGCCGGCCCGCTCCAGCACCTGGTTGAACTCGCCCGGGGTGCCGGCCACAGTGACATTCTGCCAGAATTCCTCGCGGATCTGGGCCACCTGGGCCTTGCAGTGTTTGAGACCTTCGGCGTTGCGGCCCATACCGCAGTAATCCCACACCAGCAATCCCAGTTGCCGGTGAAAATCGTCCACCGTGCGTTTGCCCTTCACGGCCAACAACCGATTCAGGCGGGCGGCGGCGGCGGCTTCCGCCTCGCGGAAGGCCTCGTGGTCGGTGCCGGCCTTGGCGGCGGCGGTGCCGGCCAGGTACCCGCCCAGGGTATAGGGGATGATGAAGTACCCGTCGGCCAGACCCTGCATCAGGGCGCTGGCGCCCAGGCGATTGGCCCCGTGGTCGGAGAAATTGGCTTCCCCCAGCACAAAGAGGCCGGGCACGTTGCTCATCAGATCGTAGTCGACCCACAATCCGCCCATGGTGTAATGCACCGCCGGATAGATGCGCATGGGGGCGTGATAGGGATCCTCGCTGGTGATCTCCTCGTACATCTGGAAGAGGTTGCCGTACTTCTGGCGGATCAGCGCCTCCCCGTCGCGGGCGATGGCCCCGGCAAAATCCAGGTACACCGATCGGCCCGAGCCCCCCACGCCCTTGCCCTCATCGCAGACGGCCTTGGCCGCGCGCGAAGCCACGTCGCGGGGCACCAGGTTGCCAAAACTGGGATAGCGCCGCTCCAGGAAATAATCCCGCTCGGCCTCGGGAATCTGAGCGGGAGCGCGGCTGTCGCCGCCCTTCACGGGCACCCAGATGCGCCCGTCGTTGCGCAGGCTCTCGCTCATCAGGGTGAGTTTGGACTGGTAGCTGCCAGAGACCGGAATACAGGTGGGGTGGATCTGGGTGAAGCAGGGATTGGCCAGCAGCGCGCCCCGTCGATGGGCCCGCCAGATGGCAGTGACATTGCAGGACTTGGCGTTGGTGGACAAGTAGAAGGCATTGCTGTACCCGCCGGTGGCCAGGAGCACCGCGTCGGCGGCGTACCGCTCCAGTTGGCCGGTGACCAGGTTGCGGGCGATAATACCTCTCGCTTGGCCCTCGATGAGCACCAATTCCAGCATCTCCCGCTGGGGGAAAAGCTTCACCTGGCCGGTCTCCACCTGTCGCATCAGCGAGCTGTACGCCCCTAACAACAATTGCTGGCCGGTCTGGCCCCGGGCGTAGAAGGTGCGCGAGACCTGGGCCCCGCCAAAGGAGCGGTTGGCCAGGGTGCCGCCGTACTCGCGGGCAAAAGGCACGCCCAAGGCCACGCAGTGGTCGATGATCTGGGTGCTGACCTGGGCCAGGCGGTAGACGTTGGCCTCGCGGGCCCGGTAGTCGCCGCCCTTGAGGGTGTCGTAGAAAAGCCGAAAGATGCTGTCGCCGTCGTTCTGGTAGTTCTTGGCCGCGTTGATCCCGCCCTGGGCGGCAATGCTGTGGGCCCGACGCGGACTGTCCTGCACGCAGAAGTTGAGCACCTGATAACCCAACTCGCCCAACGACGCGGCGGCCGAGGCTCCTGCCAGACCGGTGCCGACCACAATGACCGTGCGTTTGCGCTTGTTGGCCGGGTTGACCAGCTTCAGCTCGAAGCGGTGCCGCTCCCACTTCTCTTCCAGCGGGCCGCCGGGGATGTGTGCGTCGAGGGTCATCGCCCTACCTCATCGGGTGAATAGAAAGATCCAAAGGGGGATGACCCCAAAACCGCCGGCCAGAACCAGACAGATAAGCACACTGGCCGAACGCAACCGCGGCGAGAGCTGGATACCCAGGGTCTGGAAAGCGCTCTGGAAGGAGTGCCACAGGTGGAAACCCAGCAGGATCATGGCCAGGGCATAGCCGCCGGCGTAGAGCGGGGTCTTGAAGCTCCTGATCACCAGGTCGTAGAGGGTGCCCCCGCCCCGGTCGCCGTATTTGAAGTTGATCAGATGGATGACCACGAAGAGGAAGGTGAAGAGGCCCGAATAGAGCATGGTGCGGGAGGCGAGCTTGCGCCCCCCCGAGGCTCGTTCTATCTGGTAGCCCAGCGGGCGGGCCCGACGGTTGTCCAGGCTGACGCTGATGGCCAACCAGACGTGAAGCAAAAGCACCGCGATCAATCCCAACTCCACCGGCACCAACAGCGGGTGGTTGAGCAGGAATTCGGCGTAGGCGTTGAACTGCGCGCCGCCGTCTTTTTTAAAGAGCAACAGATTGCCCGCCAGATGGCCGACCAGAAACATATAGAGGGCCAGTCCGGTCAGGGCCATGCCCAATTTCTTGCCGACCGAGCTGGAGAACAATTTGGCGCGCATTGCGGTCTTCCTCCGCTTCTCCTGGGTACACGAACGGTTTTTAATATCGAGATTAAAACCATTCCCGGCAAAACTCAGTACTTGCCCAGGCGCAGCCCTTCGTCCACGAAATAACGGTAGGTCTGGTACTCGGTGGTGGTGGGGATGGAGTGGTCCGAATGCAGGATGTAGCCGTACTTGTCCTTGACCGCCGGGATCTTCTCAACCAACTCGCGGCGGATGGCTTCCCGGTCGTTGGCCACCAGGTTGCGGGCGTCCATACCCCCGCAAAGAGAGAGCCGGTCGCCAAAGTTGCGCTGGATGCGCAAGAGGTCCATGCCCGCCTTGACCTCGATGACCTGCAGGCAGTCGATGCCGGCCTCGACCATGTCGGGCAACAGTGGTTCGATGAAACCACAGGAGTGCATGATCACCGGCAGGCCCAGGGAGTGGGCGTAGTCGATGGTGCGGGCGTGGGCCGGCTTGAGCAGCTCCCGGTACATGTCGGGCGACATGAAGGGCCGCTCCTTGAAACCCATGTCCTCGTAGAACCAGATGCCGTCGGGTTTGCCCTCCTGGGCAAAGAGGATCTCCATCAGATTGATGGTCAACTCGGCGTAGGTGTCGGCCATGTCGCGCACCCACCCCGGGTCGAGGGCCATGCCCATCAACATGTACTCGTGGCCGCAGACCGGGTGCATCAGCTCAAAGGAGTTTACCCCGGACCAGCAGAAGAAGCGCTGGTGTTTGCGGCACTCCTCCTTGGCCTGGCGGTAGGCCTCAAAGTTGATGCGCCGGGGCTCGGGTTTGAGCATCGGCTTGATGCCCTCCTCCCAACCGGGCCGCTCTTTGACTTCAAAGTCCACGTGTTCGGGGGTGGAGCTGTGCAACTTGTGCCGGCGCAGCACCGCCCCGTTGCCGTCGCGGGTGAGCACCGTCTCCTCGGTCTCCTCCAGCACCTGGGGGACAAAATCGAGGCGCGCCACCATATTGAAGGCCCAACAGGTGGAGAGGTCGAAGCCAAAATGCAGGGCCAGGTCCTCCTCCGGCCGCACATGCCCCCGTGCCTGCCACACCTTCAAAGTATCGCCCCAGAAATGCTCGTACAGCCCGATGCGATCAACGGGTTTGCGCCTGAGAATATTGCCGATGCGCTCGACGCCGGTCATGGTGTACATGTGCGGTCTCCCTCTCAAGTGCTTATCTTCAATTCTGTGGCCCATATTCCCAGAGGCCCCTTAAGAGAATGTTCGCAAAACCCTCATCCTGAGCAACGAAGGGCACCCGATGGACCCCGCCTCTTTGCAGCCGGTACAACTGCCCTACCGCTACGAATTTGCCCCCTCCGAAACCGCCGCCATCGCCGCCTGCAACCGGGAACACGGTTTCGCCGTGGTCAAGGGGGTGCTGGACCGAACCCAGGTCGAGCAGCTCAAGGAGACCACCTGGCGGGTGCTGGACCCGGAGCGCACCCTCAAACCGGGCGAGACCCGGGTGCAGATCGACTTCATCGAACACGCCCCACCCCTGTGGGACCTGCTGGAGCACGAGGACTTCCTCCGCCTCAACCGGGCCATCCTCGGCACCCCTGATCTGACCGTGCACCGCTCTGCCGCCATCTTGAAGAACACCGGCGCCGGGCCGGTGACCTGGCACACCGACTGGCATGGGTACAGCCCCCTGCCGGCCCGCGCCCCCAACGAGATCCTCAACCGGGGCGAGTGGCCCAACGGCATGTGGTTCTACCTCAACGGCACCCGCCCCAGCCGCGCCGGCCTGGCAGTGATCGCCGACTCCCACACCCTAGATTGGGCCGGCCCCGAGGGTTTTGCCTTCACCGAGTACCGCCGCTCTTTCCACCCACTCGGCGAGGAACCCAAGGTCCACGACCGCTTCGAGGTACCCGGCATGGTCCCCCTCTTCACCGAACCGGGCGACCTGATCGTCTTCGACACCCGCACCTACCACGGGGCCTTCCCCCACGGGGGCAGCGAGGCGCGCCTCTCCTGCGGCTTTATCTTTCGCCCCACCGCGCCGCCCTTCCCCGCTCCCTGGGCACTGACCGAGAGCGCGCGCCGTTTCTGCGCTGCGCTGCCCTCCAGGCTGCACCCTTTCGTGCGGGAATACACCGGCCTGGACCCGGCCTGGAAACTGGCCGAGTGAGCCCCTCGCGCAGGTTTACCGCACACCACCGGAAGGAAAGATCGCTATGACTCATCCGTGCATCATCCAGGGCGGTATGGGCGCCGGCATCTCCGCCGGGCGTCTGGCCAGGGCTGTCTCGATGGCCGGCCAACTGGGCGTGGTCTCCGGCACGGCCCTCGACAGCATCCTGGCCAGACGCCTGCAACAGGGAGATCCGGAAGGCCACATGCGCCGGGCCCTCGCCCACTTCCCAATCCCGGCTGTGGCCCAGCGCATCCTCGCCAAGTACTACCTGCCCGGCGGGAAGACGGATTCGACTGCCTTCCTCCCCCTGCCGCTGTACACCGCTACCCCGGACCCGCACCTGCTGGAACTGACGGTGTTGGGCAATTTCGCCGAGGTCTGGCTGGCCAAGGAGGGTCACGCAGGCGTGGTGGGGGTCAACTACCTGGAAAAAATCCAGCTGCCCCTGCTGCCCTGCCTGTACGGGGCCATGCTGGCGGGGGTGGACTACGTGCTGGTAGGGGCCGGCATCCCGCGCGAAATCCCAGGGGTCCTCGACGCCCTGACCGAGCACCAGGAGGTCAGCATCAAACTACACGTGGAGGGCGCTCCCGCCGACGCGGAGTTCCGCACCCGCTTCGCCCCCAGCAAACTCTTCCCCGGCGAGCTGCCCCCCCTGCGGCGGCCCCACTTCCTGGCTATCATCGCCTCGGTCACCCTGGCTCTGGCCCTGGCGAAAAAAGCCACCGGCCAGGTGGATGGCTTTGTCATCGAGGGGCCCACTGCCGGGGGCCACAATGCCCCGCCGCGCGGCCACCTCCAGCTCAACGAGCGCGGCGAGCCCCTGTACGGACCCCGGGACGAGGTGGACCTCGACAAGATCAAAGCCCTCGGCCTGCCCTTCTGGCTGGCCGGGGGATACGCCGACCCGCTGCGGGTGCGCCAGGCCCTGGATGCCGGCGGAGCCGGCGTGCAGGTGGGCACCGCCTTTGCCCTGTGCCGCGAATCGGGCTTGGAGGACCAGCTCAAAAGCACCCTGCTCCAGCAGGTGGAGACCGGCGAAGTTGAGATCTTCACCGACCCACTGGCCTCACCCACCGGTTTCCCCTTCAAGGTGGCCCAACTGGAGGACACCCTTTCCGACCACGCCGCGTACGCAGCCCGTCCCCGCGTGTGCAACCTGGGTTATCTGCGCACCACCTACCTGACCCCCACCGGGGAGCTGGGGTACCGCTGCGCCGGGGAGCCGGTGGCGGCCTTTCTACAAAAAGGGGGCACCCTCGAGGAGACCGAAGGGCGCAAATGCCTGTGCAACGGCCTGCTGGCCAATATCGGCCTGCCCCAGCAGCGGCCAGGAGGATACCGCGAAAAACCCCTGGTCACCCTGGGAGAAGAGGTCGAGGCCGTCCGCCAGTTGTTGGGAGAGGGCCGCAAATCCTATACGGCCGCCGAGGTGATCGACTACCTGCTGGCTGAAGGCTGAACATGACCGACGCCGGGCAGCTCAAGATCAAGGTCGGCATAGTGGGCCTGGGCCTGGTAGCCCGCTCCCATCTCAAAGGCTACCTCGCCCACCCGCAGGCCAAAGTGGTGGCAGTGTGTGACCTAAACGAAGAGAACGCCCATGCCTTTGCCCGCCAGCACCACATTCCCCAGGTCTACACCTCCTATGAGCAGATGCTCGCCAACGCCGGCATCGATCTGGTGGATATCGGCACCCCCACCTTTCTGCACGCCCCCATGGCCCTGCAGGCGGCGCGGGCCGGCAAACACATCCACTGCGAAAAACCCTTCTGCCGCAGCGTGGGCGAGGGGTTGGAGGTCTGCGCCGAGGTAGCACGGCGCGGGCTGAAGCTGCTGGTGGGCGAGACCTACGTCTTCCTCGCCTCCCATCTCAAGGCCCGCGAGCTGATCGAAGCGGGCGAGATCGGCAAGCCCCTGCAGATCCGCCAGCGCCACGGGGCCTGGCTAGAGCGGTCGGGCACACTGCTCCACGGTGGTCCGGCTGAGCGCAACTGGCGCATCGATCCGGCCAAATCGGGCGGCGGGGCGTACCCCTGGATCTTCGACCACGCGGTGCATTTCTTCGCCACCGCCGAGTACCTGATCCCCGGCAGCCGCATCGCACAGATCTACTCGGTGCCCGCTCGCCAGGCCCAGGCGCCGGGGCAGCGCGGGGCCGCCCACGATCCCTACACCGCCGCCGAGGTGGATATCCCCCTCATCACCTGGACCTACG
>CAMAVQ010000084.1 GCA_945861755.1 Gemmatimonas phototrophica
CCTGCAATCCTTCGCTGAGGCTGCTGTACGAGGTTGCCTTCATGTCTGGGCTGCGGGCCAATGAACTGCGAAGCCTGACCATAGATCACCTGGACGTGGAACACTCCGGGCTAATCCTTGACGCGGAGTGGACGAAAAACAGGAAAGACGGATTCCAACCGCTACCCCAATCCCTTGTGGAGCGCCTGCGCGCCTTTGCAGAGGCCGGGGAACCTGACCGGCTCTATGCTCAAGCCTACTCGCTGTCCCGGCACCGCCAGCCCCGCAAAGCCCTCAAGGGCCGGCTCCTGTATGTGCCCTGCCAAACCGCGCAAGCGGTATACGCTGATCTGGAGCGGGCCGGCATCGCCAGGAGTACGGGGCTGGGGAAAATCGACTTCCACGCGTTGAGAGTCGCCTTTGTGAATCTGGTCTTCGAGGTGGGGGAGGCCAGCAGTAAGGAAGTGCAACACCTGGCCAGGCACTCCACCCCCAACCTGACCTTCGATACGTATGGGAGGGTGCGGGAGGTGCGGCTCCAGCAGACTGTGGAGCGGCTGGCAGAGGCCATTTTGCCGCCAGTCCATGCCGTATCCATGCACCGGCAAGCGGTGGGGGCAGAAACAGCAAGCGCAACCCCCTATGGAGATAAGGAGTTGCGCCAGATAAATATGGTGGGCCCAGTAGGACTTGAACCTACGACCAACGGATTATGAGTCCGCCGCTCTGACCAACTGAGCTATGGGCCCGCTTTGAAAATAAAAGGGACTTTTCTACCAGCAGTCAAGGCGAGGAGGAGGGCGGCAGCAGGGCTTGACGCTCTTTGCGGAGGCGTTCGTGTTCGCGCTGCAAATCCTGTTGTCGGGTCTCGTCCCTGGCAGCTACCGCTTTATGGAGTTCCAGCTGAACCTGCTCGATCTGTCTGGTCAGAGCCTCGCGCTGTAGGTACTGCACATGGCCTTCCCACTCCTGCTCAACTTGGGCTTCATCGAGGCCTACCATGGCGCAGGTGGATATGAGCTGGACCAACTCTGAGTCGCCGGCGCGTCTCATCAGGTCGGAAAGATCCAATTCCCTGGCCTGGTGGTACTCATTAAAGAGGAGGCGGGCCAGGTGTTGGGCCCGCAGGTCGGCGAAGACCTCGGGGCGCACCACTTGTGCTGTGGGTCCTATAAAGCGGGGGTACTGCAACAGCAATCCCAGGAAAGTCCGCTCTGGGTTGCGGAGGTTCTTGGCCGCCTGGTTGGCAGGGATCTGCTCCTGGGGGGCCTGGGGCGCTCTGGGTGCCTGCCGGCGCAGGGTCTGTTGCAACTGCTGGCGGAAGGCCTTTTCGTCGATGCCCAAGCGCTGGGAGGCTTCGCGCAGGAGCAGGTCGCGGCGCACCGTGTCCCGGCAGCGGGCCAGCAGGGATTGGACGGCCTCGGCAGCCCGGGCCTTACCCTCCAGGGTACGCAGATCGTGCTGGCGGGCCAGCTGGCCGAGATGGAAGTCGAGGGCTGACCCGGCTGTGCCCACCAACGCCAGCAGGGCCTCGGGGCCTTCGGCCTGCACAAAGGTGTCAGGGTCGTGCCCGCCCGGCAGGGAGACCACATAGGCTTCGAGACCGGTGGCCAGCACCACCTCCAGACCCCGCAGTGAGGCGGCCGACCCAGCTTCGTCACCGTCGAAGACCAGTACTACCCGCCGGGCAAAACGCGCCAGCAGGCGGCAGTGCTCCTCGGTGAGGGCGGTCCCGGCGGAGGCCACGGTGTGCTTGATGCCGTGCTGGGCTAAGGCTAAATAGTCCATGTACCCCTCCACCACCAGGGCGCATTCCTGCTGCCGGATCGCTTCGCGGGCCTGGTGCAGACCGTAAAGGGTGCTGCTCTTGTGGTAGACCGGGGTTTCGGGCGAATTCAGGTATTTGGGCTGCTGGTCCCCTTTCAGGGTCCGGGCGCCAAAGGCGATGGTGCGTGCCGACAGGTTGGTGATGGGAAAGATCAATCTCTCGCGAAAACGGTCGTAGTACCCCTTGCCCTCTTTCCTGGCCGAAACCAGGCCGGCCCGCTCCAGGACGGCCGGGTCGAACTGACGCCGGCTGGCCACTTTAAAAAAAGCGTCCCACTCCGCCGGGGCGCAGCCCAGGCCAAAGCGGTCGATGGTCTCCTCGCTGATACCCCGGTTTTGCAGGTAGGAGAGGGTTTCTTTGCCCTGGGGTTGGCGCAGGAGGTGGTGGTAATATTTCATTGCCAGGTCGCAGGCCCGGTAGAGCTGGTCGCTCAGCTCATCGACCGGTTGTTGGTCGGCGCTGGGCAGGGCGATGCCGGTGCGTTGGGCGAGGTGGGCAACCGCCTCGGTAAAACTGACCCGGTCGATCTGCTGGACGAACTTGAAGACGTCGCCCCCCGCGTTGCAGCCGAAACATTTATATATCTGTAGCTCGGGGTTGACGTTGAAGGAGGGGGTTTTCTCCCCATGGAAGGGGCACAGGCCGACAAAGTTGCGTCCGGTCTTCCGCAGCTGGACATGCTCCGAGATGACCTCGACAATATCGGTGGCTTCGCGGATGCGCTGGAGGGTTTCCTGGGGGATCTGCGCCATGTCAGGACAGGGCAAAGGGGAGTTCCGGTAGTATATCCTGGGTTTCGGGGGACGTCAAGCAGCGGGAGGGTGTTCTTAATCACAGCAACGGCGGGAAGGGAGGGGTAAATTTGGTATGGGTTAGGGGCGAAAAGGTATAAATACTCCTTGCTCGAGGCCTGGCAAAAAGATATATTCACACGCCTATGAGCACCGCTCCCTAGGCGAGGGCGGTGGCAGGTCGCGCCATCCCCTTGTGGCGAGAGGAGGTCAGGGTTTAGGAGTACCGTGGGATAAATTGCTTGATTTGTAAGAATTTGCTTGACTTGGACTTGTAATGCCCTAAATTTACCTCCAAACTACAGCGCGCTGCAGTGCGGCTCTGGGGAGGAAGACCGCAGGGTAGCGTTTTGTGGTAACGGTCTTTTTTTATTGAAACTTACCATAAGAAATATCGTTCAGACTATAATGAGGAGGATATCGGATATGTCGAGAGGCAGATCGAGTTTTGGTACGAGGTTGGCCGCTTTTGGGCTCGCCGCGCTTTTTGCCTGGGCAAGCTCGGCGTCTGCGGCGCTCAGCCCTACTGCAGGCCCTGTAGCATCTGTAGATGACCGGGCGCCCGCTCCACCGACCAATGTCGTGGCAGTAGCGAACCTAGAAGCTCCGCAGGGCGAGGTGGCCTGGGATCTCTCTGCGGACGACGTTGTTCGCCAGTCTCCAGCCGGAGACGACTTCACCTCTGGCGGCACCTTCACCAACACCAACGATGTGGCCTCTTACCAGATCTGGCGTACCGCCGGGATCGAGGATCCCGCGGTGGTGGCCACCGTGCCCGCCGGCGAGATGAGCTACGTGGACCCGGACGTCGAGAACGGGGTGGTTTATATTTACTCGGTCACCGCGGTGGATGCGGGCGGCAACGCCAGCACGCCAGTCGAGAGCGGAGAGGTTACCTTCGGGCCGGCAGGCAAGGCCGAGACGGTGCTACCTCCCGGATCCGATCCGGTGGTCCAGGAAGTAACCATGCGCCTCGATCTGGAGCTAGATCTCGGGGATACTGCGGCCGTCGATAACTTCAAGACCGATTTCATCCAACTGATCGCCGATCTGCTCGGCATTGATCTCAGCCGCATCCTCATCACCAGCCTCGAAGAGGGCAGTGTCATCGTCAACTTCGAGATTGCCGACGATCCGGATAGTCCGGCCTCGGAAGCCATTGCTGAGCTCAGTGATGTGGTCGAAACGGATCCGCAGGTCTTCGCCGATGCCGGTCTGGGCACTGTCCTTGATTATCAGGCCGCTCAGACCACTGCGGTGGATTTCGGCGAGGTCGAGGCCGACGCCGATGATTTCACCACCCTTTCCTTCACCAACTCTTCCACCGAGACCGACGCCATTTTGATCGTTTCCTCCTCGGTCGAGGGTGTGGGTTTCTCCGCCTTCCCCGAAAAGTTGACCCTCGCCAATGGCGAGAGCGGCGATATCGACGTATCCTTTGCCGCCTCCGACGTGGGCAACGTGAACGGCACCTACACTGGCACCCTGACCATCATCACCAACGACCCGAACAATTCCCTGATGATCATCGGTCTGTCGGCCACGGTAGTCGGTGGCGTGGAGGGTGCAGTCGCCGATGTGAGCACCACCTCCATCAGCTTCCCGCGCACTACGGTGGGTACTTCCTCCAGCCGCGAGGTGGTCATCTCCAACAAGGGCGGCCTGGACCTCGCTGTGGGTGTCGAGCTGACCACCGGGAGCGGCGCTTTCGAGATTTCGCTTTCCGGCCCTTTGACTCTGGCCGCTGGTGAATCCGAGACCATCACGGTGACTTTCGCACCCAGTGATGCAGTTGCCTATACGGGTGCTATTCTGGTCACCACCGACGATATACATCATCTGTCCTTTGAGATCACCCTCTCCGGTTCCGGCGTACCGGAAGGTGGTCCGCCGCGACTGCTGGACAGCAATGGCAACGAGATCTTCGGAGATTTCGATGGAGATGCGTCGGTTACCTTTGACGACTTCTTCCAGTTCGCCGACAATTTCGGGCTGACTTCGGCTTCCTCCAATTGGGATCCCGCCTTCGACCTGAGCGGCGATGACGCGGTCACTTTCGACGACTTCTTCATCTTCGCCGATAACTTCGGCAAGTCGGGTACCTACGAATCGGCTGGATCGACCGCCATCAGCTTTGCCGCTGCCCTCGACGGGGCGCAGGAAAGCACCGACACGGGATCCGCTGGCACGGGCTTCGGGGAATTCTCTTATACCGATGAGGGTGGCCTGACCTACGACATCACTGTCGAGGGCCTCACTGGTGCCATCACTGCCGCTCATTTCCACAATGGGGCGCTGGGTGTCAGTGGTGGAGTGGTGCATGCTCTCACCTTTGTCGAGGGTCCGGCGGGGACCTGGACGAGTTCCGGCACCTGGGATAGCAGCAATGGTCTCACTTCGGCTTTGGTTGACGAGCTGAAAGCGGGCCGGCTCTATGTGAACGTCCACACTGCTGCCCATGGGTCCGGCGAGATCCGCGGCCAGATCGAAGAGTAAGTAGCTGGGCAACTGATAAGCATAGAGGCGCAGCCCTTTTGGGGGCTGCGCCTCTCGTGTTTTGGGTACGGCAAAAACAAGGGTTGACCAAGTCTCTGCTGCCGTGTAAGTTTAAAAGTATAATCGGCACTAATTCTATTTGCCTTCGGTGCAGGAGGTCGACATGATGAAGAGCAGCAAGTTCGCGCTTTCAGTAGGGCTGGTGTTGCTGGGCACCTGGGCGGTGCAGGCGGAGTTTGCCACCACCGATGAGCCGGTGCGGTCCGTTGACAACATCCCACCGATTCAGGTTGCCAATTTGGTCGCCATCGACACTCCAGACGATACGGGCGGCAGCGTCAACCTCACTTGGGAATTATCCGCTGACGATCGCAAGGTGCTCAGCGCTTTTGGCGACGTGGTTGTGACCCGGGGCGGCCTGCGCGGTTACCGCATCTACCGCCTGAATGCCGATACTGATACCGAAGAGTTGCTCGCGACCGTGGCTCCAGGCACCCACAGTTATGTAGACCAGGCGGTGCAGGCGGATCTCACCTATATCTACTCAGTCCGGCCCTTCGACCAGGATAACGAGACCGACTACCTGGTGGACCTGGGGAGCGCCGAGGATCTGGCGCGCATCGCCACCGCCCTTGACAACACCTTCGTGCCCCCGGTCGAGCCGGTCGAGCCGGTGGGGGAGGACGGGTTGCCGGTGTTGGGGTGGTTTAGCAAGGGGGGAGATCGGGTGGGTTTCGACGACTTCTTCCTCTTTGCCGACCACTTTGGCCTGGGGGTAGGTGACGGCACATACGATCCGATGTTTGACCTGGTGCCCAATGGGAAGATCGATTTCGACGACTTCTTCCTCTTTGCCGACAACTTCGGGAAGACCATTGTCAATGCCGGCCAGGTGCAGGGCGGCTGAGGTCCATTGAATAGGGGGCCCTCCGGAGGCTGCCTGCCAGGCATTCTCCGGAGGGCTTGACAAAGGTCCAATTTCTCCGTAGCTTTCAATTACTGCATTTTTCCGCTTATCCGACTCTCCCTTTCCCGCATATTCTCCTTTATAGGTTATCCAACTCCTGCGCTGATTTTCGTCTCAACCTCTAAATATTTGGATTGCAGTGTGCCGCTTGGCGGTGGCGGGAGTCGGTTGACCATAACCCGCTGCCTTTTCGAGGCCCTACCTGTTGCAAAGCTCGTGTCTTCCTTTTGTCAAAGCTGGCCGCCCGGAAGCCCCAAGTCCGGTATGTGCCCAGTACCACCTCTCGCGAAAGGTGTGCAATGCCGCCCGAACCTAGCAAGATGAAGATCGTGGAACTGCAGCGCATGAATATCGTGGACCTTCAGGAACTGGCGCGGAGTCTGGAAGTGCCGGAGTACACGGCCATGCGCAAGCAGGAGTTGATCTTCGCCATCCTTAAGAGCCAGACCGAGCGCAGCGGTCTGATCTTCGCCCAGGGAGTGCTCGAGGTGCTGGAGGAGGGGTTCGGTTTTCTCCGCTCTCCCAGCTACAACTACCTGCCCGGTCCGGACGACATCTACGTCTCTCATTCCCAGATCAAGCGTTTCAGTCTGCGGACGGGCGACACTATTTCGGGGCAGATCCGTCCACCCAAGAACGACGAAAAATATTTTGCGCTCCTGCGGGTGGAGGCCATCAATTTCGAGGATCCCGAAGTCACCAAGAGCAAGACCATTTTCGAAAATCTTACCGCCCTCCACCCCAATAGCCGCCTGACTCTGGAACATGATCCCTCAGAAATGACCACCCGCATCCTCGATCTGCTCTGCCCCATCGGCAAGGGGCAACGCGGGCTGATCGTGGCGCCGCCCTTCACCGGCAAGACGGTGCTGCTGCAGAAGCTTTCCAAGGCTATCACCAAGAATCACCCCGAGGTCGTCCTCGTTGTCCTGCTGATCGACGAGCGGCCCGAAGAAGTGACTGATATGTTGCGTGCGGTGGAGGGCGAGGTGGTCAGTTCCACCTTTGACGAGCCGGCGACCCGGCACGTGCAGGTGGCCGAGATGGTAATCGAGAAGGCCCGGCGACTGGTGGAGCACAAACGCGACGTGGTCATCCTGCTGGACAGCATCACCCGGCTAGCCCGCGCTTACAACACCGTGACCCCCCATAGCGGTCGTATCCTCACCGGCGGTGTGGACTCTACTGCCCTGCAGTGGCCGCGCCGTTTCTTTGCGGCGGCCCGCAACATCGAGGAGGGGGGTAGCCTCACCATCATCGCCACCGCCCTAGTCGACACCGGCAGTCGTATGGACGAGGTGATCTTTGAGGAGTTCAAGGGCACCGGCAATATGCAGGTGGTCCTCGACCGCCGACTCTTCACCCGCCGCACCTTCCCCGCCATCGACGTGACCTCCACCACCACCCGCAAGGAAGAACTGCTGCTCTCCGAATACGAACTGAGCCGTTCCTGGATCCTGCGGCGCATCCTCAACCAGATGGGTGTCACCGAGGGCATGGAGTTCCTGCTGGAGCGCATGCGCGGCACCAAGACCAACACCGATTTCCTCAAGGCAATGAACGAATAGGCCCCTTGCATTTTCCCGGCGGCGGCCTATCTTACAGATCGTCCTTTTTCAGGAGGTGTTCCGTTGAGAGCTGGTATCCATCCCGAATACCCAGAAGGCACCATCACCTGTTCCTGTGGCAACAAGGTTGAGTCCCGTTCGACCAGGGGCTCGCTGCACGTTGGCCTTTGTTCAAAGTGCCACCCCTTTTACACCGGGAAACGGCAATTGATCAACGAGAAGGGCGGTCGTATCGAGCAGTTCAATAAGCGGTACGGACAGCCGGAGGCGACGGCCAAGGCTTAGGGTGTTTCAGCGTTTTTTCAGGTGATAGGGCTGCGGTCTTATCACCTTTTTCATGTACGGACCCCAGCGATGAGCGAAGGCGTGGACGAAGTGTCCACTGGGAGCAAAGACCGCAATTCATGCAGGTAGCACGGCGACCAAGGAAAACGCGTTGACTGATTTGGGCAGTCGCGAGGCGAGGCTGGATTTGGCTCAGGATCTGCCGGTGGGCGGGCAGGCGGTCATCGAAGGGGTGATGATGCGGGCCGCCGGCAAGATTGTCACCGCGGTGCGCACGCCGGACCGGGGGATCGTGGTCCGCGAGGAGGCCCACATTCCCTGGAGCCAGCGCTGGCATTTGCTGCGAGTGCCGGTATTGCGTGGGACGGTCTCCTTCTTCGAGATGCTGATCGTGGGCATGCGCACCCTCAACTTTTCGGCCGAGATGGCCGGGGGGGAGACGCCAGCGGCTGCCAGCGGAGGCTGGAAGGAGCGTCTGGCCATGGTTTTCACCCTGGCCGTCTCGCTGGGGGTTGGCCTGGGTCTCTTCTTCTTTTTTCCCCTCTTCATCGCCCATAGCGCTGGCATGACCCCCGATGCCCTGGCCTTTAACGGGGTGGCCGGCGGGGTGCGCCTGTTCCTGCTCCTGCTCTATCTGTGGGGCATCAGCCAGTGGCAGGAGATCGGGCGGGTTTTTGAGTACCACGGTGCCGAGCACAAGAGCATCCACGCTCTGGAGGCCGGCGCCGAGTTGACCGTCGAGAACGCCCGCCGCTGCAGCCGACTGCACCCACGTTGCGGCACCAGCTTCCTGCTGATCGTCGCCCTGCTCTCCGTGGGCATCTTCGCCCTGGTGGACGGGGCCTTTCCCCAGGTCTTCGGCCATCCCCAGAGTCTCTTGGAGCGTTTTGCCACCCATATGGCGGTGCTGCCGCTGATCTCGGGTATGGGATTTGAGCTGCTCAAGTTCTCCGGACGGCGGCGCCACCACCCGCTGGTGCGGCTGTTGAGCGCTCCTGGGTTGTGGCTGCAGCGCATCACCACTCGCGAGCCCGACGACGAACAATTAGAGGTGGCCCTTGTCGCCCTGCGCCACGCTCTGGGGCAACCCTCGCCCCAAGCCTACTCCCTGGTTTCCTGAGCGATGCTGGACAAGCTGAGCCTCTACGAGAAACGCTACCAGGAACTCAGCGGCAGGTTGGCCGATCCGCAGACGGCTCAGAACTCCGCCCAGTACCAGAAACTGGCCAAGGAGGCCGGCGATCTGCGCGAGATCGTGGAGTTGGCGGCGCGCTACCGAAAACAGCTGGGGCAGTTGGAGGAGGCCCGGGAGATGCTGGGCGAGGAGCAGGACGTCGAATTGCTGGAATTGGCCCGCGTCGAGGTGGAGACGCTGGGGGTCGAGGTGGAGCGCCTGGAACGCGAAATCAAGGTACAGTTGGTGCCCAGAGACCCCAGCGACAGTCGCAATGCCATCATCGAGATCCGAGCCGGCACTGGGGGGGACGAGGCGGGACTCTTTGCCGCGGACCTCTACCGCATGTACACCCGCCTGGCCGAGCGCCACAACTGGAAGATCGAGCCCCTCTCCTCCAGCACCAACCCTTCGGGGGGGTTCAAGGAAGCGATCTTCCTGGTCTCGGGCAAAGACACCTTCGGCAAGCTCAAGTTTGAGAGCGGGGTGCATCGGGTGCAGCGGGTGCCCAAGACCGAGGCCAATGGCCGCATCCACACCTCGGCCGCCTCGGTGGCCGTGCTGCCCGAAGCGGAGGACGTGGAGGTCCAGATCGATCCCGAGGATCTCCAAATCGATGTGTACCGCTCGGGCGGTCCGGGAGGGCAGAGTGTCAATACTACTGATTCGGCGGTGCGCGTCACCCACCTTCCCACCGGGATCGTGGTCTCTTGCCAGGACGAAAAGTCGCAGCTGAAGAACAAGAACAAGGCGCTCAAGGTGCTGCGGGCCCGCCTGCTGGACCGCTACCAATCCGAACAGGACAAGAAGATCTCCGAGGCCCGCCGCCAGCAGATCGGCAGCGGCGACCGCAGCGCCAAGATCCGCACCTACAACTTCCCCCAGGGGCGGTTCACCGACCACCGCATCGGTCTGACCCTCTACCGCCTCGAAGAAGTGCTCGACGGCGACCTCGACGAGGTGGTCCAGCAGCTCACCCTGGCTGCCCAGGAGAACGCCCTGGCGGTGGTGGGGGAGGAGCCTGGGTGAGCGGCGCGGCGCCCCGCTCCTGGCAGTTGCTCGCCCTGCTCGAGGAGACCAGCCGCTTTTTCGCCGCCAAAAAACTCGACAGCCCCCGCCTGCAGGCCGAACTCTTGCTGGCCGATGTGCTGGCCGTCAAACGGTTGGATCTGTACCTGCGTTTCGACCAGGTGCTCAGTCCGGCGCAGGTGGACGCGTACCGAGAGTATGTCAGGCAGCGGGTGCGGGGGGTGCCCCTCCAGTACATCACCGGCAAGGCCGGCTTTCGCAACCTGATCCTGGCCGTGGACCAGGCAGTGCTGATCCCCAGACCCGAAACCGAAATCCTGGTGGAGGTGGCCCTCGAGCATCTGAGAGGTTGCGAAATGCCCCAGGTGCTGGATCTGGGCTGCGGTTCGGGGGCCATCGCCCTGGCCCTGGCCCAGGAATGCCCCTCGGCACGGGTGAAGGCCAGCGATCTCTCGCCGGCTGCCCTGGCCCTGGCCCGCCGCAATGCCCGCCAGTTGGAGTTGGACCAGCGGGTGGTTTTCTGTTGCGGCGACCTGCTGGCCCCGCTGCAGGCGGCGGGACAATTCCACCTGATCGCCTGCAACCCGCCCTATGTGCGCCGCGCCGATCTGGAGGGCCTGGAGCCCCAGGTGCGCGACCACGAGCCGAATCTGGCTTTGGACGGGGGCGAGGACGGTTTGGACTTCTACCGGCGCCTGGCGGCGCAGGCAGCGCCTTTTTTGGCCCCGCAGGGGCTGCTGGTGCTGGAGGTGGGCGCCGGGCAGGCCAATGAGGTGGCCGGCCTGCTGGAGCAGAGCGGTTCCTTTGCGCCGGAGCAGGTCCGCCTGGATCTGGCCGGCATTCCCAGGGTGGTGAGCGCCGCCCGCCGCGTGGGTGCGTGAAGATGGCCAAAAAAGCCCGTTCGCACTATGCCTGTCAGTCCTGCGGCCACCAGGCGCCCCGCTGGTTCGGGCGCTGCCCGGCCTGCGAGGAATGGAATACCTGCGCCGAGGAGCTGCCGCCCCCCGAGGACAGCCGGCGGCCCGAGCGCCGTTCCCCAGCAGCGGCCATGCAGCCCATCACCGAGGTGTCGCTGCAGGAGGCCGAGCGCCTGTTGACCGGCATGGGGGAGTTGGATCGGGTGCTGGGCGGGGGCATCATGCCCGGCTCAGTGGTGCTGGTGGGGGGCGATCCGGGCATAGGGAAGTCTACGTTGCTGCTGCAGATGGCCGGCCAACTGGCCAGCCGCAACCAACGCACGGTGTACCTGTCTGCCGAGGAGTCGGGGGCGCAGCTCCGCCTGCGGGCCGGCCGTATCGGTGCCCTCTCTCCCGAGTTGTTGGTGTTCTCTGAGACCAATCTGGCCTCCATCCTCGAAGCGCTGGGGCGGGCCGAGGCGATGGCGGTGATCATCGATTCGATCCAGACCATCTATTACCCCCAACTCGAAAGCGCCCCCGGTAGTGTGGCCCAGGTGCGGGAGTGCGCCGCCCGGCTGGTCTATTTTGCCAAGGAGCGGGGCGTCCCGGTCTTTCTAGTGGGGCACGTGACCAAGGAAGGCACGGTGGCTGGTCCCCGCACCTTGGAGCATCTGGTCGACACCGTGCTCTATCTGGAGGGGGAGCGGCACCATCATTTTCGCATCCTGCGGGCGGCCAAGAACCGCTTCGGCTCGACCAACGAAATCGGGGTCTTCGAGATGCGGGAGCGCGGACTGGTGGAAGTGGGCAATCCCTCGCAGTTGCTGCTGGCCGAGCGAGCCCCAGGGGTTTCGGGGTCGGCAGTAGTATGTACCATCGAGGGGACGCGGCCGCTGTTGGTGGAGATCCAGGCCCTGGTCAGCACCAGCAGTTTTGGCTATCCGCAGCGGGTGGCCACGGGTATAGATCCCAAACGCCTGGCCTTACTGGTGGCGGTGCTGGAGAAGCGGGGCGGGTATCAGATTGCCTCTCAAGATATTTTTGTCAACGTGGTGGGCGGTATCCGCGTCGAAGAGCCTTCGGTGGATCTAGGGGTGGGGCTGGCGCTGATTTCGAGCTTTCTCAACCGGCCCATCGAGCCGGGCACGGTGGCCATCGGCGAGATCGGCTTGGGCGGGGAGGTGCGGCCGGTGGACCAGATCGAGCGGCGGGTGGCTGAGGCCCGCAACCTGGGCTTTACCCGCTGTCTGGTGGCCCGCAGCAATCTCAAGGGCTGGCGCCGGCCCGAGGGCATGGAGGTGGTGGGGATCGGCGGGCTGGAGGCGGCCCAGGAAGTAGCCCTGCTCCAAAAATAGTTTCGCTGGTACCCCCGCTTCACACCACTGGTTCCATTGAGAACCATCCTCCGGGTTTATTTTTTTTGTTAAATAATAAAAAAATAATAAGTTATAACGAGCATTTACCTTGGTACGAACCTTGTTGGGGTATTTGTTCCGGGCGGCAAAAATCCGCTTGACAGCTGCACATAAAAATACTATCTTTTTGTGCAGGAAACGCTTCTCATGCTCCCCCCGGCCAGGTCCACGGGGGGCACAAGATCCAGGAGGATGTGATGGTATCTTCGGCGAAGCTCAATGGCAGTGTCCCGGCCAACGGCAACGACAAACACAAGGCCGTGGAACTGGCCATCAGCCAGGTGGAAAAGCAGTTCGGCAAGGGGTCGATCATGCGGCTGGGGGAGTCCCAGGTGAGCGAGATCGCGGTTATCCCCACTGGTTCCCTGTCCCTGGATGTCGCTCTGGGCGTCGGGGGCATCCCCCGGGGGCGTATCATCGAACTCTTCGGCCCAGAAGCGGCCGGGAAGACCATGATCGCCCTCCAGATGATCGCCCAGGCTCAGAAGCAGGGCGGCACTGCGGCCTTCATCGACGCTGAGCACGCCCTCGATGTGAGTTTTGCCCGCAAGCTGGGGGTGGATATCGACAACCTATTAATCGCCCAGCCCAATTCGGGCGAGGAGGCCCTGGAAATCACTGACACCCTGGTGCGCAGCGGCGCCATCGATCTGATCGTGGTGGATTCGGTGGCCGCCCTGGTTCCCAGAGCCGAACTCGAAGGGGATATGGGGGATTCCCACATGGGGCTGCAGGCCCGTCTCATGTCCCAGGCCCTGCGCAAGATCACCGGCTCGGTCCAGAAGTCGCGCACCACCGTGGTCTTCATCAACCAGCTGCGCATGAAGATCGGGGTGATGTTCGGCAATCCCGAGACCACCACCGGCGGCCGGGCCCTGTGTTTCTACGCCTCGGTGCGCCTCGATATCCGCAGTGTCGGGCTGATCAAGGACGGCGAAGAGGTCATTGGCCGGCGCACCCGCATCAAGGTGGTCAAGAACAAGGTGGCCCCTCCCTTCAGGGAGGCCGAATTCGACATCCTGTTCCGCGGCGACGACATCGGCGTCTCCCGCGAGGGCGACCTGCTGGATCTGGGTATCCAACACGAATTCATCGAGAAGAGCGGCACCTGGTTCTCCTACGCCAAGGAAAGGCTGGGCCAGGGCCGCGAGAATGCCCGCCTCTTCCTCAAGCAACACCCGGAATTGGCCGACCGGATCGAAGGCGAGTTGCGCCAGTTGCTCCAGATCAACGGGGGCAAGGTGGTGCCGCTCAACGGGGCTGCCGAGTCCGAGGAAGAATCCGAGGCCGAACTAGTCGAGGCCTGAGCCCTTACCGCCCCCTTCTCCTTCCCCTCCCCCAGCGCAGGGCTGTACTCCTCCCAGGTACAGCCCTGCGTTTTTTTGCTTCCCCCGAGCCTTTTTTCTCTTCCATCCTTAGATTACAGAGAAGTACAGCAGCTGAGCTGGATGGAGATCATGGCCGACAGGTCGTTGCGGGTATTGATCGACAGGGATGCGGTGCGCCAGCGAGTGGTGCAGTTGGCCGGACAGGTGGCGGCTGATTACGCAGCCTCCCCCCCGCTGGTGGTGGGGGTTTTGAACGGGGCCGCCCAATTCATGATGGACCTGCTGGCCCACATGCCCGAGTCTTTTGCCCAGCAGGTGGAATACGATTTTGTCAGTGTTTCCAGCTATGTCGGGAGCCAGTCGCAAGGAGAGGTGCGGCTGACCAAGGACGTGGACTTGGACCTGGGTGGCAGGGAGGTGTTGGTCGTCGACGGGATCGTCGATACCGGGCGCACCCTGGAGTTTCTCTTGGCCAAGTTCCGCGACCGGGCCCCCAACTCCCTCAAGGTCTGTGCTCTCTTGGACAAGCCGGCCCGCCGCCGGCATCCGGTGCAGATAGATTACCTCGGCTTTACCATCGAGGATGTGTTTGTGGTGGGCTATGGGATGGACTACGACCAGCGTTACCGGGCGCTCAATTACATCGGTGCCCTGGGTGAGCCGATATAACAGTGGTCCGGGGCCCTGCTCTTGAGGGCGCTCGGAAGCGTCGTTATAATAAAAGCTTTGACGAAAAGGATGTGAGGATGGCCGCGAAAAAAGTCTTGATCACCGGGGTGTACGGGCTGATCGCCAGCTCGGTGTACCAGCGCTTACAGTCCCAACCCGGAAAATACGAGGTACACGGTCTGGCCCGGCGGCGGCGGCTTTCGGAGCGAGCCCCCCGCACTCGGCAGTTGCAGATTCCCAAGGATCAATTCCACTTGGTGGACCTGAGCGATCTGGAGGCCGTGGAACGGGCCATGACGGGCATGGAGGTGGTGGTGCAGATGGCGGCCGATCCTCGGCCCGACGCCAGCTGGGAAAGTCTGCTGGCCAGCAATATCGTCGGGGCCCGCAATGTGTTCGAGGCGGCGGTGCGCACCGGGGTAAAGCGGGTGGTGTACGCCAGCTCGATCATGGTCTCCTGGGGCTACCAATTGGACGAACCCTATAAGTCCTTGGCCGAGGGCCGTTTCGCCGAGGCCGCCCAGGCCGATATCCACACCGTGACCCACGAGTGGCCGGTGCGCCCCACCGGGCTCTATCCGGCCACCAAGGTCTGGGGTGAGGCCCTGGCCCGCTACTACGCCGATGTCCACGGCTTGTCCTCCCTCTGCTTGCGCATCGGCTGGGTGAATGCCGAGGATCATCCGCAAAAACCAGAGTCCGGGGCGGTCTGGTGCAGCCAGCGCGACGTGGTGCAGCTGATCGAAAGGGCAGTGGACGCACCGGAGGAGTTGTGTTTCGATATCTTCTACGGGGTGTCCAACAACCAGTGGCGCTGGGTAGACATCGACCACGCCCGCGAGGTGTTGGGGTACATTCCCCAAGATAGCGCCGAAGAGAAGCTCAAGAAGAAGTGAGCGCGCTGCGGTTCCGCAGACAGGAAGAAATCCCCGCCGGGCGACCTGGCGGGGATTTCGCATATAGAGAGAATTATCCGTGCCCGAAGTTTTAGAAGGCACCATCGAACGGATCACCTTCCAGGCCGAGGACACCGGCTACACCGTGGCCAGGTTGCAGGTGGGGGAGGAGGAACTGGCCACGGTGGTGGGCTTGATGGCCGGGGTCCAGGTGGGGGAGGGGGTGCGCCTGGAGGGGGAATGGTCCGCTCATCCCCAGTACGGCAAGCAGTTCAAGTTCTCGCGGTACACGACCCTGTATCCGGCCACGGTGGAGGGTATCCGGCGGTACCTGGGCTCGGGGTTGATCAAAGGAGTGGGTCCGGTGACGGCCCAGCGCATCGTCGACCATTTCGGGATGCAGACCCTGGAGATCATCGAGCGGCAGCCGGAACGGTTGCTGGAGGTGCCCGGCACCGGCCCCAAACGGGTGGAGATCATCGTGCGGGGCTGGCAGGCCCAGCGGCAGATCAAGGATGTCATGCTTTTCCTGCAGTCCCACGGGGTGGGCACGGCCTATGCGGTGAAGATCTACAAAACCTACGGGGACCAGGCCATCTCCCTGGTGCGGGCCAATCCCTACTGCCTGGAGCGGGATATCTGGGGCATCGGCTTTCTCAGCGCCGACCGCATCGCCCGAAATCTGGGTATGCAGCCCGAGGCGCCCGAGCGGCTCAAGGCCGGCCTGCGCTACGTGCTCAACCAAGCCAGCGATGAGGGCCACGTCTTCCTGCCCAGGGAGGAGTTGCTGCAGGCGGCCCAGCAGGAGCTGGAGATCGGTCCGGAGCTGCTGGCCCAGGGATTGGTGGGGCTGGCCGCCGAACAAGGCGCGGTGCTGGACGGGGAACGCGTGTACCTGCCGCTCTTGCACCAGGCCGAGGTGGGCATCGCCGTCTCGCTGCAGTGCCTGCTGCGGGCACCCCTGCGCCAGAGCGAGGGGCAGACCGAGGCGGTGATCGCCGCGCTGGAGGCCAAGCTGGGCATCCAGTACGAGGCGCAGCAGCGAGAAGGGCTGCGGGTGGCGGCACTGAGCAAGGTGATGGTGCTCACCGGCGGGCCGGGCACTGGGAAGACGACCATTACCCGGGGCATCATCGCCCTCTTGGAGCAGCAGGGCCAGCAGGTCTTGCTCTGCTCGCCTACCGGGCGGGCGGCCAAGAAGCTGGCCGAAGCCACTGGCCGGCCGGCCCGCACCATCCATCGGCTGCTGGGTTTCAAGCCCCCCAAAGGGTTCGAACATCACCAGGACAATCCCCTCAAGGCCCAGGCGCTGATCGCCGACGAGGTGTCGATGATCGACGTCCCGCTGATGTACAGCCTGCTGAAGGCCCTGCCTGCATCGGCCCGCCTAGTGCTGGTGGGGGATGTGGATCAGCTGCCCTCGGTGGGACCGGGCAAGGTGCTGCGCGAGTTGATCGCCAGCGGGGTGCTGCCGCTGGTGCGGCTCACCCACATCTTTCGTCAGGCCCAACAGAGCCAGATCGTCACCAACGCCCACCTGATCAACCAGGGCGAGTTCCCCCAGCTCAACAACCGCGAGGCCCGCGACTTCTTCTTTATCGAGGAAGAGGAGCCCGAGCGGGTGGCCGCATTGATCCAGGAACTGTGCGCCGAACGCCTGCCCCGCCGCTATAACCTGGACCCCATCGAGGACATCCAGGTACTGACGCCCATGTACCGGGGCGAGACCGGGGCCAGCAACTTGAACCAGGTGCTGCAGCAGCGACTCAATGCCACGGGGGTGGGTTGGAAGCGGGGGAGCGTCGAGTACCGGGTGGGCGACAAGGTGATGCAGGTGCGCAACAACTACGAAAAGGGCGTGTTTAACGGCGACGTGGGCCGCATCCGCGCCATCGACGCGGAAAACCAGGCGGTGCGGGTGCAGTTCGAGGAGGAGGTGGAGTACGATTTTTCCGAGCTGGACGAGCTGGTGCTGGCCTATGCTATTTCGGTACACAAGTCCCAGGGGTCGGAGTACCGGGCGGTGGTGCTGCCCCTGACCACCCAGCACTACCTGATGCTGCAGCGCAACCTGCTCTACACCGCCATCACCCGGGCGCGCGAGTTGGTGGTGGTGGTGGGGACCAAGAGGGCGCTGGGCATTGCGCTGCGCAATGCCCGCACCACCGAGCGGCATACCGCCCTGGCTGCTCGCCTGCAAGGGGCGCTGAAGGGGAGCTGATGGGCCAACCGGCACTGACGGTCCGCCTTTCGGCGATGTTCGCGTTCTCCTCCATGATCCTCGGGGCTCAGGGCATGTTGCTGAGCGGCCATATGGGCGCCCTGGGCTTCAGCGGCCAGCAGATCAGTTATGTCTCGGCCAGCTGGGCCGTGGCCGCGCTTTTCTCGCCCCTGGTGGCCGGTTGGTTGGCGGACCGCTTCTGGCCCAGCCAGCGCTTTGCCGGCTGGTGTTATCTGCTCTGCGTGCCCTTGCTGGTCTGGGCTTGGATGCAGCATGAATTTGCGCCGCTGTGGCTGGCCATGGCCCTTTTCTGCCTGATTTTCCTGCCGACGCGCTCCCTGGCCAATGTCATCGCCCTCCACCACCTGGGGGATTTCCGGCGTTTCGGCCAGGTGCGGGTGTGGGGCACCATCGGCTGGGTCGCGGTGAGCTGGGGGCTGAGTCTGTATCTGGAACTGCGCGGGGGTGGGGAGGGGCATTTGGGGGATGGGCTGCTGCTGGCCGCAGTGCTGAGTGGCGTCGCCGGGGTGTACGCTTTTACGCTGCCGCACACCCCGCCGGGCAGCGGCAGTTCCTCGGGCACGAGTTTGACTGCGGCTTTCTCGCTGCTGCGTCAGCGCGGGTTTGCGGTACTGGTGATCACCGCTTTTGCCTCGGCGTTGGCCGGCCCCTTCCTCTTCAACTTTAGCTTCCTGTTTCTGATCGATCCCGATCGGCTGGGGCTGAGTCCGGGCACCGCCAACATGCTCTTGAGCCTGGCTCAGGTCGCCGAGGTGTTCACCATGTTGATGCTGACCGGCACCCTGCGGCGGTTGGGGCTGCGCTGGACCATCTTTGGCGGGCTGTTGGCCCAGGCCCTGCGGCTGGGCTGTTTTGCGATGGCCCATTCGCTATGGGTGATGGTGATCGCCCAGTGTCTGCAGGGGGTGGCCTTCACCTTCTTCGCCATCGGCTGCACCGTGGCGGTGGACCGGCTGAGTCCGCCGCAGATGCGCGCCAGTGCCCAGGGGTTGCTGGTGGTGATCAACAGCGGCATGGGCGCTTTGGTGGGGCATTTCACCGCCGGGCGCTGCTACGACTATTTCGCCCTGCCGGGGGGCGGCCACGACTGGGGGACCTTCTTCCTGCTGCCGGGAGTGTTCACGCTGGGGGCGGCGTGTTTCTTCGGGTGGGCGTTTCGGGGCGGGGGAGAGGAAGTGTAGGAGCAACGGAGTTGGATTATTCAAAGGGCAAGAGTGTTTCAAAAAGGCGACATGGCTGAGGCCTGGGCACCTCATCAGCAGGCTCTCTTAGACCGTATTCCCGCAGAGAATACAGGTGGCATTTCTCTTGCTGAAGTTCTTGGCGTATCTCTTGGTGCAGAGTATATTCACCATATATACAAGAAAAAATGGCATGACACAGAATCCCTCCTCCCAACCGCCCAACCCTCCGCCTGAACAACTGCCCTGGGGCATCTCCTACCTGCGGGAAGACATCCAGGATCTTCGCCAGGATCTGCGCGAGAGCATCCAGGGGGTCCGCCAGGAAATCCAGGGAGTCCGCCAGGAAGTCCGCCAGGAGATCGGTGCTGTCCACCACCGTCTCGATGAGACTGGCAAATCCCTGACTGGACGTCTCGATGAGACTAGTAAATTCCTGACTTGACGTCTCGATGAGACTGGTAAATCCCTAACTGGACGTCTCGACGAGACTGGTAAATCCCTGACTGGACGTCTCGACCCCCTGTGTCAGATTAGTTGTCGCGTGGGTTTGAGCGGGTGGCAGCGTCACGGTGACGCTGCCCCGACCGTTGGTATAGAGGTCACCCATGGGGCGAGGCGAGTGTTGAGCGATGAAGTATTCAGCGAAGTTCAGGTCCGAAGCGGTGCGTAAACTGGCGATGCCAGGTGGCCCCAGTGCGACGACGCTGTCCGAAGAAGTGGGGGTGGCCCAGTCGACCCTCTCGCGGTGGCTGCGTC
>CAMAVQ010000085.1 GCA_945861755.1 Gemmatimonas phototrophica
ACAGTTGCCAGGTCTGCTGTTCTTCGGTAGAGCCGAGTAAGAGACGGGGATACCACGATAGCGGTGCTGAGATAGTGCGGCCATCGGCAAAATCCACTATCACCTTTTCGCCCGCGATCTTCACGTCGACAGCTACCGGATCGGTCTCAAGCACCAAAGTAGTCATGCCAGGCCTGCTATGAGCAGTTGCCGATTCTAGCGGTCCGCCACAAGGGTTTTGCCGAGCACCGTAAGCGGCGGGGAGATGACCCCGCAGGGCTTTCCCGGGGAGTAGTTGGGAAGGGAAGTCCGCGTGGTTGGGTGGCCGGGCAGCGGAGCGAAGCGAGCGAGTGGGCAGGACGCGCCTGGGGAAAGCCCGGAGTGGGTCACTCCCCGCCGCCTCAGAACCGCGGTGATCGACTACTAGACGATACTGAGTCATAATAAACCGAAAACAGAGTACCCTGCAAATACCTCGTGAATCTCCCCCTTATCTCCACTCGTGTTTGGGGTAGCGCCGGCGCAACTCCTTCTTCAGCTCGGGGTAGGTGTTCTGCCAGAAGCTGGCCAGGTCAGCGGTGACCTGCAGGGGGCGGGAGTGAGGGCCGAGGATCTCCAGCAGCACCTTCTGCCGGCCACTGGCCACCGCTGGGCTTTCGCGGACATCGTAGAGTTCCTGGATCTTGGCCCGGCCCCTGGGTGGGCTGCCGGCCTGGTACTCGAGCTTGAGCCGGTGCCCGTTGGACAACTGCAGACGCAACGGCGCCATCTGCTCGACGAACTGCTGGTCCTGCCACGAGAGCGCTCCTTGCAGGGCCGGCAGGCAGGGCCGCTCGCGGATCTGGCTGTAGCGCGTGGCGCCCGAAACGATTTCGTGTAAGACTACCCCCAGCTCTTCAGCGGTGTACGCGAGCAGGCCCCGCTCGGGGAACCAGGCGGCCACCGAGCGGGCGCGCGCCAACCACTGCTCCACGCTCTGGTCCCACCGCCCCAGCACCAACTCGCCGGCCTCGATGCGCGCCACCAGGATCTCGGCAGCCTGGGCTGGGTCGGTCTTGGGCAACAAGCGCTGCGCGTACACCAGGCCCTCGAAGCTGCGCACCTCCCGCTGCTCCACGGCCCGGGCCTCGCTGTTCCACCCCGTCTCGGTCCGCACCTCCACCCGCCCTTCCTCCACCTCCTCCAGCCACTCCGGCTCGATGGCGCTGGCCAGCGAGAGCACGGTCCGCATCCCGCCGCCGGTCTCCACCTCCCGCACCTCGGCAGCCACCAGCATCGCTGCTGGGCGCGCCGCGCTCTGCCGCTCCAGCTCCACCCGCCGCTGGCCGGCCATGGCACAGCTCAGATTGTCCGGGTCGCGGCGCAGGGCCACCTGGTCGTAGAAGGCGGCGATCAGGCACTTGCTCAGCTCCTCAGTTTGCCCGGCGCTGTCGGGAGAGAGGCCCGCTTGCCGGCACAGGTCGCGGTACTGCCGGCAGACCTGGTCCACCTCGCGGCAGGCCTGGGCATTGAGCCCCAAGCGGGCGCAGGCCTGCACCTCGAAGTGGGCCTCTTTGGCCCTCTGGAATCCCTTCTCTCGCACTTCCAGGTCGGATGGGTAGGCCTCGTCGCTCTGGGTGTACTGGGAGCGCAGGGGTTGCACCAGGATATCGCGTTCGCCTAAGATGGCGGCCCACACCAGGGCCCGGCCCAGGCAGCGGCGCCGGTGGGCCTCGACCAACAGCCGCGAGAGGCGGGGGTGCATGGGGAAGGCGGCCAGTTGCCGGCCCATAGGTGTGAGGTCCTCGCCTTCATCAAGCGCCCCCAACCCCTGCAAGAGGCGGCGGGCGCGGGCCACCGCCAACTCCTGGGGCGGTTCCAGCCACTGCAGGTCTCCCAGCTTCAAGCCCATCTCCTTCATTTGCAACAGGGTCTCGGCCAGGTCCACCCGCTGGATCTCGGGCACCGAATGCGCGGGCCGGGCATAATGCTCCGCCTCGGACCACAGCCGGGTGCAGGTGCCTGGGGCCGTGCGGCCGGCCCGTCCCTGGCGCTGGTCTGCCGATGCCTGGCTGATGGCTTCGATCATCAGCACGTTGATGCCGCGCCGCGGGTCGTGGCGGTGGACACGGGCCAGGCCGCTGTCGATGACTTGGCGCACTCCGGGGATGGTGATGGAGGTTTCGGCCACGTTGGTGGCCACGATCACCTTGCGCTGGGCAGCGGGGCGGAGAGCAGCATCCTGCTGGTCGGCGGGCAGGGAACCGTGCAAGGGCAGGAAGAGCAGTTCTTCGTTCCAGCGCAGTTGTTGGCAGGATTGGATGGTGCGGCGGATCTCGTACCCGCCGGGCATGAAGATCAGCACCTCGCCTTCGGCACCGCTCTCCAGCAGCAAGCGCAGGGCCCGGGCGGCTTGCTCCCAGACCGGTTCCTGGGCGGGCCTGGGCAGATAGCGGGTCTCCACCGAATAGGCCCGGCCACTGGCTTCCACGGCCGGGCATCCCAGGTGGCCGGCTACGGCGCGGGTTTCCAGGGTGGCCGACATCACCACCAGCCGCAATTCGGGCCGATGGGTTTCTTGTAAACGCCGGGCCAGGGCCAGGGCCAGGTCGCCGGCCAGACTGCGCTCGTGGAATTCGTCCAGCACCACCGCGCCCACTCCAGCGAGGAGGGGGTCGTGCTGGATCAGGCGTAGGAAGATGCCTTCGGTGAGGAAGCGGATGCGGGTGCGGGCGCTGATCCGACTTTCGAAGCGGGTCTGGTACCCCACCTCCTCTCCCAGGGGGCTACCCAGTTCCTCGGCCACCCGAGTGGCCACCCAGCGGGCGGCCAGCCGCCGGGGCTGCAGCACCAGAATCTGCCCCTCCACCGCGCCGCTGCGCCTCAAGATTTGCGGCACCTGGGTGGTTTTGCCCGATCCGGTGGGCGCACTCAGCACCAGGCGGTTGGACCGGCGCAAATGCCCGGCGATCTGCGCCTCGGCCTCCAGGATGGGCAACGGGGAAGGTGGTTCGACCATGGAAGAAAGGTACTTCCTGTGGTCAAAAAAAACAGGAGCCCTACCAGTGGAGGTTTGATCATCCCGCCAACTTGGCTGCGATTTTGGCGACATGCTCATCCTGAAACCGGGCTGCCGACAACTCATTCTCGCTAACAGGCCTGACTGTGTGAAATAGACAGCGCCAGGTGCCCGGCACACAGCAGTCCCCCTCCCTGCCAAACCTCCAAGGCCGCATTCGGTCCCCCGACCGTTCAAGCCTGCTATGGGATTAGCGCGAAATCAAAGCGCTTTGGCCAGATGGTGCTGAATTTGCTATTTTGCTATCGCGTGGGTAGGGATGCTCAAAAAAGTGCGAATGATGGCAGCAAATATTACGGCGTTATGGAACGCATACCTCGCGTAACACCAGGCCACAGATTTTATAGAGTACGCCTGAAGGCCACCGCCTCTTGGCAGAGCCAAACGATCTCGTGACAATGCTCAAGAAATCTCCGCCTATTGCCAAAACCGATCTAACCGACCTGCAGCGGGCTAAGGATATTCTCGAGTATCCTAGTTTGACCATTCGTATTGCCGACACGATAGGAAAACCTATTGAGTTGGGTTTGGAAAAACTACCCGTCTACTGGCAAAAGATGATCGGAGAGATCGTTCGAACCGTTCTGCTCAAAGGGCTCGAACTAGCCATCTATACCTTGGGAGATTTCCCGGAAAAAAGGACCGAAACCTGGTGGACCCGGCTGACTGCAGATCAGAAAATGCGCGCCTGGATGCACAAAACCATCGCCGCCATCACGGGCGCCAGTGGCGGTCCCTTCGGCGCGGCTGCACTGCCCATCGAATTGCCGATCTCTACGGGTATCATCCTGCGTTCCATTGCCGATATTGCCAGAAGTGAGGGACATGACTTGTCTTCTCTAGAGACACGCCTGTCCTGTTTGTCGGTACTGGCGTTGGGTAGCCGTGATGCCCGCGGGAACCCTGCCCGTCACAGCAACTACTGGGCGGTGCGCACCACCTTGTCCAAGGCGGTTTCGGAAGCTGCCGCCTTCATCGCGGAAAGGGGCGTGGCCGACACGGGAGCCCCTGCTATTATGCGCCTTATCCTCGCCATTGCTTCCCGGTTCAGTGTGCGGATCACCGAAGAGATGGCCGCCAAAGCAATACCCCTTATCAGTATGGCCACCGGTGCCACGATTAACCTGCTCTTCATGGATCATTTCCAGGATATGGCCAGAGGGCACTTTATCATCAAACGCTTAGAAAAAAAATATGGCGCAGAAAAAATCAGCGCCGCATATCACCAACTGCCTGCACCTGCCCGAGCCAAAACCTTATCCGTACCCCTGCTACCTGCCCCACGCAAAATCCCGCCCTGTTGAGACCCGCCACCTTGGGGGTCTCAGCGCACCCGAACCAACTCCACCTCGAAAGTCAGCGTGGCACTGGGCGGGATCACCCCTGGATAGCCCCGCTCCCCGTAGGCCAGGTCAGGGGGGATGATCAGCCGGGCCTTGCCGCCCTGGCGCATCAGGGCGATGCCTTCATCCCAGCCGGCAATCACCCTGCCCCGGCCCAGCACAAACTGGAGCGGCTCGCCCCGGTCGAGGGAGCTGTCGAACTTGGTGCCGTCTTCGAGCCAGCCGGTGTAGTGGACCTCCACCACGTCCCCTGCGTGCGGCACCTGGCCGGTCCCGCGCGCCAGGTCGATGAAGTGCAGGCCGCTGGTCGTGACCGTGTCGCGCAGCACCGTCGATTCCATGGGTTGTGGCTCCTGACTGGTGGGGGACTTGTCCCCGCAGGCCCAAAAAAACGCGGACAGCAGCACCGTTGCCCACGCAATGATCCCCGACACCGCGGGGCCTCTCCCCACGGCCCTCTTGTCCCTCAGTAGTGCATCGCCAGCCATATGGTCTCCTGATCCGGATCGGTCCATTCCACCCGGTGCCGGCAATGGGCCGGAATATGTACATAGTCGCCTGCCTTCATTTCCAAAACCTCCGCTCGCTGCTCAAAAAACAGTCGCGCCCTGCCCTTCACCACCATCACCCACTCTTCTCGCTCCTGGTCGTACCACTGGCCCGCAGGTGTGTTATGCCCCCGCGAGACAATGCGCTCCAGGGTAAAGGCCGGCGTCTGCACCAACGGCTCGAATAATTCCTCGGGCAAGGGCACCGGGATCTTCCCGAAGAGGTTCTCCACTTCAGGGAAAGTCGAAGCGGGCCATTCCCCGCCGCACACTAGACACCCAGCACCTCAGCCGCGTACCCAAAGATCGCTGGCGAGCCACCCGTGTGCAGAAAGACCACTGGCCGGTCCTTGGCCAACTTGCCCGTCCGAATATCTGCGATCAATCCCGCCATGGCCTTGCTGGTATACACCGGGTCCAGCAGGATGCCCTCCGTGCGGGCTACCAGTCGCAGCGCCTCCAGGCCCTGGGGCGTGGGGATGCCGTAGCGTTCACCCACCTGGCTGTCGTCGTTGTCGAAGTCGCTTGCCTTGAATTTTATCTCCAACCCCAAACGGGCCGCCCCCTGGTTGGCGATACGCGCCATATTGTCGAAACGCTGCGGCCATTTTTCGAAGGGACTGAAGCCGCGCGCGTGGATTGGACTCTCCACGTACTTCAGCCCCAGCACCACCCCGGACTGAGTGGTGTCCAGCGCCGCCAGATACAGGTAGGCCGGCGAGATACCTTGTTCGCGGCTCTGCTGCACCACCTCCAGCGCCGATTCGGCGTAGGCCAGCGCATCGATATCGACGGTGCCGGCCTGACGCGGCCAGTAGGGCCGGCGGCCCTGTTGGCGCAATTCGTCCATGCGGGCGAGGATGGCCTGCCCCTGCTTGTCGGGGTCGCCGTCAGGCATAATGGTACACTTGGCACCGAAGAGCCGCTGCAGCAGGTGGTTGCCCTGCACCTCATGGTGATCCACTTCGCGGATGGGCCGCAGCAGCAGGTGCAACTCCAGGCCCAGGTGGGCGCAGGCAGCGGCCATCTGCCGGCAGTAGTTGGACTGCACCCCGGCGCCCGTGACGATCACGTCAGCCCCGAGGCGCAAGGCGTCGGCCAGGGAGAATTCGAGCATGCGGGTCTTGTTGCCCCCGTACCCCAGGCCGGTCAGATCGTCGCGTTTGATGTACACGGGTGGACCACCCAGCGCCGCACTTAGACGGGTCAGGGGCTCCAGAGGGGTGGGCAACACCGAAGCCAGTTTGACACGCGGCAACCGGGCCAGGGCCGCGACCAATTGCTGTTCTCTTTCAGTATTCATCTTCAGTCTCCTTTGGGCCATCCTTTGACCGGCAGACGGGAGAGTTTGTTCTGCCGGTGGCACTCTTCGGCGAGGGCGATCTGCACCCGCACTTGTTGGGGGGTGATGTGGAGCGGGGCGCCCTGGCGCAGCACCTGGTAGAGGTGGTCGTAAAAACATTTCGACATGTAGCCAAACAGGTTCTGCTGCGCCTTGGAGGGCTGCCAGCTCTTCTCGACAAATTGCAGCTCCTCCCGGCAATAGCTGGGGCCGGGCAGAGAGGGGCGGATGAGTTGCTGTTTGGGGGCGCGGCGCGGATCGAAGTACCGCCAGCGCAGGCCCCCGGACCCGCCGCTCAGACCGCCCTGGGTGCCGTACACCACATAGGTATCGCGCGGGTAGGGAGCGCAGGAGGAGATCTCCAAATCGACGACGGGCTGGCCCTTGCCGCGCATCAACACCTTCACGTGGTCCTCGGCATCGCCCAAGGTATTGGCCCGATCAAAAGCGCAGAGGATCTGGTCGGGCATCTTGAAACCCAGCAGGCAGACGATCTGGTCCACCGGATGCGGGCCGGTGTTGAGCAGATTGCCGCCCCTGAACTCCTGGAGGGTCTGCCAGTCCCAGCGGCGGGAAAAACCACTGAAGGAGAGATTGATCTGCACGATGCGGCCCAGCACGCCCGATTGGATGACCTGCTGCACCTTTTGGAAGTAGGGCGCGTACCGGGACTGCTGGAAGGGGGCCAGGATGCGGCGGGCCTTTTTGGCCGCCTGGACCATCCGATCCACTTCGGAGACCTTCCAGGCCAGGGGTTTTTCGCAGACCACGTGGTGGCCGGCCTGCAGGGCCTCGACGCTGACCTGGGGGTGCAGGTGGCTGGGCAGGGCGTTGACCACCAGATCCAAGTCGTCGCGGGCCAGCAGTTGGCGGTAGTCGGCGTAGGTCTCGCACTTCAGTTCGGCGTGGGACCGCTGCCGGCGGTCGGCCAGCGCGTCGGCGATGGCGACGATTTTGTACTTGCGCGGCGAGTGCTGGAACCAGCGGGAATGGATGTCCAAGCCACTGCGCCCCTGGCCCAACACCCCCACGCGGATGGGGTCGATAGCTTTGGCTGGCATGATCATCTCCTCAAAACCTGAGTAGCGGGGTTCCGCAAACCTACTCACCTCATGCGCAAACTGTCAAGACAGATCCGCCGGTGTTGATAGAGGCTGCGGCGCGGTTTAACTTAACAGACATCTGGCGAGAAGCTATTGTATAGAGCAAAAGGATCTCATGCACCACGCGCATCTCAACTCGCTGTCGGGCGCTGCACCTGCAGGCAGTCCGGTTTTCCCCGGCCTGGAAAGGGCCACGGCCTGGAGGGAACTGCAGTACCTGGCCCTGCCCTCCGGAGTCGGGTACGATGCCCCCGCTGCGGCCGACCGCGAAGTGGGTTATCTGCTGCTGGAGGGCGCCATGACACTGGCCGGCAGCGAGCTGGAAACCCAACTGGAGGGACCCGCCGTGCTCTTGTGCGGGGTGGGCTGGCCACACACCCTGTCCCGTGCCGGAGAAGGCCCAGCCCAACTGCTGCGCCTCAGCGCCGATCTGCAGGGCGGCACGCCGGCATCGCGCGCCTTCCTGGCCGAGCCCGTGGACCAGGCCCGACTCAAATGGCGCCCAGCCATTCACGGCGGCGTTGGGCAGATCGCCACCCGCCATATCTGGGGACCAGATGATTTCTGCAGCCCCTGGGTCTTTCTCGACCATGCGGTCCTGGCCCCCGGCAGCTCGCTGGGCTACCATTACCACGACGCCCTCGAAGAATGTTTTGTGATCCTCGGCGGCCGGGGCTATCTCACCCTCGACGGCCAGACCTTTGCCGTAGGCCCTGGTTCGGTGACCTGGCAGGGTATCGGCCAACCGCACGGCCTGTGCAACCACACCGAGGAACCCCTCGACTTCCTGCGCGTGGCCATGGGCCGCAGGGGAGAACAATATACTACTGTGGACCTGCACGACGACCTGCGCGACCGGCTGCCGAGTAACTAGCGGAGGGGAGATAACCCTGAAGGGCTTTCCCAGGGGGGAGGTCGGGAGGGGAAGTCCGCGTGGTGGGGCTGTGGGGTAGCGGAGCCAGAGCGAGGGTGAAGGACGCGCCTTGGGAAAGCCCGTAATGGGTTGCTCCCCGACGCCATCAATAACAAGGAGACCCAATGGACCTGAAGCAGATCTACCGCGAGGCAGAAAGCGCCAAATGTATGACCGAAGCAGCCCTGGCTTTTCTAGGCGCTCTAAACGCCGACCAGCGAGCCAAGACCTGTTTGGATTTCGCCGATGAGACCCTGCGCCAGGAGTGGTATTATATCCCGCGCGAACGGGCTGGCCTGCCGCTCAAGGAGATGGACACCCGCCAGCGCCAGTTGGCCCACCAACTGGTGGCCACCGGCCTGAGCGCCGCCGGGTACACCAAGGCCCAGACCATCATCTCCCTGGAGCCCATCCTGGGCCAGCTCGAAGGCAAGGAGGGCCGCTTTGCCCGTGACCCGGAACTCTACTATCTATCCGTCTTCGGCACGCCCGGGGGTGCCGATCCCTGGAGCTGGCGCTTCGAAGGCCACCACATCTCCCTCAACTATACCCTGGTCGCCGGCAGCATGATTGGCCCCACCCCCACCTTCTTCGGGGCCAATCCGGCCCAGGTGCGGCACGGCGAACAGGCCGGGCTGCGCGCCCTCAAAGAAGAAGAAGACCTGGGCCGGCAATTGATCGTGGAACTCGACGCCTCCCAGCGCCAGGTGGCCCTGATCAGCGCCGAGGCCCCCTCCGATATCCTCACCCGCAATGTGCCCCAGGTGGGAGACGAGGTAAAACCCGAGGGGCTGACCGGGGCCGGGATGAACACCGCCCAACGCCAGGTGATGCAGGCGCTGATCGAGGTCTACCTGCACCGCCTGCCCGAGGAGTTGGCCGGGGTGGAGTGGAGCAAATTGGAGAAGGCGGACCTGGGCGCGGTGCGTTTTGCCTGGGCCGGCGGCCTGGAGCGGGGCCAGCCCCACTACTACCGGGTGCAGGGCCCCACTTTTGTGGCCGAATACGACAACACCCAAAACGACGCCAACCACATCCACGCGGTGTGGCGCGATCTGGAAAACGACTTCGGCGCCGACCTGTTGCGCCGCCATTACCAGCAATCTCATTGAGTATGACCGCCTCTCCAGAGTTGCGGCGCGCGGTGTTTTTCGAGCAGTTGCACCGTATTTACGCGCCCAACCACTTCGACAACTGGATGGTGTGGGCCGGCAATATGTCCATCCAGATCGACGGAGAGCACTTTCCCTCCACGCTGGCCCGGGCTTTTGTCGGTATCTCTCATCCTCAGGCTCGGGCTAGCGTGCGGGCCGAACTCTTTGTCGCCGCCCTGCCCTCCGACCAAGTGCGCGAAGGCGAGGTGGATGTGCGTCTGTGGACCGATGCCGACCAGCGCGGCCAGCGCGACCCGGAGGGCCAGTTCCAGCCGGGCCCAGGCCGCCATCTGCCCATGCGCCTGGTCTGCGACCCGCAGGGAATGCCGCTGCTCTCCGGCCAGAACCTGGTCTTCGACTCCGCCGAGTTCACCCTTGCCACCACCGGGGCCTTTAACTATACGGTCCAGGTTTCCGCCGACCCGCTGCCCCTCGACGATCCGCAGAAGGAATGGGTAGGCCTCAGCCAGGTGGCGCGCAACCAGGATGGAGTGATCGTGGTCAGCCCCCAGTGGCTGAGCTACTGCCCTTCACTCATGGAGGTCTGCGTGCGCAAAGTGGGGGCGAGGCTGGAGGGGGGACATTTTTGCAGCGGCCGCTTCGCCTACCTCACTGCCCAACTCGACCAATTGCCGGTCGATGTGATCTACCTGCTGCCTTTTTTTCAGCCCGGATTCCTCGACCTGCACAGCGGCGCCGACGTGCGCAAGGGGAGCTTAGGCAGCCCGTATGCTGTTGCCAACTTCTATCAGCTAGATCCCGAACTGGTCACCCCGCCCGAAGAGATTGATCTGGGCGCACTGGTGGGGGAGGGGCTGGTGCGGGAGCGCGACTTGGAAAGTTGGGGCATCAGTCCGGCCGAGTTGGGGCGGCTGCCGCTGCCCCAGACCCTGGCGCTGCGGGGCCGCGAGGCGCTGGTGCAGCTGATCGGCAAGGCCGAGCTGCGGCAGTTGACCCGCCGCGCCCACCTGCTGGACAAGCGGGTGATCTTCGACCTGGTGCTGATGCAGACCAGCCGCGACAATCCCCTGATCCACCAACACCCCGAGTGGTACGTGCGCGACGAGCAGGGCTGGCCGGCCATCCATCGCATCGCCTGGCTGGTCTACTCTGACGTGGCGCTCTTCGACCTGGTTTTCAACCAGGAATTGCAGGAGTACCTACTGGACGTAGCCCCTTATTGGGTCGAGCAGTGTGACCTGGACGGGGTGCGCATCGACGCCAGCCAAACCGTGGACCGCCCCTTCCTCAAAAGGATCAAGAACCGCATCGCCGCGGTGCAGCCCGAAGCCCTGGTGCTGGGCGAAACCCTCTGTGCCCTGGACCAGGCCATCGATATCCCCACCGACGCCGTCTACGCGCTGCTGGTGGATTTCCACCGCGACGTGGAACACGCCAGTGCCCTTATCCGGTTTCTCGAAGAGATGCACGCCCGTTTTTCGGCCCGCACCCTGGCCCTGGCCTATTTCGAGAACCACGACAGCCCCCGGGCCACCCAGGTATGGCACGAGAAGTTCGCCCGCCGCCTGCAGGAAGACCCCCAGGCCGCCCGCTACTGGCAGGAACTGGGCTGTCCGGTGCAGCCGGAACGGGATCAGCGCCCGTTGCTGATGGCCCTGCTGAAAAACCTCCAGGCCTCCCTCATCGACCTGTCGGCCGGGCTGGCCGGGCGCAGCAACCTGCTCTATGGCCTGGAGTGGGGCAGTCAGTGGGGGGAGGAGACGCGCACCGATTTCGAGAATCCCACCCTGCTCCAGCCCCACCTGGGACAGCAGCAACCCCGTGCCTCGCTGGCACAGGCCTACCAGTTAATGCACCAGCACCGGGCCGCCTGGGAGGAATTCAGCATCGGACAGGTCTACTACCTGCGCAACGAGTTCGCCGGCGGCGATCCCGAAGACCGGGTTCTGGCCTACACCCGCTACACGGACCAGGGCGCCCTGCTGGTGTTGCACAATCTAGATTGCAGCCGACCCCGCACCGTCACCTATACTTTTGAGTACCTGCCCTTTGCCGTAGAAAAGACCATCATCCTCTTCGACACCTATACCGCCTTTCAACTACCCGCACCACCACCTCCCCAGTCCCGCAGCCCCCAGGGTTTCACCTTCCAGATCCAACCTCTCCAGAGTCTGATCTTGCGCCTCAACTAGGGAGCTTACGCTTGCCGGATTTCTCCCTTGTACCTACTTTCAAAAGCAGTTCTCCCGTCCTTCTAATGCTAAATTCCCGGAGCATCTTATGAAAACAACCCTTCTGCTGACAGGTATCGCCCTGTTCGCGTTTGTGGGCTGCGGCGCCAAAGAACCCAAGGTGGAAACCGAAGACCAGAAGATCATGTACGCCGTCGGCCTCGGGTTGGCTGAAAGCGGCATTTCCAACCTCAAAGGGCAGTTGACTGCCGAAGAATTGGATCTCATCGCCAAAGGTTTCAAGGATGGCATGCTCGACAAAGAGCCCTTGGTAAACCTGCAGGAGTACGGGGCCAAACTGGCCGAAGCCCTCAACGCGCGTATGGCCAAAGCCGCCGAAGGCAAGAAAACTGAAGGCAAGGCCTTCCTCGCCAAGGCCGCTGCCGAACCCGGCGCGGTCACGACGCCTACGGGCCTGGTCTACCAGGAACTGACGGCCGGCACCGGCCCGCAGCCCGGTCCCGCAGCGCGGGTGCGGGTCCACTACACGGGGTCCTTCATCGATGGAGAGGTCTTCGACAGCTCCGTGCAGAAAGGCCAGCCTATCGAGATGTCCCTTCAGCAGGTGTTCCCCGGTTGGGCCGAGGGGGTGCAGATGATGAAGGTGGGGGGCAAGGCCAAGCTGGTCATCCCGCCCGAGCTGGCCTACGGAGACCGCGGCATTCCGCAGCGCATTCCGCCGGGGGCCACCCTGATCTTCGAAGTAGAACTCTTGGGTATTCTGTAGAGGAGAAAAAGCGATGTCAGCCAAGATCGGCGTCATCCACTACAACTGGCCCGGCTTCGACCTGGAAGGGTTTCTCACCAAAGCCAGTCAGATCGGCTACCGCTACTGCGAACTGCAGGTGAGGGATGTCTGGGACGGCCAGTCCCAGGAGGGGGAAAAAGGGGCCGAGTCCGTGCGCAAGCTGGTGGAAAAACACGGCATGCAGGTTTCGGCGCTCACCGCCGGCAACGACTTCATTCAGGCCGATCCGGCCGACCTCCAGGCCCAGATAGACCGCTGCCGCTACGTGTTCGGGCTGGCCACCCACCTTGGCACGGATGTGCTGCGTATGGACGGGGGCTGGAACCGCAACAACCAGGTGCCCGACGAGACCAAGTGGGACGGCATGATGCTGGGGGCTTTCCAGCACTGCGCCGAGATCGCCGAAAAGGCCCAGGTGCGTATGGCCCTGGACAATCACGGGGTGTCCACCAACGACGGCGACTGGCAGCTGAGCCTGATCCAGCGGGTGGGTTCAAAGCGCCTGGGGGTGAACCTCGACACCATGAACTACCGCTGGTTCGGCCATTCCCTCGAAAAGATCGACCACTTCTATAAAATCCTGGCCCCACACACCATCCACGTCCACCTCAAGGACGGCACCAACGATCAGCCGCGGGGCAAAAACTACCAAGGCGCGGCGCTGGGAGAAGGGGAAATCCACCTAGATTGGGCGGTCAAATGCCTGCGGGAAGCCGGCTACCAGGGAGCCTGGGCCGCCGAATACGAAGGGCCTGAAGCACAGGGCGGGGTGGGGTACGAGAAGTGTTACCGTTGGATGGCGGCAAATCTGTAAGGGGACTACTCTAGATCGACCTTCCGCATCGAAGTGCGCTGCTTGCGGGCGCTTTCTTCCTTTTCCATGGCGGCGATCTCTTCCTTAAGCTTGGCGATCTTCTTGACCAGCTTGTTGCGCTTGTCGACCAACACGCGCTGGCCCTGATCGGCGACGCCCTTTTGCGACTGCGCACTTTTGAGGCGGCTGGCTGCATCCTGGCGGATGTGTGCCACCTGAGCGATCTGCACCTTCATCATGGTGATCTTCTGAGCGGTGAAGATCTTGGCTGCCACCACCAAGGCGATCGTCACCAACATAATAACGGTAGAGAGAATCTCAAAGGGGCTCATTATACGTAGTCCTATATTTAATGTCCCACTAATTTATACCTTCGCCTCGATTCCATCAAGCGCCCCCCGCGAATAGGGCGGCCAATTCCTGCCGGAGTGCTTCAACATCCCTGAAGAGCAGGCCATCCCGATCTGCTGCAGCACATGATCACCGGCCCGGTGCCAACTGCTCGAACTTCTGCGCCAACCGCTTGGCCGAGACGGGGTGGGCGGTGCCCAGTTCCTGGGCGAACACCGAAATCCTGAACTCCTCGACCAACCAGCGGCATTCCTCGGCCAGGGCGCGCCGACCTTCGTCTTTAGGGGCCCCAGACTTGAAAAAGCGGTCCAGCATTTCCTGGTAGGGCTGCACCTGCACGGCCCGCTGCCCATCCTTGCCCGGATTGAGCCGCGCCCGCTCGGCGCGCACCTGCACGGCCCGGAGATAGCGCACCTGGTGGGGCAACCGGTCAAAGGAGAGTTGCTGGAGGAAGCGCTTGGGCAGCAGGCGCTCCACATCGGACTCGATGCCGGCATAGGGGTGGGGGCAGAGCCGGATCTGCCTGTAGGTCTGCAGCAAGGTCTCAATCAGGTCCAGGAACTGCGGCGCCAACCCTCTACAACGCTCCTTGGCCAGGATCTTCCCAGCAGCATACGCCGCCTCATCGAGGGGGTACAGTTGCTCGCGGGCAAAGAGGTAGGTCTTCAGGTGTAGCAGCGCATCCTCCTGCAATTCCTGCATACTGCCCAGCGGGCGGTAAAGGTCTTTCAGCCGAGAAAGACCTTGGAGTTCCTTTTTTAGGTACGCCAGCTCGCCGCCCAACTCGTATTCGTATAGCCGCAGCAGGCCGGCGCGACTGCCGGCTTCGGCCTCCTCCCGCCCTTTGAACAACCTCAGATTTACCCCGCCCTCGACCGCCTCCAGACCCGGATAACCCCAAAGCGGCAACCCGGCCACCGCTGCCACCTCCACCCGCTCGGGCAACTCGCCCAGGGTCCAGCCCTGCAGCCCTTCCCTGGACCACTGGGCAACCGCCTGCTTCCAGGCCTCCAGTTCGGTGGGGGTGTCGTGTCGATCCAGGCGCTGGGCCAACTCCCCAAGGTCGCGGCTGGCCAGCACCGGCTTGCCCTCCACGCCCTGCACCTCGACGCGCATGCGCAGGTGTTCGGGCACCTCGCTCAGATCCCAGTCCCCTCCCTGCACCCGCACCCCGTACTCCTGCCCGACAAAGGCCTCCAGGGACGCTAGAAAAGTGGGGTGGGTAGGCTGCAGCTGGGCGGCGATCTGCCGGGCCTTTTCGGGAATGGGCATCAGCTGCCGGCGCAGGGCCTTGGGCAGAGAGCGCAACAGACAGACGACCTTCTCCTCCAGCAGGCCGGGCACCAGCCACTCGAGCACTTCTGGATCAATAGCATCGATCAACCGGTACGGCACCTTGACCGTCAACCCGTCCTCTTCCTGGCCGGGGCGGTACGCGTACTCCAGCGCCAACGTCTGCCCGTCCAACATCAGGGCATCGGGGAAGGCGTCCAGATTGCCGCGCACCTTCCGGTCGCCCAGCAGATCCTCCTCCTTCATGAAGAGGAACTGCGGCTCCGCCTGCCGTCTTGCCCGCACTAGCCGGTTGAGATCGTGGACCGAGGAGATCTCCTCCAGGTGCTGGGCGTAGAAGTTGTACACCGCCTGATCCACATCCACCCCTTCGCGGCTGCGCACCCGGGTCTGCCAAGTCTCTACCTTCTCGCGCAACCGCCGGTTGTGCTCTATAAAATTGTGGCTGGCGCGGATCTGGTCTTCGACCAGGGCCTGGCGGATGAAGAGTTCGGTGGCGGCCTTGGGGTCCACCCGGCTGTAGGGCACCTGGCGCGTGGCGATCTCCAGGCCGTAAAGACTGACCTGTTCCCGCACCAGCACCCGCCCCGCCCGGGTGTTCCAGGCCGGATCTTTGTAGGCAAAGCGGCACAGATGGCTGCCCAGTTCCAGCAACCAGGCCGGGTCAATGCGGGCGGCGGTGCGGGCAAAGAGGCGCGAGGTCTCCACCATCTCCGCCGCCACGATCCAAAGCGGCGCGCCTTTGCCCTGATCCTTCTCTCCCCCCTCTTTCTCGGCACCGGGGCGCGGCGCCTTCTTCTGGAACAGACCTGAACCGGGGAAGAGCATCACCTCGCGGCTGCGCGCCGCCTGGTAGAAGTTGTGCTCCTTCTTGCGGGCGATGTTGCTCAAAAGACCCGTGGCGATGGCCCGGTGTACCGCCTCGTACAGCGCCGGCGCCTGGTTCCAGGTGAAGTCCCCCAGTTCGCGCAGGGCTTCACTCAACTGGGCATGGATGTCGCGCCATTCGCGCATGCGCGTATAGGAGAGGAAGTGGGTCCGGCAGAAGCGGCGCATGCGGCTCTGGGTCTGCAGCTCCTCCAGTTCGGTGTGGTACGCGTTCCAGATGTTGAGCAGCACCAGGAAGTCCGACTGGGGGTGGGCAAAACGGCGGTGCATCTGGTCAGCGGCCTCCTGCTGGTCGGCGGGTCGCTCGCGCGGGTCCTGGGCGCTGATGCCGGCGGCGATGACCAGCACCTCCTGTAAGGCACCTTCCTCCTGGGCCTGCAGCAGCATGCGGGCCACCGTGGGCGCGGTGGGCAGGCGGGCCATGCGCCGTCCCAGCGGGGTGAGTCGGCGCTGGTCGTCCAGGGCGCCCAGTTCTTCGAGGAGCTGGTATCCCCCGCGGATGGCCTGGGCTTGGGGTGGGTCGAGAAAGGGGAAGTCCTCGACCGTGCCCAGGCCCAAATCGAGCATGCGCAGGATCACCTCGGCCAGGTTGGCCCGCTGGATTTCGGGCTGGGTGTAATAGGGCCGGGCCTCCAACTCGGTCTCGGGGTAGAGGCGCACGCACACCCCTTCGGCCACCCGCCCGCAGCGGCCCTGGCGCTGGGCCGCGCTGCTCTGCGAAATGGGCTCGATGGGCAGGCGCTGGGTCTGGGTGCGGGGGTTGTAACGGTTCAACCGGGCAAGGCCAACGTCCACTACATAGCGAATGCCGGGAATGGTGAGCGAAGTCTCGGCGATGTTGGTGGCCACCACCACCCGCCGCTTTCCCTGGAGCGAGAAGACGCGCTGCTGTTCGGCGGCGGTGAGCCGGCTGAACAAGGGCAAGATCTCCACCCGACCGGACAGCCGGCCTTCGAGGAGCTGGCAGGCCTCGCGTATATCCCGCTCCGTGGGCATAAAGACCAGCGCATCCCCCCAGTCCCCTTCGGCCAGCAGCCGCTCCACCGCCAGAACTGCCCCCTCGGTATAGGAGAGGTCTTCACCCGCGCCCATCAGCTCTTCGAGCGGCCAGTGGCGGGTCTCCACCGGAAAGAGCCGGCCCGATACCTGGATGATGGGTGCCTGATCAAAGGCCGCTGAAAAAGCCTCGGTGTCGATGGTGGCCGAAGTGATGATCAGCTTGAGGTCGGGATGCCGCTGGCGCACCTGTCTCAGATATCCGAGCAAGAAGTCGATGTTGAGGCTGCGCTCGTGGGCCTCGTCGATGATGAGGGTGTCGTACTCGAGTAATTGCGGGTCGCTGTGAATTTCGGCCAGCAGCACCCCATCGGTCATCATCTTGATGTAGGTCTGGGCAGAGGTCTGGTCGCTGAAGCGGATCTTGCAACCCACCTCGCGGCCCCAGCCCACCCCCAACTCCTCGGCCAGCCGGCGCGACAAGGACAGCGCCGCCACCCGGCGGGGCTGGGTAACCCCGATCCGACCCTGCAGACCGCGTCCCGCCTCCAGGCAGATCTTGGGGAGTTGGGTGGTCTTGCCCGAGCCAGTTTCGCCGGCCACAATGACCACCGGATGATTGACGATGGCGCGCAGGATCTCGTCCTTGCGGGCGGTGATGGGTAATTCTTCCGGGTAGCTGACCACCGGGGCCCGCAACCGGCGCTCCTCGCGCAGGCGGGCCGAAGCCTCGGCCCGCCGCCGGAGTTTTTCCAGCTCCGGGCCGAGAGGACGCCGGCCTCGGTGCAGTTCTTGTAGCCGCCGGCCCAGGCGCACCCGTTCGGCAAGCATGCAACTGGGCAGCAGGGCTTCGAGGGCTTGTTGTTCGGGACTGTTCTTTTGTTGATATTTTTCCACTGGCCTAAGGGCACTCCACAGAGCGTCGCTGACTCACTCACGAAAAGAAGAAAGGTTCACCATGGCAACAAAATCTGGCAAGGTCGTCAATTTGGCGATGGTCGGCTGCGGCGGCATGGCCGGGGCCCACCTGAGCGGGTACGAGGAGCTCTGGCGCAAAGGCGAAAAACGCTTTCGCATCGTCGCCACCGTCGACGAAGTCGAGGAGCGGGCCCAGGCCTTTGCCAGGCGCATCAAGCAGAACATGGGCTGGGAGGTGGCCACCTACAAGAGCGTCGACCAGCTGCTCAACCACCAGGCTGAACTCGACGGTGCCGACATCTGCAGCCCGCATGGGCTTCACCACGTCCTGGCCTGTCAACTGATGGAGGGCGGGGTGAACGTCCTGGTCGAAAAACCCATCGGCATCACGGTGAAGGCCTCCAAAAAGATCATCGCCACGGCCAAGAAGTGCAAAAAGGTCGCCGCCACCGCCGAGCAATGCCGTCGCAGCCTCGGCCAGCGCACCATCCATTGGGCCTTCAACCAGAGCGGCATGATGGGTGCTCCGCGCTTTTGGTTCGCCGTCAGCGCCGGCTGGCAGGACCCTGCCCAGATTCCCAACTGGCACTGGCGGGTGGACCGCCACTTGGGCGGCTGCGGCATGGTCATGGACAGCGGCGCCCATTGGGTGGACACCATGCGCTACTGGTTTGGGGAGATCGACAGTGTGTACGCCCGCGTCGAACAGCTGGACAAGCGGCCCCACCGCAAGGGCGAGCAACTGGTGGACGACGCGCGCGAGGATTTCTGGACCAGCATCTTCAACTTCAAGAGCGGGGTGATCGGCACCTGGTCGTGGACCATCGCCGCCCCGGGCAAGGGCTTCACCCAACTCACCCTCAGCGGGCAGAAGGGCACCCTGGTCGATTCGGACATCTTCCACCCGGCCGCCTTCCAGGCCCGCGGCGAATGCCAACTGGTGGACGGCACCACGTACAATATGCCCAAACTGCAACAGCTCTACCTCGAAACCCTCTCCAAAAAAGCGAAGGATCGCCTCTTTCCCTACGGCATCACCAACGGCACCTTCCTGGAGTTGTGGGATTTCATCGACGCCCTCAGCACCGGCCGCAAGGTGGAAATCGACGCCGAAGAGGGGCTGCGCAGCAAGGCCGTGAGCGAGGCGATCTACGAGTCAGGTCTCTCGAGGCAGGTGGTCAAAGTAGCCGACGTGCTCAGCGGCAAGGTGAACGCCTACCAGCGCGACGTGGACAAGTACTGGAAGCTCTAGGCGGCGAGGCGGTGACCTAGGACCATCTCTTGAGCCCGCTGCTGTCCTTGAGTTTATTCAGGCCATTGAGCGC
>CAMAVQ010000086.1 GCA_945861755.1 Gemmatimonas phototrophica
CACCCGCTCCTTCCGCAACCGCCTGACCAATGTTTTCCAGGGGATCAGCGTGCAGCCGGTGTACGGCGGGCCGGTGTATATCTTCCGCAACGCGCTCTACAACGTGGGTCTGGAGACCTTCAAATTGCACAACTCTCCCAGCGGGGTGCTGGCCTTCCACAACACCTCGGTCAAGGAAGGCATGCCTCTGGTGCTGTGGACCAAGGCCCCAGTGTACCGGGTGATTACCCGCAACAATCTTTTCATCGGCACCGCGGGGAACTACGCCTTCGAGACCACCGCGCCCATGGAGCGGTGCGACTTTGATCGCGACGGCTTTGGCGGCGGTCCATGGGAGGATTTCCTGAAGTGGAACGAGGTGCGCTACCCAACCATCGAGGAGGTGTGGGGCCGCGCGCCGGTGGAGCGGCAGGCGGTGTTGGTGGATCCGGAGACCTGCTTCGCCGGCGGCCTGCGGGCACCAGCGCAGGCTGAGGTGCAGTTTCCCATCGAGGTCAATGACCTGCGCCTGGCCGCCTCATCGGGAGCACTCGACCAGGGAGAGAGGCTGGCCAATATCAACGATGGATACGGCGGGGCAGCGCCGGATCTGGGCGCTTTTGAACAGGGGGCGGAGCTGCCGGCCTACGGCCCCCGGTCGAACTTCACTTCCGAAGGACAGGCACGATGAACTTCGCCCGCGGTATCGCGCTGGCCTGGCTGGCCCTTGGCTGGCCTCTCGCCGCCCAGGAGCTGACCATGTCTGCAGAGGACTACTACCAGCAGGTGATGCGCAACCCGAATCTCAAGATCGAGGGGCGGGTCACGGGCGAGGATTTCTGCTGGCACGCGGCGTACTCGGCCGATGATTTTGTCCGCGCTTATCAGGCCTACGGGGACACCGCCTGGCTGGACCAGGGGCAGCGCTACTTCGACTGGCTGGTGAGTCTGATGGCAAAGGCCCCGGACGGGTACCGGGGATGGATCGGGCCCTATATCTACGGCCCGCAGGTGTGGAGCGATGTACACGTGGGGGATGCGATCCTGGTCAGCCCGATGCTGCACTTTGCCGAGGTGGTGCTCGGGGATTCGGTGTTGGCGGCGCGCTACGGGGATCGGGCCCGCGCCTACGTGGACCTGGCCCGCCGGGACCTGATGGAGAAATGGGACGCCCGTGGCACCTGGAGGGTGGACGGGGAGGGCGGGGCGTACGTCTCCTGGGACCAGTACCTGGAACCGGGAAAGCTGGAGGCCTGGAAGAAGCTAGGCGCCGACAAGTCGATGCTGAGCCTGCCCTACAACAAACAGATGGACGTGGGCTTGATCGCCCTGCGCCTGTACCGGCTCACCGGCGAGGAGCAATTCCGCGAGCGGGCCCGGCGGATCTTCTGGCAGTTCAAAAGCCGGCTGCAGTACTTCGACGGTCACTATGGGTGGAATTACTGGGAACCGCAGGGGTTGTGGGATTTGGACGAGGCCGGCCAGGTGCGCCACTGGGTCAATGTCCATCCCCACCGCAACTACCAGGCCCGCGAGGTGGCCTTCATCGCCGAAGCCTACCACACCGGGGTGGTTTTCGACCAAATCGACCTGGAGCGGATCCTGCGCACCAACCTCGGGGTGATGTGGAACGGCGATGCCGCGGAGCCGCAGTGGCGCAACGCCGACGGCCGCGGCCCCTGGCAGGCAGGTCCCGAGGACGAGACCGGCACCCTGTGGACTGCCCTGGGCGACTTCTCCCAGACGGTGAGGGAGTTGCAGGCCCTCCAAGTCCGGGAGGGTGGATTGGCGCAGGCTTACTACCAGCGGGTGGCGCTCCGCGAACCCCCCGGCTTTGCGCGCAAACACGCGGCTGCCGAGCTGGCGCTGCCGAGCTTTCCCTTTTCCGAGTGCCGGGAGGTGACCCTGGCGGCGGCGCTGCCCCGTGTTATGCGCGCTGGCACCTCTGCGGCGCTGATCTGCAAGGCGCGGGTGCCCGGCGAACTGGAGGTGGGGCTCTATACGGTGGGGGGCACGTTGAAAAAGGTGCTCTTCCAGGGGCGGATTGAGGGCGGGCTGGACGGGCTGGAAGGGTTTGCGCTAGTGCGCTGGGACGGGACGGACCCCGAGGGCGGAGAGCGCTACGCGGGGAAGTACCGGGTGCGCTGGACCCTGGGCGGGGAGTACCGGGAGGTGGAAGTGGTCATCGAGTGAGCGGTGCGCCGCCGGCCCCACTCACTCAAATCCTGTATTTCAGCTGAAGAGTTCTACCCGCGGGTGCTGCTTGAGCCAGGGGGTGGCCTGCTCGTAGGCGTGGGCCAGGCGCAGCAGGCGCGCCTCGGTCCAGGGTCGACCGATCAATTGGAGGCCGATGGGCAGGCCGCTGCGGGTGAAGCCGCAGGGCAGGGAGAGGGCGCACAGGCCCAACAGATTCGCCGCAGTGGTGTTGCGCAGGCACAGGCCGTTGACGCGGGTGTAGGTGTCTTCCCGGTCCACTTCTCCTACCGGAAGGGCGGCAAAGGGGGTGGTGGGGGTGAGGAGTGCGTCCACCTGCTGCAGGGAGCGGTGGGTTCTGCGGCGCAGTTGGGCATAAGCCCGCTGTAGCTCAAAGTAGTCGGGGGCTGACATCCGCCGCCCATCCAGCATCCGCGCCGAAACAATGGGATCGAACTGGTCCAGGCGGTGTTCCAAGTGTTCGCGGAAGCGGGCATAGGCCTCCACCGCGATGGGGGTGCCCCGAGAGCGCAGCTGGGCCAGTTCGTCCAACTCCTTGAGCGAGATCTCGTCCACCCGCACCCCCAGGTCGGCAAAGGTACGCGCCGCCTGCTTCACCGCCGCCTCCACCTCGGGGTCCACGTCCTTCCAGAAGTACTCCCGGGGCAGGCACAGGCGCATCCCATCCACTTCCCCGTCTAGTTCCTCCATCACATCCTCGCAGGGCTGGTTCCAGGTATCCGGGTCGGCCGGGTCCGGGCCGGCCAGCACCTGGAAGAGCAGAGCCGCGTCGCGCACCGAGCGGGTCAGCGGGCCGATAGAGTCCAGGGTGCTGTCCAGGGGCAGGACCCCGGCGTTGCTGATGCGGCCAAAGGTGGTTTTGAGTCCCACCAGGCCGCAGAAGGAGGCGGGGATACGCACCGATCCGCCGGTGTCCGAGCCCAGGGCGGCCGGGGCCAGGTCAGCGGCCACGCATACGCCCGAGCCGCTGCTGGACCCGCCGGGAATGCGATGGATAAAACTGTCCCAGGGGTTCCAGGGGGTGCCGTAGTGGTGGTTGATGCCCACCCCGCCAAAGGCGAATTCTACCATCTGGGTCTTGCCCAGAAAGAGGGCGCCGGCCTGGGCCAGGCGGCGGGCCACGGTGGCGTCTTCCTGGGCGACGCGGTTTTTGAAGAGGATGGAGCCGCCGGTGGTGGGATGGCCAGCCAGGTCTATCAGGTCCTTGATGCCCAGGGGGATGCCGTGCAGGGGGCCCAGGTAATGGCCTCCGGTGATGGCGGTCTCGGCGGCGCGGGCCGCGGCCAGGGCGCGCTCGGCCAGCACACACAGGTAGGAGTTGAGGCGCTGGTCGTAGCGGGCGATGCGCTCCAGATAGTAGGTGGTCAGCTCGACCGGGGAGAGGGCTCTTTTCTGGATAAGCGCGGCGAGCTGGTGGAGGGTGGCGAATTCGAGGTCGGGGGACATAGCTACCTTTCAGAGTTGAAGATTCAGCGGAGGGGTTTGCCCCGGGTGATGAGGGTGACCTCGGTGGTTTCCCCCTGGTTCGGGCCCTGGTCGCAGGAGAAGGAGATCTGGTTGGTCCTCTGCCGGAGCACGGGCGTGTTCCCCACGGGCGTTGCCTCGGCCTGGGTAAAGCCATCGGCGTCGAAGACCCGTACCGGGCCTGCGCCCTCGTATTCGAGGTACCCATCCGGTTGCAGGGTGATGGGGAAGGTGATGGCGGCGCCGTTGATCTGCAGACCTGGGTTGTGGATGGGCAGCAGGGTCTGGCGCAGGGCCTCCAGCCGGCTGAAGCGGGCCCGGGCTGCGGTGCCGGGTTCCAGGCCGGTGAGGAAGACATAGACCCGGCTGATGGTGTAGAAATCGATGCCGCGTATCGCCCAGTAGTTGCTGTAGGGAAAGGCGAAGTCGTAGACCTCCCCCCGGGCCCAGCGGCTCATCTCGATGTATTTCCAGCCCTGGAAGTCGAGGCGGACATAATAATCGCGCACGCACCAGCGGCCCGCATCCTCCAGGACCAAGTGGAGATACGCCCCGGAGCGGTCCCCTTCCACCCAGGGCCCGGTGCTGTCTGAGGTCTTTGGGACTGTCGAGGATGATCTCGTCGCCGAGGCGCAGGTCGCGGCCATGGAAGCCGGACTTGTCCTCCTTGGACAGGAGCCCGGCCGGCGAGGTGGTGGTGGGGATGAAGGTCTGGTCAGGCCCGATATCGGCGGCCAGGAAACGCTGCCGGTCGGGGTACATCATAAAGCCGGCAGCGGGCACCGGGTGGACCAGGGAATCGGTCTTCTCCACCACCATGTCCAGGTTGTGCATGCCGAATTTGAGGCCTGCGGCGTGGATCTTGTCGCTGACCGCTTTGAGCCCGTCCTCGCCGGTGGGGAAGTTCTTCGTGTTTACTGGATAGGTGCCGTGGGAGAAGTTCCAGGTCCCGTCGTAGACCACAATGTACCCGAAGCCGCCGGTCCGGGCGTACTCGATCATCGAATCGGCTATGGCCTCGGAGAGATCGACGAAGAGGTAGGACTTCATCTGCTCAGGGGATCGCCTGGCCCACACGCCGCCCAGGGTGGGATGGGGCAGGCCGTTCTCGATTTCCACCTGTTCGATGATGTCCAAGAGATCCGGGGTCGGGCAGCCGAGCACCGCGATGGCCGCCCCTTCCAGCCGCACCTCCTGATCCGCCTGGCCCACCAGCAGGGTGTGCGGGCCGCGGCTGGGGGAGGAGGTGGTTTCGAGGTTGAGGGGGATCACTGCTGCGGCGTACTCTTCGTCGCGGCAGGAGCTGAGGCTGGAGCTGACCTGGCGGGTGAGGGTCAGGGGCAGGTGCGCCAGCTGAAAGGAGATGATCTGGTGGTCGTTCACCGCGGTCAGTTCCAGGGTCAGGTACCGGGGCAGGGCCCGGACGTGGACCTTGGCCCAAACCCCGGAGTCCCCGAATTCCACATAGAGGAACCCGCGCTCCAGGGCGGCGGAGGTCGAGCCGAACCACTGGCCCTCCACGAGCACCTGCATGAAGGGCTCGGGCGCGGCCAGATAGTTCTTGCCGGTTCGCCGATCCACAAAGGAGTGGTTGCGGCCGTCAATGCCCACGGCCCAGGTCAGGTCTTCGGTCTCCAGGAACAGGAGATTCCCCGCTGTCCGCACACCTGCTCTTTGCGCTTCTTGCACCACGGCGGCGCTCTCTGGGTTGGGTTTGTTTTTTCCGGCCCCCAGCAGTCCAGAACCGGCCAGGATCAGGCCCAGGGCGAGGAGGAGGGTCCGGTACTCTCGGGAGGGCACGGTTTTCTCCACGGCAGAGTTCCTATACAGGACTCGTTGCGTTGGTTGCCGGCTCAAATTAGGCTGGGGATAGGACGAGGGCAAGGCAGCGCCGCCGTGTCACTGTGGGGCGTCGGGGAATGACCCTTCCGGCCTTTCCCGAGTCCCGAGCCTGCCGCCGACGCCCCCTTCTACCCCCAGGCTTTTTCCCGTCCTCCACTCCCCCAGTAAAGACCTCCAGGGTCATCTCCCCGCCGCTGTGTCGCACGTATCAAGCGATAGGGGGTTCGAAGGTGGCCAGGGATCTCAGATATTGGGCGGTCTGGGCGATCATGGATTGGGGCTCGACCAAGGCGGCCTGGTGCGAGGTCAGGTAGCCGGTGTAGCCGATTTTCTCCAGGGTTTCTATGATGCGGGGAAAGTCGATGCCCCCGGGTTCCCACAGCGGGATCAGGTCGAAACGCACCTCGCCCCGGCACCAGGTGGAGAGGGTTTGTTGGCCCTGGGGGTGGAGGCGCTGGTTTTGCAGGTACACATTGAAGAGATAGGGGGCGAATTTCTCGATGGTGGCCGGGCCATAGTCCTGGCCGCACAGTTCCAGGTTGGCCGGCTCGTAGATCAGCCCGAAGTTGGGTCGCCCGATGCGCCGCAGTACTTGGAGGGATTCGTCTACCTGCTCGAAGAGGCTGCGGGTGTGGCACTGGTGGGCCAGGCGGATGCCCCGCTCGGCGGCCTGGTCAGCGGCCCGCTGCGCCCAAGCGATATCCTCCTCGCGATGCAGGCCGACGCGGATCAGGTCGGCCCCCAGGGCCTGAGCCAGGTCCAGGTGCGGGACGATGTGGCGCAGAGCCTGGGGGGCCTCGGCGCTGTTTTCAGGGATGGGGAAGTCGCCGGTGACCATGGAGACCGCCAGCCCCTGGGCCTCCAGCAGGGTGCGGCCCTGGGCCACCTGTTCGGCGGGGGTGTGGATGCCCAGCTGAGAGGCGCGCATACACAGGGCGTGGAAGCCGGCCCCCGCTGCCAGTGTGGCCAGTTCACCCAGGGGCAGAGCGGCTTCGCGCTTGGCCTGGAACTTCTCGGCCACGCGCACCGAGAGGGAGCGTTTCACGCCAGAGGGCCTTTGTGACCGCTGCGGATGGCCTCGGCCAGTTTCATGGTCTGGACCGCGTCTTCGAGGGTGGACCAGGGGATGCGGTCCTCCAATATACAGTCGGTGAAGTGGCGCACCTCGTTGTAGCCGGGGCCGCCCACGGCTTCCAGGTCGAGGGGCTGATCAATCTTGGTTCCCTGGGTGGACTCCCCTTCGCCGGGCCGGGCCTGATACAACTCGCACTGCGGCTCGCCGCTCAGCTCCAGGTACCCGGAGAAGTCCTCGGCGTGGGCCTCGGCGCGCTGGATGCGGAACCCGACGCCGTAGTGGCTCATCAGGCTGCCCACAGTCCCGTTGTCAAAGCGGATCACGGCCTGGTGGCGGTGCGCTCCCAGCCGCGCCCCGTCCTCCACTTCCGAGTAGACAGAGACGGGCAGGGCAGCCCGGTCCTGCCCGACACCGGCCAGCCATCTTAACAGATCTACGTGGTGGATGGCGTCGCAGATAACCGGATCTGGGAGCAGACCAGCTCGGTTCAACTCCCCCAAGGTGGTCTGGTTCTTGTGGTAGGTGGTGCTGCACTGGAGGGTGCCGCCGGCGGCTTTGAGCTGCTGGCGCAGGGCCAGGATCTGGGGGATATAGCGGCGGTTGAAGGAGACCAGGGCCTTGCCCTTGCTCTGGGCAGCGGCCTGGGCCATCTGGGCGGTTTCGGCTGCGCTCATGCCCGGGGGTTTTTCCACCGAGACGTGTAGGCCGCGTTCCAGGCATTCCACGACGAGGGCGGTGAGGTGGGCCGGCAGGGTGGTCACATGCACGACATCGAGCTTGCCCTCGTCCAGCAGCTGTCGGTAGTCGGCAAAGCTGCGCTCGGGGCGGTGGCGGGCGGTGTTGTCGGCCAGGCGTTTGGGGTCGATCTCGGCGATGCCGGCCAGGTGCAGGCGGGGTTCGGCGGCGATCATCTGGAAGTGAGTCTGGGCATGGCCGCCGCAGCCGATGACGCCAACTCTGAGTTTGTCCATTGGGTACCTTTCTATGTTTTCAGCAATCCAAACCCGGTATTTCCCAACGGGTCTTCCACCCCTTCCACATTGCCCTTGGGAAAATACTCCTGCCAGCGGCGGGTCACTTTTTTGGAGGTGGCTTCGTCGGTGACCAGCTCGGCCGGGTATCCGGGTTTCATGCGGCAGTCGAAGACTATGGGCGGGGTGAAGCACAAGTGGTGCCGGCGAATTTGGGTGTCGGCGGCATAGGTGTCGCCGGCCGGCTCGAAGCGGGTGAAGGTGGCCCACAGAAAACGCGCGCTGTGTTGGGCGATGCGGGCCTGATCGACCAGAAAAACCAGGGGCCAGTCCGCCAACGCCGGGTCCTGGGCCAACTGCTGGGCATAGGCCGGATCGGTCTCGTACGCAGGCCCGGACACCACTAGGCAGCCGGCGCAGTAGGGAAGGGCCTCGCGGGCCCCAGCCGGCAGGGGCCCGGCAATGGTACGGGGTAGTTCGCGGATCGCCGGGCCCACCCCGACGAGAATACCCTTGCTGCCTTTATTGATGGCCGGGCCGGTGTAGTCGAGGGTGTCCATGGCCAGGTTGGCGATAAGAAAGAAGTCGGTCTCGAAGCGGACCCGCGCCAGCAGGTGTTCCAGCACCTGGCGAAAGTCGGCCAGGTCCAGGGGCTGGTCGATGACCAGCAGGAATTTGGTCAGGGCCAGTTGACCGCCGTCCTCGCCCAGGATGCGGAAGGCGAATTTCATCGCTTCGCGCGGGTACCGCTCCTGCACGACGATGCAGGATAGGCAGTGGTACCCGGTCTCGCCGTAACTCCAGATGGCCTTGATGGCGGGCATGACCAGCCGGCTCAAGGGGGCCATCAGGCGTTGGATATAGTTGCCGAGGAAGAAATCCTCCTGCGGCGGTTTGCCCACCACCGTGGCCGGGAAGATGGCGTCGCGGCGGTGGTAGATATGGGAGACCTGGAGCACGGGATAGTCGTGTTGCAGGGAGTAATAGCCGTAATGGTCGCCAAAAGGTCCCTCGGGCCGCCGCAGATGGGGCGGCACCACCCCCTGGATGGCGAACTCGGCTTCGGCGATGAGGGGGTGATGACCGGTGGGGTTGGCGACCCGCCGCAATTTGCCGCCCTGGAGCAGGGAGGCCAGGATCAGCTCGGGCAGGTCCTCGGGCAGGGGGGCGATGGCGGCCAGGATGAGGGCCGGGGGCCCGCCCACAAAGAGGGTCAGGGGCAGGGCCTGGTTGCGCTCTTGGGCCACATGGTAGTGGAATCCGCCGCCCTTCTGGATCTGCCAGTGGACGCCGGTGGTTTGGGCGTCGTGGCGCTGGATGCGGTACATGCCCAGGTTGTGGTGGCCGGTATCGGGATGTTCGGTGTAGACCAGGGGCAGGGTGACGAAGAAGCCCCCGTCCTCGGGCCAGGTCTTGAGCAGGGGCAGGCGGTCCAGGCGGGGGGGCGATTGCTGGGCTTCGAGGATGGGTCCGGACGAGACGGTTTTTATGCCCACCCGCAGGGCCTGCCCCAGCAGGGAACGGCGCTGCCACAGTTTCCCGGCAGAGAGGGCGGGCAGGTCCTGGGCCAGGCCCACCAACTCCCGGATGAACTGCTCGGGCCGGGGGCCAAAGGCCAAGTCTACCCGCCGAGGGGTGCCGAAGAGATTGGTGACGCAGGGGAAGTCGGCCCCCTCCACCTGGGTGAAGAGCAGGGCCGGACCGCCGCTGGCCAGCACCCGGCGGTGGATCTCGGCCAGTTCCAGGTCGGGGGACACCGGGGCATCCACCTCGACCAGTTCGCCTTCTCTTTGCAACAGGGAGAGGAAGTCGCGCAGGGTTTTCACGGCGGCAAAGGTACTCTTTTGCCAGGCGGGCGTAAAGGAAGGAAGGACGATTTACGGAGGGGAGCGGGGGCCTTATATTAGAGTGCTTGTCGGCTCAAATTCACCACAGAAAGGTTCAAAGCCATGGCCACGCAAAAGGATATCTTCGGCGCTCGCGCCACCCTGCGCACCAGCGGCGGGGATGGGATCATCTACCGCATCCAGAAACTCGAGGAAGACGGCATTGCCCAGGTGAGCCGGCTGCCCTACTCCATCCGGGTCCTGCTCGAAGCGGCGCTGCGCCAGTGCGACGAGTTCGAGATCACCCGCCAGGACGTGGAGCGCATCGCCCGCTGGAGCCCGGAGACGGCTGGCAAGGAAGAGATCCCCTTCAAGCCGGCCCGGGTGGTGATGCAGGACTTTACCGGAGTGCCGGCGGTGGTGGACCTGGCGGCCATGCGCGACGCCATGGCCGAGTTGGGCGGCGACCCCAAAAAGGTGAACCCCCAGATTCCGGTGGATCTGGTCATCGACCATTCCGTGCAGGTGGACTACGCCGGCACCAACCAGGCCCTGGAATTAAACGCCGAGCGGGAGTTCAGCCGCAATCGGGAGCGCTACGAGTTTCTGCGCTGGGGCCAGGAGTCCTTTGACAATTTCCGGGTGGTGCCCCCAGCTACCGGCATCGTTCACCAGGTGAACCTCGAATACCTGGCCTGCGTGGTCCAGTCCCAGCCCACCGAGGGCGGGGAGGCCTTCTTCCCCGACAGCCTGGTGGGCACGGACAGCCACACTACCATGATCAACGGTCTGGGGGTGGTGGGCTGGGGGGTGGGCGGCATCGAGGCCGAGGCGGTGATGCTGGGCCAGCCCATCTATATGTTGCTGCCGCATGTGGTGGGAGTCCGACTGGAAGGTGCCCTGCCGGCGGGGACCACGGCCACAGACCTGGTGCTCACCCTCACCCAGATGCTGCGCCGGCACGGGGTGGTGGACAAATTCGTCGAATTCTACGGTCCCGGACTGGGACAGCTGAGCCTGGCCGACCGGGCCACCATCGCCAACATGGCCCCCGAGTACGGGGCCACCATGGGCTTTTTTCCGGTGGACGAGGAGACCCTGGCTTATCTGCAGCAGACCGGCCGCAAGCCAGCAGTGGTCGAGCGGGTGCGCGCCTACATGGAAGCTCAGGGCATGTTCTATACCCCCAGTGCCCCCGAACCGGTGTTCAGCGAACACCTGAGCCTGGACATGAACACGGTGGAGGCCAGCCTGGCCGGTCCCACCCGTCCCCAGGACCGGGTGCCCCTCAAGGCGATGAAAAGCACCTTCCAAACGGCGCTGACCAAGACCTTCAAAAAGGAAGACCAGAGCCGCAAGGCCCAGGTCGAAATCGATGGTCACCAGGTCGAACTCTTCGATGGAGCCGTGCTCATTGCCGCCATCACCTCCTGCACCAATACCAGCAACCCGGCGGTGATGATCGCCGCCGGCCTGCTGGCGCGCAATGCGGTGGCACAGGGGCTGAGCGTGCCGCCCTATGTCAAAACCAGCCTGGCACCCGGCTCGCGCGTGGTGACTCGTTACCTAGATGCTGCCGGGCTGAGCACTTCGCTGGAAGCGCTTGGCTTCAACACTGTGGGGTACGGCTGCACCACCTGCATCGGCAATTCAGGCCCCCTGCCCGAAGTCATTGCCGCCGCGGTCGAAGAGTACAAGCTGGTGGCCTGCAGCGTGCTGAGCGGCAACCGCAACTTCGAGGGCCGGGTGCATCCGGTGACCCGCGCCAATTTCCTGGCCTCGCCGCCGCTGGTGGTGGCCTATGCCCTGGCCGGCCGGGTGGACCTCGACTTCGAGAGCGAGCCCATCGGGGTGGGCAAGGACGGCGCCCCGGTCTTCCTGCGCCAGATCTGGCCCACCCAGGAGCAGGTCGGCACTGAACTGAGCCGCTCTCTCAGCCCTAAAATGTTCGAGGAAGAGTACGGCAATGTTTTCAGGGGCAACCAGGTCTGGAACCAGATCCGCGTGCCCCAGGGCGAGCGTTACGCCTGGGACGCGCAGAGCACGTATATCCGCCGGCCCACCTTTTTCGAGGGGCTCAAGCGGGAGGTGGCCTCCATCCATCCCATCCGCCAGGCGCGGGTGCTGGCCCGGCTGGGAAACAGCGTCACCACCGACCACATCTCCCCGGCCGGCTCCATTGCGGGCAAGGGCCCGGCGGCTCGGTACCTGGAAAGCCACGGGGTGGAAAAGGCCGAGTGGAACAGCTACGGTTCGCGCCGGGGCAACCACGAAGTGATGGTGCGCGGCACCTTTGCCAATATCCGCATCCGCAACGAACTGGTGCCCGGGGTGGAAGGCGGGTACACGCGCCATCTGCCCAGTGGCGAACAGACCACGATCTACGAAGCAGCCGAAACCTATATCGCTGCGGGCACGCCGCTCCTCATCCTGGCCGGCATGGAATACGGCACGGGCTCCAGCCGCGACTGGGCGGCCAAGGGCCCCTTCCTTCAGGGGGTGAAGGCGGTGATCGCCGAAAGCTACGAGCGCATCCACCGCTCCAACCTGATCGGCATGGGCATCCTGCCCCTGCAGTTTGTGGAGGGGGAGAGCCGCGATTCTCTGGGGCTGAGCGGGGAAGAGATCTATGATATCGAAGTAGACGACAGCCTGCGGCCGGGACAGCCGGTGGAGGTGGTGGCGCGGGGCCCCTTGGGAGTCAAACAATTTGCCACCCGTTGTCGTATCGACACCCCAGTAGAAATAGACTATTATAAAAACGGAGGGATCCTCCACACGGTCCTGAGGCGCATGGCTTTGTGATATGGGAAGGGGGAACTGGTACATGGTGCTGGTCCTGGCCACCGGGTGTGGCCTGGCCGGCTGTGAGAAGGCGCCCGTAGAAGAGGCCGATAAGGCCAGGAGAGCAGTGGAGGAGGCCAGGCAGGCCGAAGCGGATAAATATGCGGCCGAGGATTTTGCTCAACTGGAGGACTCTCTGCGGGTGGGGTTGGTCGAATTGGACCGGCAGCAGGCCCAGTTCGGATTCTGGAGGACCTACCAGGTAGCCCGCCACGCCCTGGGGTGGACGGCGGCCCAGGGTGACCAGGTCCGGCAGCAGGCTCGGGATAGCAAGGAGAGTCTCGGACAGGTGGCCGCAGACGCGCTGAAGATGGCCAGCACCGACGTCGGTGCTACGGCGTCTTCCGTGGCCAAGATCCCGCGCCGGACGGAATATATAGAAGAGATCCACTCTTTCAAGTACGACCTGAAAGCGATGCGCAACGTCCTGCAGGAGATGAATGCGGATCTGCAGGCAGAGAGATTCGAGCAGGTCCAGACCAAGGCCAAGACCGTGCAAGGACAAGCAGAGCGCCTGCGCCGGGAAGTGAGAGCAGTGATGGCCCAGGAAGGGCTCCTGGCCCCCAGGGCAGGCCGACGCTGATGAGAGAGGGGATGCTCCGCAGCGAGGGGCAAAGCCTCATCCGATTTGAGGGACTTGACTTTTTATTGATAAGGCTTAAATTTCTACCCTCAAATCGAGTACCTGCGGGCGCGCCAAGCACCCGGCACGCCCTTCCCGGCTCCAGGGGGTTATTTCCCTCGCTCAGGTTTTGCAGCTGACTTTGCAGGGCGTCCTTGGGGAAGGTTTAAAAGCGGTGGTTTTGTATACCTATATGAGCGTATCGATCCTCCGGAAGTCCCTCTGCACAGTGACCACGTTCTTTAATCAACCATTTGAGTGGCTAGCTGCAAAGTTAGCTCTTTCCCAATCTTCCTATTGAAAGGAGAACCCATGCTCAAGAGAAAGATCTCCCTAGGGATCTTGGCCGTGCTGGCAGCTGTATGGCTGGCTGGTTGCGAAAAGCCTCCGGTCCAGGAGCAGCAGGCAGCCCAGAACGCTGTTGAAGAGGCCCGCAAGGCCGAGGGGCCGAAGTATGCCGGCAAGGAATTCAACACCTTGCAGGACTCCTTGAAGGCTGCCAACACCGAAATCGAGACCCAGAACAACAAGTTCGCGCTCTTCCGCAACTACACCCAGGCTAAAGGTACTCTGGGTTGGGTGTCCACCGGTGGTCCCAAGGTCGCCCAGAAGGCCCGCGACACCAAGGAGCAGTTGCGCAAGGAGGCCGAGGCCGCTCTGCAGATGGCCCAGACCGCCGTCGACACTGCTGCTGCCAAGGTCGCTGCCGCTCCTCGCAGCAAGGATTCCAAAGAAGAGATCCAGATGCTGGAGAGCGAGCTGGAGGTCATGCGCAGCAACCTCCAGAACGTGAAGAACGCCATCCAGGCTGAGAACTTCCCCGAAGCCACCTCCAACGCCAAGGCTGTCCAGGGCCAGGCTACTCAGACCCAGCAGGAAGTCCAGGCCATTCTGGACAAGGTCGCCGAGGCCAAGGCCAAGAGGAAGGGCGGCAAAAAGAAGTAAGCTTGGTTCATCCTGAGCTAGCCCACAAGACTCACGGCTCGTAGTGAAGATACGGCACAGGTCCGCAAGGGCCTGTGCCGTATTATATTTGCTGAGGAACTGCCCCCTTGGGACCGGAGTTCAAAAAGAGACATCCCCAGGGCCCAGGAGTTTCGCCGATGAATAATCCCGACAAAAAAATAACTGCTCCCGCTGCTGGCCTCCGTCTGGCCAAGACCCTCAGTGGAGTCCTGCTGAAGGCCGGCCTCGCCCTGTGTGGTCTGACCATGCTGCCCGTGCTGTATTATTTTTGGCCTGCGGTCACGGTCAGTTGGGCGCAGGTGCGGGAAGAGCGGCAAGTGGGTCAACTGGACAGGGTGCAGCTGGACAAAGAGACCAAGAAGTTGCGGGCCGATATCGCGCGGCTCAAGGAAGAACGGGCCCAGTTGCAGGAGGCTCTGGCCCAGCGCCAGCCTACCGCCCCGTACATCGTTGTCGACACCAATACCAACAGCTTCCTGATGCGCGAGACCGATACGGTGCTGCGGGAAGGCATCTGCTCCACTGGGAGCGGCAAAAAAGTGGTCTGGGTGCGCGGGCGCAAGACCTGGGTGTTCAATACCCCCAAGGGCAAACACCAGATCCGACTCAAGAAGGACAACTACCCGATATGGACCAGACCAGATTGGGATTATGTGGAGAACGGCGAGAAGGTACCGGCGGGTAATGATACGTCGCGTGTTGTGGAGGGGATGCTAGGCCAGTATGCGCTCGATATCGGCGACGCATATATGCTGCACGGCACGCCATTCAGGCGCACCTTGGGAACCTATGCCAGTCACGGCTGTGTGCGACTCGACGACCCGGACATCGAATACCTCTACAATAATTCCCAAAAAGGCACCGAGGTCTACATCTACTGAGGCCGGGAGACAATGGTGCGGTTAGTACTCTTCGGATTGCTCGTGGCCACGATGGTTGTGGCGGCCCCGGCGGACAAGTCCCCTTCAGGGGAGAAGGCTGTCAAGGCGGGGAAAGCCGATACCGCGGACCAGGCGGCCAAGGCTGCCAAGGCTGCCAAGCCGGACAAGGCGGACAAGGCGGACCCCGCGGCCAAGGCTGACAAACCGGGCAAGGCCACACCAACCGAAAAAGCTGCACCTACAGACAAGTCAGACTTGCAGAGTGCGTACGAGGTGTTGCTCCGCGAGCGCGAGCATCTCGAGCGGCAGAAGAAGGTCCTCGAATGGGAGGAGGGCCTGGCCGCGGCGAGTATGCAGGATACCGCGGCGTACCTGGTGGTGGATTTGGAGCACCAAGTGATCACGGCCAAGTTGGGCGGCGTACCCATGCGCGACGCCCCAATTTTATGGAGATACGAGCGGCCGGGCCAGGCCGCAAAGAGCGGGATTTTTCAGGTGGCCGAGCGTCAGGCTACGGTGCCGGACAGCGCGGTGGCCGACAGTGCCAAGGCGTCCCTGCGCCTGGCGGTGGCGGGAACGGACAGCGCGAAGAACGATAGTGCGGTGACCGACACCGCCCTTGCACGTCTCATCGCGACGCCCCGGGGACCCGCCCCGCGCTACTACGATTCCCAGAGGCGTTTTTGCATCAGTTTGCAGGGCGGGCCAGATCTATGGCTGGCCACCCTGCCTCCGACCCAGACCCGAATGGATACCCTTGAGGTCCGTCTACACCTCTGGATCCGCGACTTTCCCGCAGTGGTGCAGCACCGGCAGAGCATCCATCTTTTCCTGGCGCCGGCGGACAGCTACTGGATTTATGCCATGGCCGTGTTGGGAGCCCGGGTGTTAGTGATTCCCCCTTCCTGAGGACAGCCTTCCTTCCCTGAATATTTCCGAAGACCAGATCATTGGAATTTCTCAGAAGACATCTGTGGGCTGCTGTGGCGCTGACCTGGGGCTTGCTCCTTGCCGGGCTCCTGGTCTACGAAGTCCAGACCTCCAGATTCCAGTCCCTCATCCTTTCCAGGATGGCTAGGAAACTGACGTACTGGATGGAGCCGGGACCCAGCGATGCCATCCATTTCCCCCTGCCGGGTCCCTATGACCAGCGTCTCGGATATTCCCGCCTGCCCGATTTCATCGACCAGCTGACCACGGCCAAGGACTATTCCATCCAGGCCCAGGCGCGCAACTCGCCGGAGCTGCTCAAGCTGGAGGAAAAGGGCCTCTTCCCCATCTATCACGAAAAGACCAAGACCGGCCTGCGCATCCTCGACCGGGACAACCAACCGCTTTTTGCGGTGACCTTTCCCGAACGGGTTTACGAGCGTTTCGAAGACCTCCCGCCGGCGGCGGTCAAGACCTTGCTCTTCATCGAGAACCGCGAGGCGCTGGACCCCCGCTATCCGTACCGAAATCCGGCGGTGGAATGGGGCCGGCTGACCAACGCCGTGCTGCAGATGGCGATCCGCATGGTGAGCCACAGCCACAAGGCGCCCGGGGGCAGCACCCTGGCTACTCAGATCGAGAAGTTCCGCCATTCTCCCGGGGGGTTGACGCTTTCGGTGAAGGACAAATTCAACCAGATGGCATCGGCCTCCCTCCGGGCCTATCTGGATGGGCCACAGACCACGGAGGCGCGCTACCGGATCGCCCTGGACTATATCAACTCCATTCCCCTGGCGGCGGCACCGGGATACGGAGAGGTCACTGGTCTGGGTGATGGACTGTGGGTGTGGTACGGGGCCGATTTCGACCAAGTCAACAAACTCCTCCGCCAGCATCCGACCAATTCCAGAGATCCCAACCTGGCGGCCTGGGCCCTGGCCTATAAGCAGGTGCTGGGGCTCTTTCTCTCCCAAAGGCGGCCTTCCTTTTACTTAATCGAAGACCGCCGTGCCCTCGACGAATTGGTCCGCAGTTACCTGCCCCTCCTAGTGCAGGCCGGCGTGCTTTCGCCGGTGGAGCGGGAGGCGGTGGCGCAGGCCCGCCTGGAATTGCGCCGGGGCAGCCCGCCCCAGCCGGATGTGCCCTTTGTGGAGCGCAAGGCAGCCAGTGCCATCCGCAGCCGTCTGGCCGCCAATCTCGACATCTCCCAGCTCTACGAGTTGGACCGGCTGGACCTGACCGTGTTCAGCACCCTCGACCGCCGCACCCAGGACGAAGTGACCCGGATGTTGACCCGCCTGCGCGATCCGGCCTATGCCGAACAGGCAGGACTACGCGGCTTCCGCCTGCTGGAAAAGGGCGATCCGGACAAGGTCATCTACAGCTTCACCCTCTTTGAGCGGGGGAACCGCGTGAATCTGATGCGGGTGCAGGCCGACAACTTCAACCAGCCCCTCAATATCAACGAAGGGGTCAAACTGGAGCTGGGCTCCACGGCCAAGCTGCGCACCTTGATCACCTATCTGGAAATCGTCGCCGAGTTACATGACCGTTATGCCGGGCAGCCCCCGACCAAGCTGCGCCAAGTGGAGGCGCCTCCCAGCGACCAGATCAGCCGCTGGGCCCTCAACTACCTGGCCTCCAGCGCCGACACCTCGCTGCCGGCCATGCTCGAAGCCGCTATGGACCGCTCCTATTCGGCCAGTCCCGCCGAACAGTTTTTCACTGGCGGGGGCATGCACACCTTTGCCAACTTCGATCCGGAGAAGGACGACGGCGGGGTCTTCTCGGTGCGGCATGGCCTGTACCGCTCCGTCAATCTAGTTTTCATCCGCCTGATGCGCAGCATCGTGCGCTACTACATGTTCCAGGGCGGCGGCAGCCCGGACATGTTCGAAGATCCCGACGATCCGGCGCGGCAGGTGTATCTGGAGAAGTTCGCTGACCGCGAGGGCAAGGAATTCCTCAACCGCTTCTACAAGAAATACCAGGAGAAGAAGAAGGGGAAGGAACAGGTCCTCGCCGAACCGCTGGAACGCCTTTTACAAGATATCCACCCGACGCCGGCGCGCCTGGCGGTGATTTTCCGCACGGTGAAACCCGACGCCGACCTAGATAAATTTACCACCTTTATGCGGTCCCATCTGCCCAATTCAGTGCTGCCGAATTCCACGCTCAGCGACCTGTACAAAAGCTACAGCATGGATTCCTATTCCCTGGCCGACCGGGGCTACATCGCCCGGGTGCATCCCCTGGAGCTGTGGCTGGTGGCTTATCTGCAGCAGCACCCGCAGACCAAACGCAGCGAACTGATGGCTGCCTCCGCCGCCGAGCGCCTGGAGGTGTACAACTGGCTCTTCAAGACCCACCAGAAAAACAGCCAGGACAGCCGCATCCGCACCTTGCTGGAGGTGGAGGCCTTTGAGCAGATCCATCGCTCCTGGAAGCGGCTGGGGTATCCCTTCGAGTCCCTGGTGCCCTCCTATGCCACTTCTATCGGTGTTTCGGGGGACCGCCCCGCCGCCCTGGCCGAGCTGATGGGCATCCTGATCAACGATGGTGTGCGTTATCCCTCGGTGCGAGCGCAGGAACTGCATTTCGCCAAGGATACTCCTTTTGAGACTATCCTGCAGCCCGAGCGGGAGGGGGGGGAACAGGTATTGCGTCCCGAGGTTGCCAGGACGGCGCGGCAGGCCATCATCGGCGTGGTTGAACAGGGCACGGCCCGGCGGGTATACGGGGCCTTTGCTTTTGCCGACAGTACCCTGCTGCCGGTGGGGGGCAAGACCGGAACTGGCGATAACCGCCACGAGATTTACGGCGTCGGCGGCAAGCTGATCGATTCGCAGATCACCAGCCGCACCGCCACTTTTATGTTCCTGATCGGGGACCGGTTCTTTGGCACCCTGACCGCGTACGTGGCTGGCAAGGACGCGGCCGGGTACAAGTTC